>CAXUIM010000084.1:0-1981 GCA_964250885.1 uncultured Acidobacteriaceae bacterium | reverse complement strand
CCCAGGATGGGGAAAAGGCCCTGCGACAGGGGATTGTCCTGGTTCGGCGTGGTCAGGATGTCCAGCTTACCGCCCTTGAACACCACCCAACCCCAGCCTGAGCCGAACTGCTTGGCCGTGGCTTCATTAAACTTCTTCTTGAAGTCCTCGAAGGAGCCAAAGTCAGTCTGGATCTGGCTGGCGATGACGCCGGTAGGTTCACCGCCGCCGCCGGGCTTCATGATCTGCCAGAACATGGTGTGGTTTACATGTCCGCCACCGTTGTTGCGCACCACGGCGCGAACCTCTTCAGGCACGCTGGCCAGATCGCTTATGAGTTCTTCGGGCGTCTTTTTGCCCAGGTCGGGATGCTTCTCGACAGCTCCGTTCAGATTCGTGACGTAAGCCTGGTGGTGCTTGCCGTGGTGCAGCTTCATTGTCGCCTCATCGATGGTGGGCTCGAGTGCGGCGTAGTCGTATGGAAGGGGAGGAAGTTCGAAAGCCACAGGAGTTGCTCCTTTGGAGAATGCAGAGCTTCAGCTCCGCAGTGTTTGCGGCCTGACGTCGCGGCCTCATGCCGTTGTTCCAGGCCTGTCTGTTGGATGCAACGCGCAAAGGCGCGATGCGACATCGTTGAGCTTACAGCGTTTTCGCTTCAGGTGTTTACAGGGCCACGGGCGTCTGCGCCGTTTTCTCTCCGGGAGAAACCGCACCCGCGGATCCCTTCCGGCTCACGGATACGGTAATGACCCTGAGAGCGATTCCGCTGTCGATGCATAGCGAACTCACAGGGCTTTTGCCGCTCCTCCCTGGGAAGCCGGACTTTGAATGGATTGCGGTCCGGTGAAATGAACTGGCGTTCCAGCACCGGCCCCGGAAGGACGAACTCCGTTGCGTGCGACTCCACGGTCCAGCCAACTGTGGTCGAATGAATCTATGAGCATTGTTAATCTGGATTACGAATGGCTGAACGACGATGGACCCGCATTTGGGGCTCCGGGCCTTGAGCCGCGCTGGACCTCCAGCCGCAAGGACACGGTATCCACGGCCTATGCGGCTTCCAGCAAGATCTGGTTCACCGCCTCGCACGGCACGCTCAATGAAATCTACTACCCCACCATCGATCGCCCGCAGACGCGCGACATGGAACTGCTGTTCACCGACGACGCCACGTTCTTCCATGAGGAAAAGCGCGACTTCGAGTATGACTTTCACTACATCGATCCCGAAGCCCTGGCCGTGCGTGTGGTGGCCAGCGATCTGGACGGCCGCTATACCGTGACCAAGGAGTTCGTCACCGATCCGCATCACCCAGTGGTTCTGATGAACGTGAAAGTTGAGGGTGACGAAGCCATCCTCTCGCGTCTGAAGTGCTTTGCCCTGCTGGCGCCGCATCTGGATGGGGGCGGAGCCGGGAACTCGGCGCGATCGCTGGACCTGGCCGGCCGCCGCTGCGTGCTCGCATGGAAGAACCAGGTCTCGCTGGCCTTCGGCGCGGACTGCGGCTTCACCCGTTCCAGCTGTGGCTATGTGGGCGCCAGCGACGGGTATCAGGATCTCTCCGAGAACATGCGCATGACCTGGAACTTCGGTCAGGCGCTCAACGGGAACATCGCGATCATGGGCGAGATCGACGTGGCCAGACATCGCGAATTTACAATTGCCATCGCGTTGGGAGGCGGTCATCATGCGGCTCTCGCCGGAATGATGCAGACCCTGTCCACACCCTATGCGGACCACCGCGATCGCTTCATCGATCAGTGGCGCCGCGCGCTCTCGCCGCCGCGGCTGGCCAGTGCCGCGGGCGACGGCGGCAAGCTGATGCGCGTCTCGCATAACGTGATTCTGGCGCACGAAGACAAGACCTACTCCGGCGCCTTCATCGCCTCGGCCTCCATTCCGTGGGGCGCTTCAAAGTCCGATGACGATCTGGGCGGCTACCATCTCGTCTGGACGCGCGACATGGTGCAGTCCGCAACCGCGCTGCTGGCCTGCGGCCGTA
>CAXUIM010000083.1:0-13816 GCA_964250885.1 uncultured Acidobacteriaceae bacterium | reverse complement strand
GGCCAGCAGCGCCGGCATCAGCGCCAGCTGCAGGCCGGCGAGCATGAGCATGGCGCGAAGCGTGGTCGCGAAGCGGGATCGGCCGGCAGCGTGAAAAACGACCTCCGGATTTCGGCAGGTCGTCATTCTTCTCCTGCCTCTCTGCTTTTGCAAAGCATTTCTCCTGCGGATGTAGAGGGGAGCTTCCGGTTCCATGGCCGTTTTTCCCCAGGGAAAACGGCACTCGCACGATCTGTCCGCTGCACAGCAACAGGAGAAATGGTCGAAGACTGAAAACATGGCCCAGGTCATCATGATCATTGACCTCAATTCTCGAACTCTGTGTCGGGTGTGGGTAGAACGTCCGTGCTGCGGGCAATCCACACGTAAAGCGTCGGCAGCAGGAACACGCTCATCATCAGGGCGCCTACAAGGCCGCCGACGATGACGATGGCGAAGGGCCGCTGCGAATCAGAGCCGATGCCGTGCGACAGCGCGGCCGGTAGAAGTCCGAGCGTGGCCACCAGCATGGTCATCATGATGGGGCGGAGACGAAGTACGGCGCCTTCCACGGCCGCGTCTTTGACGGAGTGGCCGTTGACACGCATCTGGTTGATGTATTCCAGCATGATGATGCCGGTTTGCACCGACACGCCGAACAACGCCAGGAAGCCGACACCGGAGGAAACGCTGAAGTGGGTTCCTGTGAGGAGCAGCGCCACCAGACCGCCCACAGGCGCTATGGCAACGTTGCACAGGATCAGCGACGCCCACTTGAAGGAGCTGAACATGCCGTACAGGATGATGAAGATCAGCATGATCGTGATGGGAAGCACCAGCATCAGGCGGCGCGAGCTGCGCTGCTGGCTTTCGTACTCGCCGGCCCAATCCAGGGTATAGCCGGCCGGCAAAGAGACGTGTTCGTTCACCTTTTCGATAGCCTCTCGGACCGTGCTGCCTAGATCGCGGTCGCGGACGCTGTACTTGATGGCGATGAATCGGCTGCCGCCCTCGCGGTAGATTTCTTCGGCCCCGTCGGTGACCTCGACGTGTGTCAACTGCGCGAGCGAGACCCTCTCGCCGGAGGGGGAAAGCAGACGGATATCCTCAATCTCCTGCGGAGTCTGGCGATATTTCGGATCGTAGCGCGCCATCACGTCGTAGCGCGCCTCGCCGTCAAGGACCTGCGTCACGGGCGCACCCCCGATGGTTCCGCCCACCGCGCCTTCAATCGCGTTCTGGATATCCGCGACATTGATGCCGTAGCGCGCGGCCGCCTCGCGGTCAACCACGAAGTTGAGATTTGGTTGGCCGAGGATGTGGAAGACGCCAAGGTCCGCGATGCCTCTGATGTGGCTCATCACAGCGACGATTTGATTGCCCTTCTCCTCCAGAGTCTTCAGATCGGGACCATACAGCTTCACGGCGAGCTCGCCCTTGACGCCACTCACAGCTTCCTCCACGTTATCGGAGATGGGCTGTGAGAAGTTCCAGATGACGCCGGGCATCTTTTCGAGCTCGCGGTTCATAGCGCCGATCAGCTCATCCTTGTTCTGGTGAAAGACGGGGCGCCAGTCTTTCTTCGGCTTGAGATCGACGAAGTATTCGGTGTTGAAGAAGCCGGTAGTATCGCTGCCATCGTCGGGACGGCCGATCTGATCGACAACCTGGGTGACCTCGGGGAAAGAAGCCAGGATCAAGCGCGCGCGATTGGAGACGGCCAGGCTGGTGGTGGGACCGGTGCTGGGAGCGAGCGAGCCGCGCACCCAGATCGCGCCTTCATCCAGGTGCGGGAGGAACTCCGAACCGATAACGCCGCTGAACGCCAGGAACGCACCCAGAGCGAGCATCCCGAGGGCGGCTCCGATAGGCACGATCTTGTGGTCGATGCCCCAGGTCGCGGAGATGCGATAGCGCGCGATCACCCAACGGAGAACGGGGTTCTCCCACTCGCTGGTGCCTCTGGCGAAGAGGAAGCTGGATAGCACGGGAGCCAGGATCATGGAGAAGATGAGCGCGCCCAGCAGAGCGAAGGCCACGGTCCAGGCCATGGGCTTGAACAGACGTCCTTCGACCGACTGCAAGGTGAAGATGGGAAGATAAGTGGTGATGATGATGGCGATCGCGTAGAACACCGGCCGCTGCACTTCGTGGGCGGCTTCGCGAATCTGCTGTACCGGCGTCTTGTCGAGCTGGCGCTTATGGCTCAGGTGGCGCACGATGTTTTCGACCATCACGACGGCGCCATCAACCACCATCCCAAAATCCAGTGCGCCGAGCGAGAGCAGGTTGGCCGGGATGTGGCGGAGGTCGAGACAGATGGAGGCGAAGAGAAGGGAGAACGGGATGGTGAGCGCGACAACGAGAGCGCCGCGCAGATTGCCGAGGAAGGCAAACAGAATGATCACCACCAGGACGATGCCCTTGGTGAGATTCTCAAGCACCGTGGCGGTGGTGAGCTTGAGCAGATCGCTGCGATCCAGGAAGGGAACGATGGTGACGCCTTTGGGCAGAAAGTGCTCGTTCAGCTGTTTGACTTTGGCGTGGATACCGGCAAGCGTCTCGTCGGAGTTGGCGCCTTTCTGCAGCAGCACGATGCCCTCGACGACGTCATCGTCGTCCACCAGCTTGCCGTCGTCTCTCTGGTAGACCGTCGGCTTGTCGTCGTTGTAGGTGCAGGTATCGTCGGCGGGCTTGCAGGTCTTGCTGATCTGCCCAAGGCGAATCTTGGGCCCCTGCACGACGCGGGCGATATCGCTGACGCGCAGCGCTGTGCCGTTGGAGGCCTTCAGGACCGTCTGCTCGATGTCATGGACGTTCTTGAAAAGGCCGACTTCCTGAACGTTGATTTGTTGCTGACCCTGCTCGATGAAGCTGCCGCCGGAACTGACGTTGTTGGCCGCGAGCTGCTGCTGCACCTGTTGCAGAGTGAGCCCGTAGTCGATCAGTTTCTCCGGATCGACGATGACCTGGAACTCCTGCGTGAGGCCACCGAAGCTGGAGACGTCCACCACACCGGGAACGCTGCGGAACGCCTTTTCGAGCTGCCAGTCCTCGATGCTTTTGAGGGCCATGGTGTCGTACTCAGGGTTGGTGCTGCGCAGGGTGTACCAGAAGATCTGGCCAACAGGACTCCAGTCGGTTCCGATCTGGGGCTGCAGGCCAGAGGGCAGCGTGACCTGCGAGAGGCGTTCGAGCACCTTTTCGCGGTTCCAGTCGTTTTCGCTATCGTCGTCGAAGATCATGGTGACGCTGGAGATGCCGGCCAGCGTGGTGGAGCGAAGATGCGTCATCTGCGGAATGCCCGCCATGGCGATTTCGAGCGGTACCGTGACCTGCTGCTCCACCTCTTCGGCGCTGCGGCCCGGCCACTGGGTGATCACGTTCACGTAGTTGTTGGCGACGTCGGGGTACGCTTCCACCGGAAGGTTGTGGAACGAGATGATTCCCCAGGCGAAGAGCAGAACAGCGAAGACCAGGACAATGAAGCGGTTGTTCAGCGCGAAATCGACGATCCGGCGAATCATTATTGATCCGCCGTGTTCTGCAGGTCGAGCGCATTGGAGACAACCGGCTGTCCAACGTTCAACCCGGACTGCACCTCGATAAAATTGCCGTCGAGCGCGCGACCCAGCTTCACCTCTGTGCGGCGGAAGCTGCCGTGCACCGAGCCGGGCACAAAGACGTAGCTGCGATCGTGGAGCTGCAGCACCGCGGTGGCGGGAACTGCAGGCGTAAGCTCCGGGCGTGAGGTGGTCAGGGTTGCGGTCGCGAACATGCCGAGGCGCAGCAGATAGCCGGGGTTCGGCACCTGGATGCGGACCTTTGCCGTGCGCAGATTGGGATCGAGCTGCGCCCCGATGTCGGAGATGGTGCCGGAGAAGACCTTGCCGGGAAAGGCGCTCAGAGTGATGTTGGCGTGCTGCCCCACGTGGACCGTGGCCAGGTCATTCTCGTAGACATCGCAGACGACCCAGACGTGGGAGAGATCGGCAATGGTCAGCGAGCCCGTGTTGCCGGCGTAGGTGATGCCGGTGGCGCCAGCCGCGGTGACGTTTTGCGAGATGACCACACCGGTCGCCGGCGCGTAGACCTTGACAATGTCGCTGGGATGGTTCTTGTCCACGCCCAGGATCTTGAGTTGCTGCCCGGCCGCCTCCAGGTCGGCTTTGGCATCGTCTTCGCCGTCCTGTGCAGCCTGCAGTTGACTCTGCGCGATGGCGCCCTTGTCGTAGAGCAGCTTGTCGCGCACCAGTGTGACGTTGGTCAGGTGCTCGTCATTGACTGCCTTCAGGTAAGCGTCGAAGGCCGACGTCACGTCGGTGCTTTCGACGGTCATGACCAACTGGCCCTTGTGAACGTAGTCGCCCAGCCCGACATCGAGCGCGACGACACGTCCGTTGGCCAGCGAGACGACCGGAATCTCGCGCGATACGTCCGGATTCACCGAGCCGGTGACCTGCAGGGTGCTGGCCAACTGGCGCGCTGAGACCGGCGCCAGGGGAAACTGCTCGGGATGGTCCACCTGAACCACGTTGCCGTTGCCGATCTTGATTTCGGTCGGCTGCGCCGGGGGCGCTTCCTTGGCCTCGCGCGCGGGGGTATCAGGGTGGCTGCACCCGATAGCGCCGGCCAGCAGCAGAAGCGATAGCATTGCTGCTCGACGTGGGAGGGCACTGCCAGGCAAGAGGCTTCTCAATCTCTGTTTCTCCAGCAGCACCTTGAAAGTTCTGCTTGTTTATCTCAACGCAATGCAGCATTAGAAGTCCGTAGAAAGTACGCAAAAATTGCGTAAGAATTCCCGGACCTGGGCGCTCTAAAAATAGTGCGTAAGCCGCCGCCAAAACGAATTGCGTTCCCGATGCTCCGGACAATCCGCTTGTTAATAGCTTAGCCTGTGTCGCGCCGGCCCCCCTGCTCCCGCGGTTATCTTGCGATGAAAAAGCCTTTATCTTGCGATAGCAGGAAATGCACAGAGGCACCGCACGGTTGCGCGTAAGGTGCGGCGGACAAGAGGCTCATGGACCCAAGGTGCGCTGGCGAAGCGCCTGAACTGGACGCATACTGGACAGATGCGAAGCATGGCAGCGATCCTGTCGAGCCGTCTCTTCCGCCTGACGGCTGGCTTAGCGGGCATTGCGCTGATTGCGTATATGGACCTGCGCCTCAGCGATGCGATTCCGCTGGCGCTGCTCTACATCGCTCCTGTGGTCCTGATCAGTTCGGCGCTGCGCCGCTGGCAGATCCCTCTTCTGGGCCTGCTCTGTACCTTCGTCGCGGAATCTGCGGATGCCTATCCGTGGACCGTGAAGGAGGGAATCCCGCGCGACGCGCTTTACTTCCTGGCATACACCTCCGTGGGGCTCTATGTGTCCGAGGTACTCTCCCGCAGACGGACCGAGCAGACGCATATGCTCCATCTCGAAGAGGAGATCGAAGCCCGCCGCGGTGTAGAGGAACAGTTGAGACTGGTGGTAGCCAACTCCTCGATCGCCATCATCACCTCAGACGAGTCGGGATGTATTCTGCAGGCGAACGAGGCCGCCGAGCGCATGTTCAACGGCGAAGGCGCGGAAGCCGTCGAACGCCTGCAGGGAGCGACGCTGAACGTCTTCCTGCCCTCCCTGGGCCGAGTGCAGATCGGCCGCCACGGCTGGGAGCACCTGAAGACCATGATGCAGTGTCAGGGGCTGCGCGCAAACCAGGACCCCTTTCTCGCCGATGTGTGGATGTCGTCCTATCTGACCTCGCGCGGCGGACGGTTGACGACCATGATCGTGGACTCGTCTCTCGAATTGCGGAATCGCGAGGAGGCCAATCTGGAGCAGGTGCTCGCGGGATCGCGGCTGGCGGTCGGAGCCTTCTTCCACGAGATACGAAACATCTGCGCGGCCATCTCGGTCGTGCAGCAGAATCTGCGCGGAGCGTACGTGGGCAGCGACCCGCCGCCGGACTTCGACGCGCTGCAGCAGCTGGTGACCGCATTGGAGCGCATGGCATCGCGCGAGCTTTCGCTGGCAAGCCGCCAACCGGCCAAGCTCAAGCTGAACGTGTTTCTCCGCGAACTGAGGATCATCTTGAGCCCGTCGCTGCGCGAAGCCGGCATCGCTCTCCGCTGGCAGGTGGAGCCGGACCTGCCGGAGGTCTGGGCCGACCAGCAGAGCCTCCTGCAGGTGTTCCTGAACCTGGTTCGCAATGCGGAGAGAGCGCTGGCTGCGGTGAACGATGCCGAGCTGGTTCTGGCGGCACACTACACGAACGGCTTCGTGCAGGTGCGGCTCTCGGACAACGGTCCGGGTGTGAGCCGGCCCGATCGACTCTTCCGTCCCTTCGATGGCGCGGTGCACCCGTCCGGATCCGCGGAGGTCTCTTCGGGTTTAGGTTTATATCTGTCCCGCGCGATGATGATGAGCTTCCACGGCGACCTGCTCTATCGGCCCGCGGGCCGGGGCGCGACCTTTGTTGTCCAGATGATGGCCGCGGAGCTCGAGGCATGAATGCCATCCTCCCGCCGACGCGGCTCATGCTGGTAGACGACCACACCCTCTTCCGTGAGAGTCTGCGCCGGCTGCTGGAGAGCGAACCGGGCTTCGTCGTTGGCGGCGACTTTGCCAGCGCCGAAGACGCCCTGGCCGCGGTGCGAAACGGCCACGCCTTCGACGCCGCGCTGATCGACTATGAACTCAACGCGTCAGGACAGGGAGCCGCCAATGGACTCCATCTGGCTCGGCAGATCCGGCTGCTGCAGCCGGATGCCCGCATCCTCATGGTGACCGCGGGGATCGATCTGCCCAACCTGTATCGGGCGGTGATGCAGCTCAATGTGGGGATCTTTCTCAAAACTGAACCGACGGCTGAGCTGATATTGGCAATCAGGAGGACCGCCCACGGCGAGCAATGGATCTCTTCCCGCGCCTCGCTGGGGTTGCTGGCCGCCCAGAACGCACGGGCGACCCAGGACCAGAAGGAGAGGGAGAAGTTGACCCCCCGGGAGTCGAATGTGCTGCAGTACGTGCTGGAAGGGCTGAGCAACAAAGAGATTGGCGCACGTCTGGAACTGACCGAGAGCTCGGTAAAAGCGGTTCTGCAAAAGTTGTTCGAAAAAACAGGCGTGCGGACTCGGTCGCAACTGGTCCGCTATGCGATCGAGGCCCAGATTGAGCCGAACTAGCCAGCCTCAGAATAGCCAGCCGGGCTAAGTTATCCAGCCGAGGGAACAGACAGCCGGACACTCAACCGATCGCAAAGCCCGGCGTTGACGAGGCGTTCGCCCCCATCGGGCTCAGCTACGGCGTGGGATATACTCAAGCCACAGGTGGTCTGGCGCATGTTCTCCGAGCCGTTCTATGACCCGGCAAGGTCCTACCAGGAAAACTTCGAGCATGGGCCGTTCGGCCTCTTCGTCGAACCCCCGATATCTTCTTCCCACGGGGAGCCCCAGCATCGCTTTTTAGGCAATCCCGTTTATGCCCCGTTTGGGATCCCGGCGGGACCGCTGCTCAACGGCCGCTTCGTGCAGGCGGCGCTCGAGCACGGCTTCGACATTCCCGTGTATAAGACGGTTCGGACGCGTCGCTACGCCTGTCACCCCTGGCCCAACGTGCTTTCTGTGGACGTTCGCGGAGACCTGAAGACGGGGCGCACGCTGGTGGCAAACCAGAAGTACGGCCAGCCGCTGTCGATCACCAACTCCTTCGGTGTGCCCAGCTACGATCCGGAGTTCTGGCAGCCCGACATGGCGGCGGCGGCGCTGTATGCGAAGCCGGGCCAGGTGGTGGTTGGGAGCTTTCAGGGAACGCTGCCGGAGAGCGGCCGGGTCGCCGAGTACATCCAGGATTTCGTGGTGGGCGCACGGCTGGTCAAGGAGACGGGCGTGAAGATTCTGGAGGTCAACCTGAGCTGCCCCAACGAGGGGACGGCCAACCTGCTGTGCTTCGATATCCCGCGAGCGCGGCAGGTCGTCGAAGCCATCAGGAACGAGATCGGCAGCGTTCCACTGATGATCAAGATGGCGTACTTCAGCGACGACGAGCGGCTGGAGAGTTTTCTGCGCGAGGTCGGCCCCAGCGTCAACGCCGTCAGCGCCATCAATACCGTCTCCGCGGAGATCGTCGATGAAGCCGGCGGGCAGGCACTGCCTGGCGAAGGCCGGTTGTTCAGCGGTGTGTGCGGGAGCGCTGTGCAGTGGGCCGGGCTGGAAATGACGTTGCGGCTGGCCAGGTTGCGCGAGAAACTGCAGCTGGCTTTTGAGATTGTCGGCGTGGGCGGCGTGGGCGATGCGGCGGCCTTCGACGCCTATCGGCGGGCTGGCGCGGACGCTGTCATGTCCGCGACGCACGCCATGTGGAACCCCGCGTTGGCGGAAGAGATCAAGAGGGAAGCGCATGAGCTCTGAGGGCGTGCGCCGCGAGATCGCCGAGGCGCTGATTGCGATCGAAGGCGTGGGCTTCCGGCCCGGGCAGCCCATCACCTTCAAGTCCGGCATACAGTCGCCGGTGTATTGCGACAACCGCCGCTTCCCCTTCTGGCCGGAGCAGTGGGCCAAGGTCATTCACGGCTTTGAACAGCTGATTGCCGATCGTGAGCTGCTCGTCGACGTCGTCGGGGGCGTGGAAGCCGCCGGCATTCCCCACAGCGCCGCGCTGGGCTTCGCGATGAAGAAGCCGTCGATCTTCGTTCGCAAGGAAGCCAAGGAGCACGGCGCCAAGCGGCGGGTGGAGGGCGGCGATGTTGCCGGGCGGCGCGTTCTGCTGGTGGAGGATCTGGTGACCACCGGCAGCAGCAGTATCGCGGCCATCGCGGCTCTGCGCGATGAAGGAGCCGTGGTCACGGATTGCCTGGCCATCATCAGCTATGGCTTCCCTGACGCCATCGAGCTCTTTCAAAGCTCGAACGTGCGCCTGCACGCGGCCACGGACTTCCCCACGGTGCTGGAGATTGCCGTGGAGCGCGCGCGGATCACGCAGCCAGAAGCCGCGCTGGTACGCGACTGGCTGAACGATCCCCATGGCTGGGCCTCCCGGCAGGGATTCACGAGTTGAGTGACATGAGCCGAAAGGAGGCGCGGGGACAATGAATCCTGTCCTCCAGAAGTTCGAGAGCCGCGCCGATGCGGTGCGCTCCCTGGTCTGCGTTGGCCTCGACCCGGAGTGGGAGCGCCTGCCCGGGCGATTCCGCAGCGCGCCGCAGCCCTTCTTTGAGTTCAGCCGCTGGATCATCGAGCAGACTCATGAGGTCACCGCCGCCTACAAGCCCAACATGGCGTTCTTCGAGGCCCGCGGCGCGCAGGGAATGCGCGAGCTCGAGCTCACCATGGAGTATCTGCGGGCCGAGCATCCAGAGATCGTCACGATCTGCGACGCGAAGCGCGCCGACATCGGCAACACCAATCGTGGCTATGTGGTCTCCATCTTCGATCAGCTCGGGTTCGATGCGGTGACCCTGCATCCCTACCTCGGCCGTGAAGCCCTGAGCCCTTTTCTGGAGCGGGCGGATAAAGCCTGCATCGTTCTGTGCCGTACCTCAAACCCGGGAGCGGGCGAGTTCCAGGATCTAGTCTGTGAGGGCGCTCCGCTGTGGCAAAGAGTGGCGGAGCAGGTGAGTCGGCAATGGAATGCGCTCGGTAATTGCATGCTGGTCGTGGGAGCGACCTACCCGGAGGAGATGCGCCGTATCCGCGCCCTTGCGCCGCAGCTTTCTTTCCTGGTTCCGGGCGTGGGCGCGCAGGGTGGCGATGTGGCAACGGTGCTTGCCTCCGGCTTGAATGAACGCGGGAAGGGTCTGCTCATCAGCAGCTCGCGGGCGATACTGTACAGCGACGATCCGTCCGCGGCGGCGCGCTCTCTGCGCGACCAGATCGAAGCGGCCAGAGAGGTGATGCTGGCGGCACGCAGCGCGGGCAGCGAGGCGGCGCATGGCTGACACGCAGAGCTTGGGGGCTGACATACAGAGCTTGCGGTTGGAAGGCCGCATTGCCAACTGGGACCGCGAGTTCGACGGCGCCGTTGAAATCGATGTCGCGACCGGCCTGATCACCCACGTGGGCCCCTGCACCGGCCGCAGCGATCTTGAGCTCAGCGGCTGCCTGATCTTTCCCGGCTTCGGCGATGTGCACATTCACGCGCGCGAGGATGTCAGCGGCTCGCAAAACTACAAGGAAGACTTTGCGAGCATGTCGGCCGCGGCCATTCAGGGAGGCGTGACTCAGGTCGCGGATATGCCCAACAACCCAATCGCCCCGGTGGATGACGCGCGCTATGCGGCGAAGGAGAAGCTGACGGGGAAGTCGGCGGTGCATGTGACGCTGTATGCCGGAATCGGGCCGGAGACCCGGCCCCTGGCCCGCCGCGCACCGTACAAGGCCTTCATGGGGCCCTCGGTCGGCGATCTGTTCTTTGAATCGCAGGAGCAGCTGGAGCGCGCGATCGCACGCTATCGCGGACAGAACGTCAGCTTTCACTGCGAGGATCCCGTCATCCTGGGTGAGAGCCGAGGCGCCGCGACCCATGAACAACGGCGTCCGGCCGCGGCGGAGATCACGGCCACGGAGTTCGCTCTGTATCTCATCGAAACGTATGAGCTCGCCGGCAAGCTCTGTCACTACTCCACGCGCGGCGGTCTGCAGAAGATCGCGGCGGCCAAGTCGCGCGGCCTGCGCGTCACCGCGGAGGTCACGCCCCACCATCTGTTCTTCGACGACTCGATGCTCACGGATCAGAACCGGCTCTGGCTGCAGATGAACCCGCCGTTGCGCAGCCGCGAAGACCGCCTGGCCCTGATCGAAGCTCTGCGTGGCGGGCTGCTGGATTACATCGCGACCGACCACGCGCCGCATACGATCGCGGAGAAGAGCGAAGGCGTAAGCGGCGTGCCGCACCTGGATACCTATGGAGCCTTTGCGGCCTGGCTGATGGCGGAGCATGGATTCTCGGCGCCGGAGATCGCGCGGGTATGCGCCTACAACCCGGGACGGTTCGTGCGCGAGTTCCTTCCTGCCGTCTGCGGACAGGGTTACGGCGTGGTGGCGCCGGGCTACGTGGGTTCGCTGACCATCCTCGATCCCGAGGCGCCCTTCGTCGTCCAACGCGAGAGCATGCAAACCCGGTGCGGCTGGTCCCCGTTCGAAGGCTACACACTTCCCGGCCGCGTGCGTTGCACCGTGCTGCGAGGCAAGATCTATCCCATCAGCGACTGACCGGGCTGCTCTGCGGCTTGATCGCCGCGGCTTGAGGTTCTGGTACCAACTGCAGGAGAACGGCTCTATGGAAAAGCTCAAGCACGTCATCAGCGCGCGCCAGTTCGACGACCCACAGTTCCTGCTCGAGCTGTTCGACTCCGCCAGTCAGATGGAGCGCGACGACGCCTTTCGAACCCTGATGGACCCGCTGCGCGGCCGTATTCTGGCCACGTTGTTCTATGAGCCAAGCACCCGCACGCGCTTCTCGTTCGAGTCGGCGATGCAGAAGCTGGGCGGCGGTGTTCTGACCGCGGAGAACATGCGGGAGAGCTCGTCGGCAACCAAGGGCGAGACCATCAGCGATACGGTCCGGATTGTCAGCGGCTATGCGGATGCCATCGCGATCCGGCACTACGAGCAGGGAACCGCGGAAGCTGCGGCGCGCATCTCCCCGGTACCGGTGATCAATGCGGGCGATGGCGTGGGAGAGCATCCGACCCAGGCGCTGACCGATGTGTACACCATCCGGAAGGAGCTGGGACGCCTGCACGGACTCAAGGTGGCGCTGGTGGGGGACCTGCTCAATGGACGAACCATCCACTCGCTGCTGCCGCTGCTTTGTCTCTATCCGGGAGTCACGATCGATCTGATCTCGCCCTGGCAGCTTCGCCTGCCGCTGCGGCATCGCGAATATCTTCTGGAGAAGGGCATCGCCTTTCATGAAGCAGAGAAGCTGGGCCGCGTTCTGGAGCGGGCCGACGTGGCGTACATAACACGCGTGCAGCGCGAGCGGTTCGCTTCGCAGGAGGATTATGAGGCGGTCAAGGATGCGTACGTCATCGACGCACAGATTGCCAACACGCTGAAGAGCGAGGCCATCATCATGCATGCCCTGCCGCGTGTGAACGAGATCGCGCCCGAGGTGGACCAGAACGCGCGCGCGGCGTACTTCCGCCAGGCCAAGAACGGGCTGTATATCCGGATGGCCTTGCTGAAGTACCTACTGGCGTAAGCGGGACGGCAGCGGCTGGTTTGCCGCGGCCCCCCGATCCAGCCGAGTCCAGCCGAAGCGGGGGCTCGCCGGTGTCCTCAGGTTCTGGAGCATTAGCAGGGATACCGTGCCTTCGGAAGAGGCTGCAAGGTGACTTCTTCTCGAGAAGAAGCTTCCAGAAAAAAGCTTCTCGAAAAAAGCCACTTGAGATCTGCAGGCTTGGGTACAGCAACCCTGATATTGCTTTACGCCAACCTTCGCCGCAGCACGCCCGCCGCGCCCAGTAGACCGGTGCCGAGCAGAAGGATGCTGGAGGGTTCGGGCGTCGGGGCAACCATGGGTGCTGTCGCGGAAACCGCAAGAGTGCCACTCTTGAAGGTGATCCCATTGTCGTCAGGTAAACCCGCACCTTCCAGCGCAAAGGTGCCCGTCTGCAGCGTGTAGCCGCTGATCGGATTGCCGGAGAACAGGCCCGTATTGAAGAGGAGACTGAAGGTGTTAGTACCCTCGGTTGTCGAGAGACTATCGAAGCCTAGCCAGTTCTGGAAGGTCACACCACCGACGTCTGTGGCGCCATCGAAATTGACTGCCGTGGAGGTAGCAACAATGGGAAGGCCGAGAAATGAGGACGTGTAGGGACCGGCGCTCGCCTCGGTGAAGCTAAGGGTATCGACCGTTCCATTCGATTGGGTTCCAGTGAAGGTGTAGTACAGCGGATCGGCATGAGCTGCAAGGGAGGCGGAGAGCAAAGCGGCAGCAGCCGCTAAAAGAGAGACACGCACGGCAAACTCCTGAACTAGTTTTTTTGAAGGGGCCCTGCGATAGATCTATGCACGCCCCGGGCCATTCTCGCCCGCTTGTCGCTGCCGATCCGAAATGATATAGAGCCTGCATTTGCGAACGGCTCGGGCCAGCCCCACGTCTTCATGGCGTCACAGTTCAGCTCGAAAAGCAGTCAATGTGCTCCAGGAATCAGGGCCGCGATTGCATTCACTCTCGCGTCGCGCCGCGCGGTCTCTCTCCCTAACGCCGCGCGGTCCCAACAATCTTCTCGCCGGCGAGAACTACAAGACGGAGCTTGCAAGCTGCCGGCGACAGATCCGGTTCTGCACGGCAGATCATTGCCACGTAGGACATTTCTTTCTCATTGTACTGATTGGGTTCGATGCCGAGTTCTCGCACCAGTGTCGATTGCAGGCAGACCTCTTCACAAATAGGCAAAAGCGAAGCCGTCTCAACCCGCGGCGGCTTGGGCGCCAACGGCAGACAGCACCGAAGCTCCTTCTGCTCTCATAACAGTGACGGTCGGTGTTGCCAGGCAAACCCTTGGAATGGTCGGGGCGAGAGGATTCGAACCTCCGACCCCCTGGTCCCGAACCAGGTGCGCTACCAGACTGCGCTACGCCCCGAACCTCGATGAGGTGAGTGCCGGTTGTGATAGGACAAGCGCTTGGCTCCGGGAGACTGCACGAGCCGCACTGCCGATGACCGACTCGACAAGTTTATCAGAGATCCGCCGCGGAGCCGTGGAGCGACGCCCACCAAAGTCAGCCGCCCCAAGGAACCTTCCAGCTTGCTGCGCCCGCGCAATGCGCATAAACTAGACGAGTGAACCTTGGTTCTCCCTTCGTGTGCTGTCCCGGCCCCTGTGGCTGTTGTCGACGCTGACG
>CAXUIM010000082.1:0-13961 GCA_964250885.1 uncultured Acidobacteriaceae bacterium | reverse complement strand
GTAACGATCCCAAGCCGACAAGTGTCCAGTTCGCCCATTTTGGAGTTCTGGACGACGGCAAGCGCAGTAAGGGCGCTGCCATAACTTCTATCCTTTTGAATGTTGCCATTGCGGCCATCATCCTGGTCGTCGGCATGATCGTGAAGACCAATCCCATCGTGGCGAAGCGGATCACCGAGCTGACGCTTCCGCCGGAGCCGGTCAAGCCGCCCGCGCCAGCTCCCAAGCCGCCGCCGCCTCCGCCCATGAAGCTGCCTCCTCCGCCCAAGGTCGAGCCGAAGATCAAGCTTCCAGAGATTGAAAAGGTTCCTGATATCAAGCCCATCGTGGTGCCGGTGCCCAAGCCCGTGGTTGCGGCTCCGGCGCCTCCCAAGGCGGTAACACCCCCGCCGGCTCCGGTGAAGGTAAACCTGGCCATGGCCACTGCCGCCTCGGTTCCCAATAACGATGCGCATCCTTCGGCGGTTCGCCTCGGCGCGGCGGACAATCCACTGAAGCCTCTGACCGGGCCTGCGGTTGCCTCGGTCAACCTGGGCGCGGCCGGGATGCGGGGCATGCCGGCGTCGAATACCGGCAATGGCGCGCGGGCCACTTCGGTGAACTTCGGTTCGGGCTCACCCAACAGTAGCAATATGAATGGGCGCGACAACGGCAGCAACACCATCCGCGGTGTCAAGCTGGGCGTCTCGGGCGGCACGGGGCCGATGAACTCCAGGAACTACGCCAATGTGCCCGTAAATCTCTCCGCCCAGGTCGCCGCTCAGCCCGTCGCTCACACAATGGTGCAGGCGAAGATGGCGAAACTGCCCGTGGTGACCTACAAGCCAGAACCCGCCTATACCTCGGAGGCCAAAGCAATGCACCTCGAGGGTAATGTGTCGGTGCGCATCCGGGTCGCGGCCAATGGCGCGGTCGAGGTGCTGGGTGTGGTGCATGGCCTCGGCCATGGGCTCGATCAATCAGCTGTCCAGGCCGCGCAATCGACCCGGTTCCGTCCCGCGGTCGACTCCGATGGCCACCCGGTCGATTGGGAAGGTGTCGTAACGGTTACCTTCCAGATGAGTTAGGTTTCGCCGAGCAAGGTATAAGCTGCGCCAACATAATAGAGAGCACGCCAACATACTATTAGATGGCCTTCTCGGTTCACTGGAACTTTTGGGAAACAACTCCCCCTGAACACCTCCGATTGTCACATCTGTCAATTTCTAGGATCGCCCGCGACGGCATCCTCACCAGCCAAGGAGTTTCAGACCTCATGAGTTACCGGATTAGATTGACCTCAGCCGTGACCTTTACCCTTTTGGCCGCTTCGGTCCTTCCGGCCGGTGCGTTCCCTCTTGGAAAGAAAAAGACCGAATACTACGAAGGCCAGAAGATGACGCAGTCGCAGAGCGCGCTCATCGACAAGACCATCGCCACCGAAAACAAAGTCGTCAAGACCCTCAGGCAGCGCACCCCTCTGGTGGAAACTTACATCCAGAACATGAAGCCCGATCAGGTTATGGGTCAGGTTCCGATCAGCGATCAGCACTTTCTGGGCCGGGTCGACTTTGGCCGGGTCATCGGGGATGTGAAGTACGGCGCTGACAAACCCAGCACCGGTAAGGTGTCCGGCTTGTTCAAGCGGTCGGCCGGCTTTATGAACGACCTGACGAACAGCCTTCATCTCAACTTCCAGGAGTCGGGCTTCGTCCAGATGCTCCTGGTCGACAGCAATGACTTCAATCGCAACACCTACAATTTCCGGTTTCTTCGCAACGAATTTCTCGGCACCATTCCCACCAGCGTTTTCGACGTTGCGCCGAATAACGCGGGTGCAGTGGGACGCTTCTCCGGCCGCATCTGGGTGGAGCGCAACGGAGGGGCCCTGGTTCGCTTCAACGGCTCCTTCTCCGGTTCCGAGAAGGACTCCAAGGAGTACTTCCACTTCGACTCCTGGCGCACCAACGTTCAGGAGGGCCTCTGGCTGCCGACCTCGGTCTACATCGAGGAGACCGACCCCAAGAGCCCGACGCACACGCTTCGCTTCAAGGCCATCAACTACATCTGGGGCTATTCTCTGAAGGTTCCGGAGAAAGAAGCGGATCTCACCAGCATGCAGGTTGAGGGCGCAGTCGATGAGAGCCAGCAGTCCACCGACGTGAGCCCACTGGCCGCAGAGCATGAGTGGGTTCAGCAGGCCGAGGACAACGTCATCGACCGTCTCTACACGGCCGGCCTGATCGATGCGCCCAGCCCGTTCGACGACATTCTCTCCGCCTTGGCGAACAACATCCTGATCTATAACAAACTCCAGACCAGCAGCCCCATCAAAGTTCGCACTCTGCTGACCGAGCCTCTGGAGTCGGTCTCCTTCGGGAACACGATTCTGATCTCCAAAGGTCTGATCGACACGGCTGCCGTGCCCACCAGCGACGGCAACCAACTGGAAGGCAATCTGGACGCTATTCTGGCTTTCCAGATCGCGCACATCCTCCTCGGTCATCATGTCGATACCAAGTATGCGTTCAGCGATGCTCTGATGTTCCCTGCCGAGTCATCGTTCCAGCGTCTGCCGATGGGTCACACCGATGCGGAGAATGCAGAAGCCGCCAAGAAGGCAATGGATCTGCTGGCGGTATCGGATCTGTCCAATAAGGAGCAGTACTTCGGCCTGTACCTGCAACAGCTGCAGGCCCGGCAGACGGGTCTGAAGGCTCTCAACAAGCCCCAGATTGGCGATAGCCTGGAGAGCCCGGACGGAACCTTCTGGATGAAAGGTCTGATTGCCAAGGCGCCGAAGCTGGATGTCAAGAACCTCAGCCAGGAAGCCGCCATGCCGCTGGGTTCCCTGCTGCGCTTCAATCCCTGGACCGATCAGGTCATCCAGATGCACGCTCCCATTGAGCCGGTGCTGAGCCCGCGCGACAAACTGCCGTTCGAGATCACTCCCGTCTACTTCAAGCTGACCTACTGGCAACCGCCCGCTCCGCCGGCAGCTCCCGCGGCCCCCGCGGCTGCGCCGTCGGCCAGTGCCGCACCGGCGGCGGCTCCGGGGACGGAAGCCACGCCTCCGGCCGATGCGGCGGCTCCCGTCGCGCCGGCGGCGGGCACCCCGCCCCAGGCGTCATCGGAACCGGCGGCCACTGCCGCACCGGCTCCACAGAAGTAACCTCTTCAAACAATATTCATTAAGGGGGAGAATCCAATATAATTGGCGTAACTTATCCACCCACTGCTTCGTTTCGGGCCCAGATCGTATCCGTGGCGGTGGGTGGTTCCCTGCAAAATTAGGGGGATCGTGTTATAGGAGACTTTCCATAATGAAGCATCTCTCACTATCTCTGATGTCTGCTCTTGCCTTGGGTTCGGTCCTTATTCTTTCCCCTGGCAAGATCCGGGCTCAGGCTGAACCGACCGCCGTTGGCGCTGGTGCTCTTCAGGTCGGTGGCACGATTTCCTTCCTCAAACCGAGTGCAACAGGGTATCTCTCGGGCACCAATGCTCCAGATTCCTCCAAGTGGAATATCGGCGGCGCCGGCTATGCGACGTTTGACTGGACGTACCATCTGGGCATAGAAGCTGAAGTGAATTACCCCACCACTCGTACCTCGGATGATTATCTTCAGAAGACCTATCTCGCCGGCATTCGTTATGTCTATCGTGTGCGCCGCTACCAACCTTACGCGAACGTTCTATTCGGAGTAGGCAGCACAAGCTATGACCGCCCGGTGGCCTGGATCAGCTTCCCGGGAACTCCTTCATCCTACGGCGTGCTCGCATATGGTGCGGGTCTGGATTACGTCCTCTCGCCGCACATCAACATCAGGGCCGTCGATCTCCAGCTTCAACACTGGATCGATTACACGGGCGGCTCGATCAATCCCTTCCAGATCTCGGTCGGAGCCGCGTACCGGTTCCGCTAAACACGAGGACGTTGCACTCCTCGCGCAAACCTAACACGGGTCCAGTTGATGCAGTCCAAAGGCGCCTCTTGCGGGCGCCTTTGCTGTTGCACAAGGCCGCTGAGAAACTTGCCCGGCGCCGGAGATTCGCCCGGATTTTCCTCGCCCCCCGGATTTTCCTCTCCGCACGGTGACGCTCCGGCCACAGTACTGTCTCTGTAGCTTTACCCGTGCCGCGCTCCGAAGCGTGGCGCGATCGCCGGCCGCCGTGACCTGATGAGCTGTCGGTGTTCCTCAGCCGAAATCCAGCAGCGGCCTGACGTCCTGACCCCAAACCGGGTCAGGCCATCGGCGCGCGGGAGTACCACCGGATGCGCGGCATTCCCAGCTTTTGCGCCGGCCTCCTCCGGCCTTTGTTCCGTGGCGGCACAATGATCGAGCGGATGCCCACAACAGTAAGTCACGCCCTCTCCCAAAGAGCAATGCCCTCGCTTTTCGCGAGGGCATAACTTGTATTCAGGATACTTGTATCCAGCTGCTTGTATCCAGGCTGCTGGTATCCAGGCTGCTGGTTCCGTCATCCGCGGCCGCCGCTCCGGAGCGGCACGGCGCCGTGTCTAGAAGTGGTAGGCAATCCCGAGGCTGGGAGTCATGTTGACGTAGTACTTGTTGGTCTCGAAGCCGCTGAGGCCGAAGTCGGGAGCCTTCATAACGAATCCCCGATACTCCACGCGAACGTCGAAGCTGGGACTGATCTCATAGGCCAGGCCCGCGCCGAAGAGACCACCAAGCTGGGTGCTCGACTTGGTGGAGAGCTCGTGGGTTCCATTATCCAGGATCGGTGTGAAGAGCGTCGCGCCCACACCGGCTTCGACAAACGGATTGTAACTTCCGTAACTGCGCGAATACACATAAGCGCCGCTAAGCTCCTGCTGGCGGGTCTTCACCTCGCCCTCAGGAAAGGATTCGGAATGATACTTGATGGAATCCTGCGCGAACGTGTAGTTCAGTTCCAACTGGCTGCGCGGCGTCAGATCGTAGCGATAGCTGCCAAGAAATCCGCCTGTATTGGTCGTGTGCATCGGGTAGACACCCAGGCCGTACACGTCCGGAGCATAGATCCCGATAAAGTTAACGCTGGCATCCTGCCGGCTCTCCTGCGCACGTCCCACGGCGGCGGTGCACACCAGCAGTGCACCGAGCAACATCATCTTCTTCATGCTTGCTGAAATCCCTTCACATTCCCCGCAGACCAAAGCTCCACAGCTGCGGCGGTCGCGCCCGAAGCGACACGGGTCGCGGTGCGCTACTTCGTAATTGTACCTGCACAGGGAGATCTGAGGTGCGGCCGCACGTCCTCGGCGGACGGGTTCTTTCTTCAGGTTCCGCGGCAAGCGAAGAGGCCTCCTCAAGGGAGGCCTCTTCGGACCAGCGTTTTTGCTACTGCGGAGGCGCCGCGGGCGGAGCCGAGTTATCGCCGCCGTTGGCATCTGAAGGAGTAGCTCCCTGCCCGCGGTTATGCATGTGTTCGCGCTGGCGAGCCTGCATCTGATCGAACTTGGTCTGTTGATCCGGGTTCAGGACCGCGCGAATCTTGGCTTCGCCATCCTGGTGAATCGTCATCATCTGCGCGTGCCGATCCTGCGGTGCGAGCGATGTGTTGGAGTGCATCGCCTCCATCTTGCTGTGCTCATCGTCGAGGATCGCCTTGACCTGAGTAGTCTGATCGGGCGTGAGATTCAGATGCTTCTGCATCATCTCCAGGCGGCGCCCCGAGTCCGGCCCATGCGATCCACCAGGAGGCGGTCCCTGGGTTTGGCTGTCCGGCGCTGGCGGCGTGTCCTGCTGGGCCATGGCCGAGCCCAGCGCCAGACCGGCGGTGCAGAACAGCACAGCCGCTGTGCGAATTATTTTGTAACTGATTTGACTCTTCATGGCTTGGCTCTCTTTCAATTGGATTTGAGCATTACTCCTGTTGCTGTAAAGCGGATGGATCGTGCGAGTGCCGTTTCTTAGAAGGAAAACGGCCATGGATCCCGAAGTCCCCTCTACGCCCGCAGGAGAAATGCTCCGCAGCGCCTGGCTTGCCCGCAAGGTCCCTCTGCCCGGTGCACGCTACGTAACATGTACAGACGCGCGTTTCCCAAAAAGGTTCCGGTTTGGTCTCGAGATCCGCTTTGCTCCTCGAAAAAGTTCGTCACGGAGCGAGTGCGCGGCTCAGGGCCGCTCCGGCAGGAAGCAGAAGGGATCGCCATGCAGCAGGGCGTGGGCTTCCACCACACGCAGAAAGTCCCTCGCTGCGTGCGATAGGGCAGCCCGACGGCGGTATACGAGCCGCAGTTTGCGCTCGATCTGCAACTCACGCACGGCCACCGCCACCAGAGCGCCCGCTGCGAGCTCATATTCGACGGTCAACTTGGGAACCAGAGCCACACCCGTGCCGCGCTGCACAAATCTCTTGATGGCCTCGAGCGACGGCAACTCAACCTCCATCTGCAGCGGGGTCTTGTGCCGCCGGAACGCTGCAATGACCTTCTGGCGCAGCGGCGACGGCACATTGTGCGCCACGAATGTCTCCCGTCCGAGGCGCTGAATGGTCGCGGTACGGTGGGTCGCCAGGGCGTGGGTTGGGCTGACCACACAGACCAGATCGTCGCGGTATACCACCGTCGACCGCACTTGCGGATCGTCGGGCCGGAAGCTCACGACGCCCAGCTCTACCGCATGCGACAACACCTCGTCGGCGATCCGGCTGGCCAACGAGCGCTGCACCGCGACCTTGATTCGCGGATGCTCGCGGCGGAAGGCATCCAGCACCGGCAGAAGATAGAGGCAGGTGTATTCGTTGGCCGCGAGATCGAGACGGCCATGGTGCAAAGAGCGCAGGTCGGCGAGCGCCGCGCCGGCCTCCTTGCGCAGGTTCAGCATCTTCTGCGCATATTCGCGCAACACCTCTCCGGCGTCGGTGAGCGTGCCATCCCGGCTGCCGCGGTCCAGCAGCGTTTCGCCCAGTTCCGCCTCCAGCTTGGCGATGACCTGGCTGACCGCGGGCTGAGTGCGATGCAAACGGGCCGCGGCCCGAGAGAAGCTGCGCTCCTCGGCCACCGCTACAAACGTCTCCAGCTGAAACAGATCCATCGGCGCCCCTAGACGATTTTTTGAGGGAAAACTGCCTTCAGACTCTACGCTCCGGGTACACGGAGCGAACCCGCGGAGGTTCGGTTGGGGCCCAGGTTGTCGTGCCGCAGCCGCCCCCGCCTCTGCCTATACCAGTATTAGTATTTACAATACATGCAGCGTCCGGCATAAGAGCGAGTTATGCTGGTGAACAGACGGGGAGCATCGGGTTATGGCATCGAACAACCACATCGTCTTCTTCGACACCACCCTGCGCGACGGGGAGCAGTCGCCCGGCTGCACGATGCATCATGCCGAGAAAGTTCGCATGGCGCACCAGCTGGCCGCGCTGGGAGTGGACATCATTGAAGCCGGTTTTGCCATAGCCTCTCACGGTGACTTCGAAAGCGTGCGTGTGATCGCGCAGGAGGTTCGCGGCCCACGCATCACATCGCTGGCCCGCGCCAAGCGGGAGGATATCGAGGCGGCGGCAAGGGCGATCGAGGCGGCGCCCAGGCAGCGCATCCACACCTTTCTGTCCACCTCCGATCTGCACCTAGCCGCCAAACTGAAGATCACCCGCGAGCAGGCGCTCGACCAGATTGCGGAGAGCGTCGCACTGGCCCGCAGCTACACCGAAGATGTGGAGTTCTCTCCCGAAGACGCCACCCGCACCGATCCCGAATTCCTCGTCAAGGTGTGTGAGATTGCCGTTCAGGCCGGAGCGACCACGCTCAACCTGCCGGACACGGTGGGCTATAGCGTTCCGGACGAGTATGCGGCCATGTTTCGCATGGTGCGGGAACGTGTACCGGGCATGGATACCGTTGTGCTCTCCGCGCATTGCCACGACGATCTGGGGCTGGCCGTGGCCAACACCATCGCCGCCATAGAAGCCGGCGTTCGCCAGGTTGAATGCGCCATCAACGGGATCGGCGAGCGGGCGGGCAACGCCGCGCTGGAAGAGATTGCCGCGCTGCTCATGGTGCGTCACGACAAACTTCCCTACGAGCACAGCATCGTGATGAAGGAGATCTTCGCTACCAGCCAGATGCTGGCCGGCTGCATCAGCTTCGGCGCCGCGCCGAACAAGGCCATCGTCGGCGCCAATGCCTTCGCCCACGCGGCCGGCATTCACCAGCATGGCGTGCTGGCCAACCCTCTCACGTACGAGATCATGACGCCGGATTCGGTCGGCTACACGGGCCAGAATATCGTGCTGGGCAAGCACTCGGGCCGCCGCGCCCTGGAGCATCGTCTCTCCGGACTGGGTCACAAGCTCTCGCGCGCGGAGCTCGATGCCGTCTACGAGCGTTTCACGGAACTGGCCGACCGGAAGAAGTCCATCTACGATCAGGACATCATCGCCCTGCTGAACCCGCAGCGCAGTGCTGGGGTGGCCAGCAGCGTTGCCTGAGAGCGATCACGCTGTCCGGAACGTTGGCGCCCGGCGCCGCGCTGGGCGGCACAACCGGTCTACCGGTCTGCAGAGCCAGCCTGCGGCGTATCGAACGGCGCCAGCCGCTCCTGCTTTACTCCCTGGAGAGCCTGACCTCTCTTCCCAAACCTGAGAAGGACCTGCACATGAAGCTCAAGATTGCCATTCTCGCCGGCGACGGCATCGGACCGGAGGTCACCCGCGAAGCGCAGAATATTCTGCTCGCCGTTGCCGAATTTGGCGGACACGAGTTCCTGTTCAAGGAAGCTCTTATCGGAGGAGTCGCGATCACGGCTACGGGGACGCCGCTCCCGCAGGAGACCATCGATACCGCCCTGGACTCCGATGCGGTTCTGCTCGGTGCGGTGGGCGACAACCAGTTCAATGCCCTCACCCCGGATAAGCGGCCCGAAGCCGGCCTGTTGCAGATTCGCCAGGCGCTGGGCGGCTTCGCTAATCTTCGCCCGGCCAAAGCCTATCCCGCGCTGAGTGAGAACTCGCCTCTGCGCGCCGACGTAACTCAAGGCGCGGACATCCTGTTCGTTCGCGAGCTGCTGGGCGGCCTGTACTTCGGCCAGCCGCGCTCCTGGAACAAGAGCACCGGCGAAGCCATCAACACCATGCGCTACACGCGCGACGAAGTGGTCCGCGTTGCCCGGGTGGCCTTCGAGCTCGCCGGCCAACGCCGCAAGAAGCTTACCTCGGTCGATAAGGCCAATGTGCTGGAGTGTTCCCAGCTGTGGCGCGCCACCGTCGACTCGCTCAAGCCGGAGTATCCGGGCATCACCGTGGAACACCAGCTGGTCGATTCCATGGCCATGCACCTGATGAATGTGCCGCGCAACTTCGATGTCGTGCTCACGGAGAATTTGTTCGGCGACATTCTCTCGGATGAGTCGGGCATCATCACCGGCTCGCTGGGGATGCTGCCCTCGGCCACGATCGGCGGCAAAGTCAATCTGTATGAGCCGGTTCACGGCAGCGCTCCCGACATCGCCGGAACCGGTAAGGCCAATCCCCTGGGCGCGATCCTCACAGCGGCCATGGTTCTCCGCCACTCGGCGCATCTGGAGCCCGAGGCGGCGGCGATCGAGGCAGCCGTCGCCCGTGTGCTGGACCAGGGCCATCGCACCGCCGATATTGCCCGCGGGAACGCGGCCGCCAACGTGACCACGCAACAGATGGGCAAGCTGGTGCACAGTGCCCTGGCCGAGGCCATCGACCGCCAGCAATCGCTGCACGCCGTATAGACCACATCCCGGCTGATCCCAGCACGGAATCAGCCGGCTAACCCGCACGCAACCTGAGCTTGACCTCTTCCGGATTCGAGTCTCAGGACCTTTAGGCCGTTCGCGACATGCGCTTCACCGTACAACTCGCCGCCGCTCTGCTGGTGCTGATATCCCGGGGGTCCGCTTCCCTGCCGGCGCAGATCACCAACCCTGACGCGCTGGTGGCGCCGGCGCCGCGGCCGCCGCGCCATATGCGGGCGAAGCCGGTGGATGACCTGCAGTGGCTGTGGCGGTATGCTCACCCCGAGCCGGTGGGCCGGCCCAATGATTTGCGCGTCGACGGCCGCTTTCAGGCGCTGCTGGCGCGCGAGTTCAAGCAGCCGCAGGCCATGTGGGAGGCTCCGGGAGGACACGAGTCCCTCGCCTCCATTATCCCCATTTTCCTGACCCGCTATGGCGAGGTCAACGCGGCGCAGAACCGCTACATCACCGTGGACGGCTGCGTTCCCCGCTTCTGCCCGGCGGCCGGGCTGCTCTGGATCGACCTGGGCACAGCGCATCCGCTGATGGTGTTCGCGGCGGTGAACTGGACCGGCGTGGGCCATACCACCGCCGAGACTTCGGCCGAATACAACCTGTGGCTGTATCCCAACCGCGATCTCTCGCCGGATGAAATCCCGCTCGCCCTCAATGACGCCATCGCGCAGTGGAACGCGCGCCTGGCCGCCGCGCATCGCCTGGTCCCGCACATCAGCCACGCTCTGCTGGTGGAGCCGAACGGCTCGCCCGTCGCGCTGAGTCCGCAGATGGTGGGCGCCAACACCCTTGCACCGCAAATTGACACCGCAACCCCGCCCGAACCCGACGAGAGATAGATCCCATGAGTACACCCAGCATCGCCACTAACGACAAACCGCAAGCGCTCGCTCCCCGCACCCTGTTTGAGAAGATCTGGCAGCAGCACGTGGTCGTGGAACCGCCGGGGGAGCCGACGATCCTCTACATCGACCTGCAGCTCGTGCACGAGGTCACCTCGCCGCAGGCTTTTGAAGGTCTGCGGCTGGCACAGCGCCCGCTACGCCGTCCGGACCGGCACATCGCCACGGTCGATCACAATGTACCCACGACCAGCGTTCAGGACCGGCTGGTGATCGCCGACCAGATCGCCAGTGCGCAGATCAATGCGCTGCGCCGGAACTGCGCCGACTTCGGCATCGAGTTCTTCGACACCGAAGCCGCCGAGCAAGGCATCGTGCACATGATCGGCCCCGAGCTGGGCGCCACCAAGCCGGGCATGACCATCGTATGCGGCGACTCGCACACCAGCACCCATGGCGCTTTTGGCGCGCTGGCTTTTGGCATCGGCACCAGCGAGGTGGAGCATGTGATGGCCACCCAGACGCTGCCGCAGGGCAAACCGGCGACCTTCCGGATCAACGTCGAAGGCGATCTCCCCTATGGCGTAACCGCCAAGGACATCATCCTGGACATCATCGGGCGCATCGGCACCGATGGCGCCACCGGGTGTGTGGTGGAGTACGCCGGCTCGGCCATTCGCGCGCTCTCGATGGAGGGCCGCATGACCATCTGCAACATGAGCATCGAAGCCGGCGCCCGCGCCGGTATGATCGCTCCCGACGAGACGACCTTCGCCTACCTGAAGGGCCGCCGCTTCTGCCCCCAGGGCGAGGCCTGGGATCTGGCCGTGCAGAACTGGTCGGCCCTGGTCAGCGATGCCGGCGCTGTCTTCGACCGCGAGCTGACCATCGACGCCACCCGGCTGGCGCCCTCGGTCACCTGGGGCACGTCGCCCGGCATGGTCACCACCATCGACAGCCAGGTGCCCCGTCCCGAGGACGCGCTCTCCGAAGCCGACAGGAAGTCCTTCTCCCGCGCGCTGGAGTACATGGATCTGAAGCCCGGAACCCGGATCGAAGACATCCCGGTGGATGCCGTCTTCCTGGGTTCCTGCACCAATGCGCGTATCGAAGACCTGCGCGCCGCGGCCCAGATCGTGGATGGGTATCACGTGGCTACGAACGTGCGCGCCATGGTCGTCCCCGGTTCCCAGCGCGTCAAGCGGCAGGCCGAAGAAGAGGGCCTGGACCGGGTGTTTACCTCGGCCGGCTTTGAGTGGCGTGAACCCGGCTGCAGCATGTGCCTGGGCATGAACCCCGACATCCTCGCTCCCGGCGAGCGCTGCGCCTCCACCAGCAACCGCAACTTCGAAGGCCGGCAGGGCCGCGGCGGCCGGACTCACCTGCTCTCGCCGGCCATGGCCGCCGCGGCCGCGATCACCGGACACCTGACCGATGTGCGCCAGTGGAAGTTCCACAGGGCCGCGGGAGCCGCCTCGAGCCTGGGCCCGGTCAACCCCGTTGACCCCAGCGCCATTGACCCCAACCAGATGCTCGCCGAAGGAGGCTCGCGCGCATGACCCCCATCAATGAATTGACGTCGACCGCCGCGCCACTGCCGCTGCCTAACATCGACACCGACCAGATCATCCCCAAGCAGTTCCTGAAGCGCATCGAGCGCACCGGCTACGGCGACTTCCTCTTCTACGACTGGCGGCGGATTCAGGAGGGCCCCGGCGTCTCCCCGGAAGAGGTGGGCCAGCCCGACCCCAGCTTCGTCCTGAACAAGCCGGAGTACGCCGGTGCGGAGATCCTGCTGGCGGAGAAAAACTTCGGCTGCGGAAGTTCGCGGGAACATGCCGCCTGGGCCATCAACCAGTTCGGCTTCCGGGCCGTCATAGCGCCCAGCTTCGCCGACATCTTTTTTTCGAATGCCGGCAAAAACGGCATCATCCTGGTCCGGCTGAGCGATAAAGAAGTTGAGACCCTTATCGCCCGCAGCACGCAAAACCCGCAGCACCGGATCACCATAAACCTTGAGGCCCAGACCGTCGTGGATGACCAGGGCTTCAGCGCGCGATTCGAGATCGATCCGTTCCGCAAGCATTGCCTGCTGAACGGCCTGGACGACATCGGCCTGACGCTGCTGCATGGCGATGAGCTGAACCGCTACGAGTCGCGGCACAACCAGGAGTTCTGGCTGGCGCCGAAGGCCCAAACCGCCGCGTAAGCCTCGGCTGGAACCTCACCCAAGGAAGTTGTTCTCTTGACCGGAGCAAAGCGAAACCCAGAGACCCCGTATTCGATGTGGCACATGCCTGTAGTTTACTTTTGTCATCCTCGAAGAGGATCTGTTTCTCGTTTTCAGCAACGTAAACCGCGCCACTTGCTGAGGTGTTGCACGATGAGCCTGAATCTCACTTTCGCCGCCGCAGCACTTGCGCTGACCATCAGCGCCCACGCCCAAAACGCACCCAGCGCGCCACTCCCCGCCGAGCTCGCCACGGCGCACAAACTTTTCCTCGGCAACGCCGGCGACCAGGAAAACGCCGATTGCTTGCGCGCCTACAACGATTTCTACGAGGCCGCCGGTGCGCTTGGCCGCTTCCAGATGGTTGACGATCCCAACGCCGCCGACCTCATCCTCGAGCTGCACTACGAGATCGCTCTTGGCCAATCCGTCGGCAGCAGCCAGGGCCTGAGCGGCAACTCTATCCGCCAGTTCCGCGTCGTCCTGCTCGACCCGCACTCTCACGTCGTACTCTGGTCTCTCACCGAGCGCATCAATTACGCCGTGTTCCAGAAGAATCGCAACAAAAACCTTGACGAGACGGTCGCCACACTGGTCTCTGACTTCAAGGCACTCGTCTCCGCCATCCCACCGAACAACAAATCGGTCGTACCCCATGGCTAAGCCCATTCATTCGCGTCGTTCCGAGCGCGGGGAGGAATCCCGTCTGCAAGGAAGTGACATTCTTACGATCTGACGAGCGCCCGGTACGATTCTTGCACCCAATCGCTAAATTGCGTTTTTTTGAAGAAGGAAAGTAAAAATGAGCAACACCGGCAAAACTAACTCGATTCCGCTGACCGAAGGACCCGCGCGCGCCGCCGCCCGCGCCATGCTGCGCGGCGTCGGCTTCTCCAAGGAAGATCTTCACAAACCGATCATCGGGATCGCCAACACCTGGACCGAGATCGGGCCCTGCAACTTTCATCTCCGCGATATCGCCGAAGCCGTGAAGCAGGGTGTTCGCGAGGCCGGTGGAACGCCGATGGAGTTCAACACCATCACCATCTCCGATGGCATCACCATGGGCACCGAAGGCATGAAGGCCTCGCTGATCTCACGCGAGGTGATTGCCGATTCGGTGGAGCTGATGAGCCGCGGCAATCTGTTCGACGGCCTGGTCTGCATTGCCGGCTGCGACAA
>CAXUIM010000081.1:0-14174 GCA_964250885.1 uncultured Acidobacteriaceae bacterium | reverse complement strand
CTACACCTATAACCCTGTGGGGCCGGTTAATATAAGCAACGTCTATAACGGCCCAAGCCCATTTCCTTACATAAAGCCGCTACCCGGAACAGCCAGCACCACCACATATCAGTTCCCATCGACACCCGTCACGGTCTATTCGTCGACTCCGAACTTCGATACGGGAAGAATTTACCAGTACAACGCAGGGTACGAGTGGGAGCCCATTAAGGATTACGTGTTGACGGCAAGCTTCGTGGGCACCCGGGGCACCCATCTCGCGTCCTCGCATGACATCAATACTCCCTCTGTGAGCCCCGACGCTACCAGTGCGGCGGCCAATGTGCAGTCACGCCGGCCTTACCCGCAGTTTCAAGATATCTACGAGACATTCTCCGGGGCAAACTCATGGTATCGATCGATGCAAATCAGCCTCAACAAGCGTTTCACCAGGAATTTCTCGATCCTTGCCAACTACACGTTGAGTCGGGATACCGATGAAGGCGATGCCGAAGGCACCTTCTTCGCCGCGGGCCCCTATCGCAATCCCTACATGCCAAACCTGGACTACGGTACATCCAGCTATGATCTGCCGCAGGTGTTTTCGCTTCTGTACGACCTCCAGCTCCCTGCCTTGCATGGCGCCCCGTGGGTGGCCCGCGAGATTCTCAGTGACTGGACCTGGAGCGGACGCGTTCAGGCGATCTCAGGCGATGCTCTGACCATTTCCAGCCCAGCTACCTTCAATGATTCAGCTTCCAATACAGCCTGGGCCAACTACGTTGGCGGCTCCGTCTATGGCTCGAAGGCGAGCCGGGACTCCGAAGCAGCCGCGTGGTTGAACAAGGCGGCATTCTGTCCCGCCAATGAGTTCGGCGCCGGCTGCTCCGTCATGGATCCGACTGCTGGGCTCACACACATCGACATCGGCAGTTCCACTCGCGGGCAGGCACGTGGTCCAGGGAAGCTGTTCGCCGATATGAACGTCGGTAAGAAGTTCCCTATCTCAGAGCGATTTGGATCTCTGCAGTACGATATCTCCGCCTTCAATGTCTTCAACCATACGGTTCTTGAGGACCCCGACACCAGCATTGCCGACGGAACGTTCGGGGTGATCACCGGGGCTTATCCCAATCGCGTGCTGCAGATGGCGATTCACTACAATTTTTGACCAGGCGAAGAGAGAGCTATTGAAAGCCTTTCGCCGGATCCGTTGTCCATTTTTCTTACGCTTTACCGAGGTGGAGATGATCAATCGCCGTAGTGTCCTTTCGCTCTTGGGAGCAGCCGGTGTATGCGCGCTTGCACCCTTGGACAGTCTTGGCCAAACAGAGGATCGCGCTACCGCGCCCGGCTGGGAGAAATACCCTGGCAATCCAGTCCTCGGCGGCCAGTATGGCACCTGCTTCGACATTTGTGTTCTGCGCGAAGAGAACAATTTTCGGATGTGGCTGTCCTGGCGGCCCAAGAAGTCGATCGCCATCTCGGATAGTCCAGACGGCATCCACTGGTCAGCGCCGGAGATCGTTCTCGCACCTAACCCGTCTTCAGGATGGGAGAACGATATCAACCGCCCGGTTCTGGTTCGCCGTGGTGGTGAGTACCACATGTGGTATACCGGCCAGACCCCGAGTAAGGCGATAGCATCCAATGGCTATCCCAGCGGGCATTCCGCCATCGGTTACGCGACCAGCCACGACGGCAGGACTTGGAAGCGAATGTCCCAGCAACCAGTCCTGACGCCTGAGTTGCCGTGGGAGGGAGTTGCCCTGATGTCTCCCGACGTTCTCTGGGACACGCAACAGCGGCAATGGCGGATGTGGTACTCCGGTGGCGAACAGTATGAGCCCAACGCCATCGGCCATGCCACCAGCTCGGACGGCCTGCATTGGACGAAAGCCGGCAACAACCCGGTATTCAGTGCCGATCCCCGCTACGAGTGGGAAAAGCAACGTGTCGCTGGGTGCCAGGTCATTCAGGAAGATGGATGGTTTTATATCTTCTATATTGGCTATCGCGATATCGATCATGCTCAGATTGGGCTGGCTCGTTCACGGGATGGCCTTACTGGCTGGCAGCGCTGCCCCACCAATCCGATCCTCCGCGCCATCGGTACCGGCTTCGATGCCGATGCCTGTTACAAGCCTTACGCGCTGTTTGTCGACGGCAAGTGGATGCTCTGGTATAACGGACGCAATGTGCACCTGGAACAGATAGGACTGGCTACCAGAAACGGGCGCGATCTAGGCTTCGGCGGATGAAGATCGCCAGAGTGGCTCCGCTGCTTTCACGGACCGGGCTTTCACGAAATCGCATTCCACGCAACCGGCTAAGATCCACAGTGCCATCTTTCTTGACAAGCCATTGCGTGAAGATCCTCGCCTTCGCTTTCCACCGGCAGGAGAACCGGTCTCAGGCGCTCGACTCCACATGGAAGAGCCTGGTGTTCGTCGCCGCGATTTGTGGTTCGGTTGCAATCGGTGCGCAGACGGATACAGCAGCTAGCCCTCAGGTCCGGGCGGCTGTCGTATCGAACATCAGGTCTCATCGCGAAGCAGCCCGCCCGCTGCTCACGGCGCGGTCTTTTTATCCGTACTTCACCACCTTCGTTGAGCAGGAACGCAGCTTTCTGAAAGATGACCCGCCGCCTCTGGACTGGTCCTGGTTTGTGCACAACATCCCCTTGCTCGATGTCCCCGACAAAGAGATAGAGCGCACCTACTACTTCCGTTGGTACGCGTTCCAAAAGCATATTCGTCAAACACCAGAAGGCTACATCATCACCGAATTCCTCGACGATGTTCCCTGGGCAGGCAAATACGATTCCATCGATGCGGCCGCCAGCATGCAACTTCGGGAAGCGCGATGGCTGCGCGATCCGGCCTACGCGGAGCAGTACGCCCGCTTCTGGTTTACGCCAGCCGGTGATCCCCGTCGGTACAGCTTCCCTGTGGCCGATTCAGTTTATTCCGTGTATCTCACCAACGGCGATCGTAAGTTTGCGACCGGTCTGCTCCCTGATCTGATTCACAACTACGGCGAGTGGGAGAAGACGCATCGCGATCCCAATGGCCTGTTCTGGCAAATCGACGATCGCGACGGAATGGAGTACAGCATTGGCGGAAGCGGCTATCGCCCGACCATCAATAGCTACATGTATGGCGACGCCATCGCAATCTCAAAGATTGCAGCCATGGATCACGGGCCATCGCTCTCGCAGCGATATTCCGCGAAGGCTGAAACACTGCGCAATCTGATCGAGACGCGCCTTTGGGATCCGCAGGCGGAATTCTATGAGACGCTGCCGCGGGAGGCAAATGCGACCTGGGTCGGTGTACGAGAGCTGGTCGGATTCATTCCCTGGTATTACAACATCCCACATGCCGATCACGATGTCGCGTGGAAGCAATCTAACAGTCCTGAGGGATTTGCCGGCGCTTACGGGCCCACAACCGCAGAGCGCAGCAGCCCTCGGTTCCGGTTTGCTGCTGAGCACGAATGCCTCTGGAATGGGCCATCGTGGCCCTTTGCCACCACCCAAACGCTGGTGGCCATGGCAAATCTGCTCAATGGGCCGCCGCAATCCGTGATCCAACCGGAGGACTACTTCAATCTCCTGGCGAGCTATGCGCACTCTCAGCGCATTCGCCTCGCCGATGGAAGCTACATTCCATGGATCGACGAGGATCTCGATGCGGATACGGGTGAATGGATTGCGCGCGACATACTGCAGAGCCGCAAACAGCCACCGGCCAATCGGGGACGATACTACAATCACTCCGGCTTTGCGGATCTGATCATCACCGGTCTTCTGGGTGTCAGGCCAGGTCCTGGCAACACGCTCACCATCCATCCGCTGCTTCCGGCGAACAAATGGAACTATTTCGCGATCGATGGCGTGCCCTACCACGGCCATCTGCTGAGCCTCTTCTACGATAAAACAGGAGAGAAATACAAGCGCGGCATAGGTCTGCATCTATTTATGGATCAGGTCGAGGTCGCGTCATCGCCCGTACTTCAACCCCTCACCGTGCACTTGTCCAACGATACTTCCGCATCGCATGACATGGAAGGTCGGTAGCGTAGAAAGCATTTCCATAACTGCTCTTTAGTTTGAATCACTACACCAGAACGTCTCTGAAAGATTGGCTGGCCGCCAGCAGAGCCTCCCAGCCGGGCTTACTCATCTTGAGCCGTTCCCCGCTTCGCAGCACGACGGCGCCATCGCCGCGGGCTTCGCGAAGAACCTCCCGAACTCGAGCGATCGGCACAATGACCGACCGATGAATCCGAACAAAGCGATCTGGATCGAGTGTCTCTGCCAGTTCCTTCATGGTTTCGCGAAGTAACAACGTTCGCTTGCCGATGTGGATGCAGGCGTAGTAATCGGCCGCTTCGATCCAATCGATCTCCTCTACATCGACGAGGACATCGGCGCCGCCATTGGGTACGAGCAGCCTGCGGGAGTAGCTGCGCTGCTTTGCAACAGGGGCCGTTTCCGTCATGACCCCCTGGAGTGCCGCCTGCGTTTTGAGTGCGGCTCTGGCGGCGAGGCGGTCGCGTACCCGGGCCAGAGCCAGCGCAAGGCGCTCCGCCTCGATCGGCTTGGTCAGGTAATCCACGGCGTTTATGTCGAACGCCTGACGGGCGTAGTCCTGATGAGCGGTCGTAAAGACGACCAGCGGCGCTGGCGCCGAACCGAGACTCTCCAGCAGGGCGAAGCCTCCCATGCCCGGCATCTGAATGTCCAGCAATAACAGATCGGCGCTGTTCTTCGCCAGGTAGGCTGCCGCCTCGCGGCCATTGCGGCACTCGGTCACGATCTCGACCTCGCACTCTGCCGCAAGCAGATGGCGCAATCGCTCGCGTGCGAGCGCTTCATCATCCGCCACAATCACCCGGATATTCATGTTCGCCCGGATGTTCACGTTCTCGCAGCCTCGAATGGAATGGTGATCACAACCTCATAGCCGCCGTTCGCAGGCTGATCGATCGTCATCTGGTAGCGGTCCTTATAAAAATGCAGGAGCCGGTTTTCGATGTTTCTCAAACCGATCCCATGTCCCGCTGTGGCCGTCACGCCAGTGCCCGGCCCATTGTCCTTAACGCTCAAAGTGAGAACGTCGCCTCTACGCTGGATGCGGGTACGTACCAGCCCATTGGCTTCGACCTGGGCGATCCCATGTTTCAGCGCGTTCTCCAGAATGGGTTGCAGCAGGAAGCACGGAACCAGGCCATTCAGCGCGGAAGGATCCACAGACACTTCAACCTGCAGACGGTCTGCGAAGCGCACCTGTTCAATGGCAAGGTAGCTCTCGAGCAGCGTGAGTTCCTGCGCAAGAGGAACTCGCTCTGGCGTCTTGTGCCGAAGAGTGCCCTGCAGCATGCTGTTCAGGTTGCGCAGCATCGTCGTGGCTTCTGGTTGCCGATTCAGCTCCACGAGAGCGGTAATGGCATTCAGCGTGTTGAAGAGGAAGTGAGGTTCCAGCTGCATTTGCAGGGCGTGCAGTTGCGCGCCCGAGAGCTGGCGCTCCAGCTCCAAAGTCCGGATCCTCTCCTGCCGGGAACGCAGGTTCTGGTACATCGCGATCGCGACTCCGAGCAGAACCGTGTAGATCAGCAGCTCCAGACCCAGCCGGTTTACAGAGAAGTAGCTGATCCACGCCGCTCCGGCGGAGATCTCCTTCTCCCATCCCGGTGTGAAGAAGTACAAGCTGCCGAGCAGCAGCAGATGCAGGGTTCCCAGGCCCAGCGCCAGGAGTACGTGGAGAGCGAAAGAGCCGGGGGAGAGACGCAGAGTGAAGGGCCATCGCCGGAGGGCCGGCCACAGCATGCCCGCCACGCACCCCCACCAGCCCCAGAACACCAGACCGTAGCGCAACGAAGGCCAGTGTCCAATCGAACTGCATTCGGCGGCGGTGATCAGGGTGAGCAGCAAAGGGATGGCGCCGGCAACCAGCCACGCGGCTGCGGGATGCACGGAACGAAACGGTTTCGCTGAGCATTTTTCTTCTGACGGAGAGAAGGCATCGTCTGAGCGAAGATCCTGAGGTGCATCCGAAACGGAGATCTGAGCGGCCATGAGGACACCCCTTTATGAAGCCTGTACGCTAACGGCTCCTATGGTACGGCGTGCCTGAGTTTGTCCCCTGCTGAAATGCAGCGGAGACGTCATTTTCTGCAGGGAACAAACCGGCTTTCAGAGAGGGGACCCGCCGCCCGAAAGCTCTCCAGTCTCAGCTGTAGGTCTCGCGCGTTGACGCACTGCATGACCGGCTCAGAAGTTGAAGAATGCGCCGATGAAGAACAGGCGATTGGCGTTGGGGCTGCTGAAATTGCCAAAAGAAAGCGAGCGGCCAAATTCCGGTGAGGTGAGCACGCCCACCGGCGCCGCAGCGTTGGTGTGATTCAGCAGATTATCTCCTTCCGCGCTCAAGCTCAGCTCATACGGCTTCTCAGGCGGCGGCGGAGGGGGCGGCACTTTGCCGTCGGGGCCAGGTTTGGCAGCCGAAGCGGGTGGAGCCTCCGGCAGGTTTCCGAAGCGGAAGCTTTTGCGGAGCCCAAGCTCGGTGTAGACAACGCGCGGACCATTGCCGTAGTTGATGGGAATAATGCGTTCACCGGGAACTGGCAGAGCGTTGAAGGCGCCAAAGGCGGTTTTGTAGACCGAGCCGGCGGGACTGGAGGCGGTTGCGAAGGACGGCCGATCGTTGTATTGCGTATCGCCATTGAGGTCGGTGCCGGTTGTGATGTTGAAGGGCTGGCGCGTGAGAAAGGCCACGAACGGGTCCAAGGTGATGCCGAAAGGCAGTTTGATGTCAGCGCCGGTGAACAAGCGAAAGGTCGGCGAGGCGATGCGTCCATAGTCCGCGGCCACGTGGTACTGGTTGGTGGGAAAGCTGGTAGCCCCCCCTGAGTCGGAGTTCTTATGGCGGTCCCCCGAGAAGGCGAATAAGTCAATCTTCTTGGTGGGATGAAGCTGGGCGTTGCCGAAGAAGAGATTGGCCTCGCTGGAGGCGTTCGAGGAGAACTGGTAGATATTCTGGGTGCCGCCCAGGGGGCGAATGCCGCTGTTTGGCATGCCGTAAATGAAGGTGCCAGGAAGCGGCGCGTTGATGTTGCGCGAGATCCACTGGTGGTCGCCTTGCTGATGCAGGTAGTTCACTGAGATCGAACCAATTTTGCCCACGGTACGCTCCACGGTGAAGCCGGTGGTCACCTGGTATTCGGAGCGGAGGTGAGGGTCAATGTTGTAGAGCGTGGGTTGCGTCGCGCTGAGACTCGCGATGGGGGCGGAGCAGGCGGAGAGGCTGTTTTCGCAGAAGAATTGAGGGGATTGAACGTAGAACGAGGGCTGGATATTGCCGTTCTGCTGGCGGATCGCGGTGAGGATATTGCTCGAGGAGAAGCGATCGAAGAACAGGCCGAAGCCCGTGCGCACGACGACGATCGCGGGCCGTTTGTCGGTTTGACCGATGGCCCATGAGGCGCCGACCCGTGGCGCCGGGTCGAAGTGGTCGGGAATGGCGGACTGGCTTTCGATACGAAAGCCGAGGTTCAGGGTGATGTTTTTGCGGGCTCTCCATTCGTCGTCGGCATAGAGGCCAAGGTCACCGGTAAGGACGACCGCAGCGGATTGGCCGGTGCTGTAGTTGAACTGCGTAGCGCCGGCAGCTCCGGTTGGATTCACGGCGCTCGGCCGCGCAGCCTCGTACGCGGCCAGGCTGGGGAAGATGAATTGGCCGTTGTAGTTTGCGGTGTCGAGATTGGCGTCGCGAATGGTACGGTAGCGGCCTCCAAAGCGTATGAAGTGCTTGCCGTGCTCAACAGAGACATATTCCTGAAACTCGATGTGGTCGGTATGGTCGTGCAAGGACTGCGCGCTATTGCCGCCGCCATTGAAATAGCCTTCCACGATCACGGTGGGCGCGTTTGAAAGAGCATTCTGGTCCGACAACGAGCGGATATATTGAAAGCGCGTTTCGAGAACCTTATTCTTGCCGATGTTTTCGGTGTCAGAAAGCTGCAGCGTTTGCGCGGTGGAGTCGACATCAAAGGCCTGGCTCTGCAGGGTCTGCGGGACGGCTACTATGCTGGGACCATTGTTGTTTTGCGGCGGCGCGAGCCCGTCGGTGAGCGCGACGTGCTCCACTTCATACCCCCCGGTCAGGCCCGTGTTCGGGGGGGTCTGGCGGTCCAGACGGACGCTGAAATCGGTGGTAAGTGTTGGGCTGGGGATGGTGGTGACGTAAGCCGCTTCGCTGGTTGGTGTGGCGGCAGCGTTGATGATGGAGTTGTTCTGCTGATCGTTGTAAACGCCGTTCAGGAAGAAAGATGTTTTTTTGCCGATGGGTCCGCTGAGATTGCCGCGCACGATGACCATGTAATACGGCGGCTGCGGGCCCACGAACGGGTTCTCGGTATTGAACGCGCTATCGTTGGAAAACGCCATCAAGTGGCCATGGAGTTTGTCGCTGCCTGGCTTGGTGAAGATTTCGATCCGGCCGAAGCCCAGGTCCTGGAATTGCGCGGAGTAGGGATTCTCGTTGATTCGGATTTGGCTGATCGAATCCTTGGGTGGAATCTGGCCACCGCTGAAGCCATCGACGTACACCGAGGCAGGCTGCGTGGGATCGCCGCCGGCAATGGCTTGAAGTTGCTGCTGGAAGGTGGCGTCATTGTCCGACAGGGTTGCAAGTTGGGAAGAGCCCAGGACGAGCGCACTTTTGTTGTCCCCGGCGCTAAGAGAGTTATCGTTGGGGCCGACATTGATCTGCTCGGATTCGGTGGCGATGGCGAGCGCGGCGTTGAGATGCGTGATCTTGCCGGAGTTTGAAACGGTGATGGTGGCGTGAAACGGATCGAAGCCTTGCGCGACCACGGTGACGTCATAGATGCCGGCAGGCAGTCCGATCGAGTAGTTGCCGACGGCATCGGAAGTCACGTCGAGCGGGCGGAATGTGGAGGGCGCATGGGTTCCGACGTGAATGGTTGCGCCGGGGATCACGGCGCCCGTGGGGTCCGCGACGACACCCGTGACCGTCCCATCAATCGAACGGCTCTGCGCTTGCAAATACGGTGAGACGGATACGCCAGCGCATACGAGGAGTGCGACACAAAGAATCCGGCTCAGGAATCTCATCGGGAAGAATGCATCATGGGAAGTGGGTCAAGCGGGCCCGGAGGACACGTTTGCGGTTGGACTCCGGAGGATGGGGGAACGTTATGCCCTTTGAGAAATATGTTTCGGCACGGGGATGCTCTGCTTTCCTGGCTGTGCTCCGAGAAAGTTAAGCTGACTCTGATTCAGTAGCCTGTGCTATCCACGTTGCTGGCGCTGGTGAGTTGATGATGCAGGCGACGTTGGCGATGGCGGCAAGTTCGGGAAAGCACGCGAAGCGGCCCCGGCGAGCGCAATTTGTTTCGCACAGGGTGGGACGCGGCTGGACAACCCGACTCTTCTGCCGGGCGCGCCGGCCATCGCGCTGTAGCGAATTTCTAAGGGTGTGCTGGGAGCCACGGAGACAAGCGCTTTGTTTCGGCGATAAAACGGCGCTCTCGGAGAGAGCGCCCGTGCCACAGCTTCAGGGGATGTGCTCTACAGCGCCTCGGCGAGTCGCGGCACCAGCGCCGCATGTCCATTTGCATACAAGCCCAACAGGCGGCTGCGCATCAGGTAGTACGTAGCGGCCGCTTCCTGTACGTGGAAGGGCGCCTTCACGAATCCGAATCCCAGGAAAAACGTGAGCTGTATGCGCGTCACCGCGCTTTGCAGGCGGGCGGCATCGCGTCGAATCATCTCTGCGATTACGGGGCCTTCGGTGTCGTTCCACCGCTCGGCGTACACCGCCAGATCGAGCATTGCCGCTGCATTTTTCTGCATCCGGTTGATGCCTTCTAAACCCCCAAGAAGGGTCCACATCTCATTTGGTTCGACTCGGAGCTGATCCTTGTCTGGCTGCAGATAGCACTGGGCCACCGTGCGAACGCCCATGAAGTCGACATGCTCCACCGCCTCCAGAACTTCGTCCCAGCTCCGGGCCAACAGGCGACGGCGGGCGAAGACCCAGCGGAGTTGCACAGCTCCAACCACCAACATCCCCGACAGCAAAACCAAGAGGTAGATCATTTGCGTAGGGCTCCCGTCACTGATGCTCGATTTGACTTAGAGCATTCTAACTCCATCGCCAAACGATTCAAGTCTATTTTCGCACCTTCGGGCACCTTTTCCTCCTGTTTTTCCGGTAGCCAGAAAGCGACACACCAGTACACCAGCGTCCCCTGGAAGACCGCAATGCGTACGTTCTCAAGCAGTGTAAAGTGTCCGAGCGTGCCCCAGTACGCGTGCAGGCTGTCTGTCAGGAACGCAACCAGATTCCAGATGATAAACCCATAGCTCTCCCGCATCACATGATTCCGGAGGCCGAGGCCCAAACTCTGCGAGGCCGTGAGGATCCCGGTGAACAGCACGCAGACCAGAATCGTGGTGAAAAGGCTGGACCGCGCGAGGATCGAGTCCAGACGGGTATTCGCCGCGGGCTGCATAAACCACGCCATGGCGAGCGCCAGCAGCGGCGCTAGCCCACCCATCAGGACTAAGCGCAGCCGGGCGCCTTCCACCCATCTCCCCGATCGACGCAGCAGAAACCCTGCAATCTCCAGAATCACTGCTATCTGCAGCGCCACGTCCAGGAAGTCAGCAGTCAAATAGAGAATTTCGTAGGCGTGCTTGGACCCGAACCGATAAGTAAAGTACAGCGCTACGGTGTATACGGCCTCAACCGTCATCCAGGCCGTGAACCAGGGAACGATTCGGTACCGTCGTTTAAAGAACAAGACGATGATCAGAGCGGCGTTCAATAAGAAGCCCGCCGCCCACAGCACATTGGCCCACACCGAGAGGTTCATGAGCGCCCTTTCGTGACGCCTCTATTGTCTCTCCTAATTGTGCTAAACGTAGATCCCAAAAGCAGTCAGTATCGTAGACACCACCGTCACTAACGTGCTCTGCGGACGCGGGTTGGATCCACCCATGGCCTGCGGACGTGGGTTGGAGCCGCCCATCGCTTGCGGGCGCGGGTTCGATCCACCCATGGCTTGTGAAACGCTCTGAGCGCTCAGGCTCAGGGTGGAAAGGGACATAGCGGACAGAATGACGACAGACAAACAGGACTTCTTCATGACGGATCTCCTCGGCGCCAATGCGCTAGTTTGAGCTTAGCGCGTCACGGTACCTAAGTAATCCGAGAAAGGCAGGAAAAAATCTGCTATAACCAACCTGCTAATGAGGCAGTAGGCACTAAAGTAACTACCAACGTAGCAGTAGAGCCGACCTCCCGAAGGCGCCCGGCGCGAGGCACGCATTCTCGGCCGTTGGCTGGATCGGATCCTGTGTTGCGCTCACAACTGCCGCAGTCGCTTCTCCTGGGGTTGTTCTTGCGTGGGTTGCGCTCTGGGTCCCATGACCTGCCGGGACGACCGCGTCGATCAACCCAAAGGTTCAGGATCAGTACGCGCCTTCACGTGCGCTGGATGGGGAATACGGTTCGGCCATTCGAGCCGGCGCCGAATTTCCTCCCGCGCAATGGCCGCTGCCGCACATCCTTTTCAGACGTGCGGCAGCTCGAAATTGAGACGCTTCGCTGGTTTGGCCGCGGCGGAGGCCGCTTGTTGCCTGGGCCCGCTTATTGGGGCTTGGAGGCCGGCTTGCGCCGCTCCTCGACCGGCAGCGCGATCGGAGCGCCTTCCATCGACAACGGAAGCTGCTCGGCCCGCTGATAGCTGTCGTAGGCCCGGACGATGCGCTGCACAAGTTGATGCCGGACCACGTCGACATCCTCGAAGTGACAGAACTTTATGCCCTCCACGCCATCCAGCACCCGCAGCGCCTCATACAGACCACTTTTCTTGGGGTTGGGAAGATCGATCTGCGTCAGGTCTCCCGTGATCACCGCCTTGGAGGATTGGCCCAGCCGGGTGAGGAACATCTTCATCTGCTCGTTGGTGGTGTTCTGCGCCTCGTCCATGATGATGAAGGCCTCGTTGAGGGTGCGGCCCCGCATGAACGCCAGCGGCGCAACCTCGATCACATTGGTCTCCAGCATTTTGTCGACCTTCACCGGGTCGAGCAGGTCATAGAGTGCGTCGTAGAGCGGCCGCAGATACGGATCGACCTTCTCCTGCAGCGATCCCGGTAAAAATCCCAGGCGCTCCCCGGCTTCGACCGCAGGCCGGACCAGGATGATACGGGCGACCTTCTTGGCCATCAGGGCGCTCACCGCCATAGCGACCGCGAGATAGGTCTTCCCGGTTCCCGCCGGGCCCATGCCGAAGACCATATCGTTGGCCTCGATCGCTTCCACATAGCGGCGCTGATTGGGACTGCGCGGCTGTACCATGCGCTTTACCCCCGCCGAACGCTGTTTCCCGCTCTCGATCAGACCGCGCAGGGTCACCGTGCGATCGGCGACAACCATTTTGAGCAGAGCGTTCAGCTCGCCGTTGTGAGGATGCACCCCTCCCCGCCGCAGGTGTTCGAAGTCGGAGAAGATGCCTTCAACCCGGGCCACCGCATCGGCCTCACCCATCACCTGGATGGAATCCGATCGCAGGTCGATCTGGACGTCCAGCCCGTCTTCCATCAGACGAAGATTCTCGTCGCGCGTGCCATAGAGTGGCTCGATTCCGGGAGTAAGGTGCAGCGATTTTTTTACCAAGTAAGGGCCTGACCTCCGTCAGGAGATTGCTGTGGATTGGATGGTCTGAAGCGGCGATCGATGCGGATGGGAGGGCCGGCTGGGCTGGGTTCGAGACCCGCACTGCGGGCGGCCTCTGCCGTTTGCTGCCCTACCACCGGATTGGCCAGGGTTGCCAATAGAGTATCGATAGTGCCGAAAGAGTACCCTCCCCGCCCGCCGCGCGTCAAGTGAATAACGGGTACACGCGACTCCCAGTCACTAGCCGATAAGCTGCCGCACGGTACGGCCCCGGCGGCGAGCCAGGGAAGCAGCCGCGCAGCGAGGGGCGAACACCATGCCGGCTGCCTCTCGGTGGCTTCGGTCCAGTCGGTTCGCAGCGCTTGTGGACGGTAAGCTTGAGCTCTTGCCACTATAATTGGAATTTTGCTAGCATTATCGGCGGTCAATCCAGGGATGATTGAGCGCGTCGGTGCAACGAATCTAAAATCCCTCTGATTTTGACCGTTATCAATGTAGTTACCTCTGATGTACTATTTGTTTAACCCCCTGCCTGGTCTGGTGATGAGTGCAAACAATCCGCTGTATCTTTTGTCCTGAGAGTGATCAGCCCGACCCGATCGCGATCCAAGAGAATAGCTGGAATGGGCGCCAGTGCGCGCGCTGTGGTCTGATTTATGTCTCCCCGCGTCCCTCACCGGATGAGATTGTAAATCTCTACGCTCACGATGCCGCACATACAGACTCCGCCGTGCTGGCGAGAAATGAACTCCATCGCAGGCTCTGCGCGCGTCACTCGCTGCGAATCCTGAAGAATTATCTACCTGGCGGCGATCTGCTCGAGATCGGCGCGGGTGGCGGCTTCTTTCTGAATGAGGCGAGAAGGGCCGGGTTCAACGTCAAAGGCATCGAGTTAAATCCGCTGCAAGCGCAAACGATTGTGCAGGACGGGATCGCTTGTGAGACGCGTCCTTTATCTCTGGCGTTCACCGAGGAGCAGTTCGACGTCATCTATCACTGCGATGTGACGAGCCACTTTTTCGACCCGATCGCGGAGTTCAGAGCCATGGCGGCGCGACTCAGGCCGGGCGGCCTGTTGATGTTTGAAACGGGAAACTTCGGAGATATCGGTCCTCAGTGGTACAAGCAGATCCCGTCCTTTCAGTATCCCGACCACTTATTTTTCCTCAGCGCCGCGAACGTGCCGGTTCTTCTCAACAAATCGGGTTTTTCGCTGATCCGAAATTACCGTTATTCTCGAGGAGCCGAAATGCGTCTGACTCGTCACCCGGACGAGAGAGAGGCCGACACAGTAGAAACTGGAGATCATGGCACGTTTCACTGTTCCAGAATCCACAAGCTTAAAGCGATGGTTCGATATGCGCTGACTTACAAATTGGGGCGAATCCTACGTCCCGATTCGAGCCCGCAAACTATGATTGTGGTGGCGCGGAAGACATGATTGTGGTGGCGCGGAAGACATGATTGTGGTGGCGCGGA
>CAXUIM010000080.1:9143-14333 GCA_964250885.1 uncultured Acidobacteriaceae bacterium | reverse complement strand
CAGTAGACCTGCGACCACGCTCACCAGTACCAGCGGGCGGAATGTCTTACTTAGGATCACGCGTCTCCTAATCTCGAATGGACGAGGGATCCTGCCCGGCCGCCGGCTGCCCGGACTTGGGCTGAGCCGCATCGTTGACAGATTCCAGACCCAGGGTCTCCGGGCTTTCCACCGAAGCATCCAACTCGCGGTCGATCGCCTGCAGCATCTGGTTGTCACGCACAATCTGGTCCTTGGCGCTGGACGACTCGCTCGCAACTGGCTTGGACATCTCGACCGTTGCTGCATTTCCGAGCGCGCTGCTGAGTGGATTGGAGACCTGGGCGGCCTCCGGGCGCGGCTGGTGGGAGATCACGGGAAGGGCAATACCGATCGCCAGCAGCGCACTCGCTGCGGCAGCCCAGGCCAGCCGGGGATGGCCCTTCGCCGATCGGGCGATCTCCTGGTGCAGGGGCAGAGTCGCCGAACGGCGTTCGCCCCAGGCCAAAGTCACGGCTTTGAAATCCAGAAGAGGGGCCGCGGCGCGAACAACCCTATCCTCACACAGCGTGCAGGCGGCCAGATGATCCGACCAGGGCGGCCCCAGATCCCCGACCAGCTGGGAGTCGATCTGATCTGCCGTCAGGTGTTCGGGGGTCGCGTGTTCGGGAGTCCTATCCTCGGGGTGGGGGGGTGCGTGCCCCCGGCGCAGGGGCGCCGCCGCCGCCGCAACCTGCTTCCTCGTACTGATCTTGAAATTCATCGTGCCCCCCCGGTAGTGATCGTGCGCCCCCCGACCTGCATGCGGACCGATTTCAGAGCGCGGTGGAGATGTGTCTTGACGGTATTGATGGGCATACCGGTTGCGGCCGCGATTTCGGACAGCTCCATGTCCTCGGCAAACCGCATGAGGAAGACACTTCTCTGGTTCGGGGAGAGGTTCGCAAGTGCAGCTTGTACCTGCTGCGCCCTTTCCTTGACCAGAATCTTAGACTCCGGCGAACTCTCACTGCTGGGTAAAAAGCTGGCGGCGTCGGTGATATCGATGGCCGTAGAGCGCGCCTGGCGCCAGAACCGGAACTTCTGCAAGCGCTGCTGGTCCCGGATCAGGTTGAGCGCGATGCTGGTCAACCAGGTGTTCACCGAGCAATCGCCGCGGAAGTTGGCGCGGCCATTGTAGGCCTTCAGGAAACAATCCTGAACGATGGACTCCGCCAGGTCCGCGTCCCCGATGGAAAACGCAACGAACCGGAGCAGGCGCGGACGATAGGTCCGCACCAGGGCGTCAATGTCGTCCAGCTCCGAGCCTGCCTGTTCGGCGGCGCGCACATTGGCCATAGTTGCATTTAGCGCTAGCTGCATATGGTTGGAGACGTGCTACCTGGAATTCCAGATTACACAGTACACGGCTCCGTGGAGCAAAAATCCCCTGCATACCAGCTGGCCGGCGAATCTCCCGGCCGCAACTCCTTCCTCACAGTGACGTTCCCATTGAGCGAAGAGCCGCCACCGGTTGCGGACCGCCCCGGATCCTACGCTTTCGCCTGGAGCGTCCGCAGAATGGCCGCCGCGACCTGTTCCGGGTCGAGAGAGGCGGTCTGGATCGTGAGGCCGGACATCCGTTCGTAGAGGGGCTGGCGCGTACGGAAGCGGCTTTCGGCTTCCACCAGCAAGGGCCGCTCTGCGATTCCGGGCGCCGCGGCGTCGTGTCGGCAGCGAGTGAGCAGCGTCTCCAGCGGGGCACAAAGATAGATAACCGTGGTACGCGGAGTTTGCTCCAACAGCAGACGATTGCCCAGATTCTCCGCCGCGCCTCCGCCCAGGCCGACCACGACCCGCCGCTCGCCCAGCAGTGCGGCCAGCCCTCTGGCTTCCAGGCGGCGGAAGTGGGCTTCGCCGCTTTCCGCGAAGATCGCCGGGACGGAGCGGCCTTCGCGGCGCTCGATTTCGTGATCCAGGTCCAGAAAACGCCATGCCAGCCGCTCCGCCAGCAGACTGCCCACGGTAGTTTTGCCCGATCCCATGAAGCCGGTCAGTACAATCCGGTCCGGGGCTACCGCGGCGCTCCCGCCGGGCCTGGGTTCAATGGGCCTGGGCTGAGGTTCACTGGCTTTGGCGGAGTTCGCCGGCGGTATTGATGATGTGCGCGTTGTGCTCGATTTCGCAGGCATCTCGAGGATTGCACTCATTGTCGTCTCCCTTGCGTTTCCTTCCAAGTGCCGCGCTTCTGAGTTGAACCCGAGCCAGCGCGATTTGTTCTGAAAAGCGAAAGCCTTGTTCTGAAAAGCGAAAGCCGCAACCCTGGAGGGCTGCGGCTCGGTGCTGTTCGAACTCTCGTTAGAAGCTTCTAGAGAAGTGCGCAACTCCGCCGGGCCGCTGGCTGGAACCAGTAGCAATAGCTAAATCGGCTGGAGATACGTTGCGTCACGATAAGGAGCCTACTCCAAGCGGCGGCAGGGCGCAACTGGCACTCTTGTCCAACAGGCGCTGAGCGCTGATTCGTCGAGGTATCCGACACGATGGGAAACCGCACCTCGGGTATGGAACGAACTTGAAGCGGTCTTGGAGTTTACTTAGGGAGCTCGCTTGCGCTCGCGTCGGGAAGATCCCGGTCTCACCGCCCTGACTCGGTGGTCTTACCTGGCTCCTTGGGCTCATCCTTGAGCTTGCTGGCGATGTTTGTCCAAACCGTATCGCTGGGCTCGTGGATCGGCTCGAACAGGCTCCGGGCGTGCTGCGCGATCGTTTCCAGGTCGCGCACCAGAGCGGCGCAATCGGGATTGGCTGCGAAAAACCGCGCGAACCGCGGGTCTTCGCTGATCCTGCCATTTCCTGACGCAAACAACTCCGGCAGGTACTCCTCGAACTCTGCCGTAGTCATGTTGTCAAGGTTGTCGCTGGAGAAGTCCATCATTGCGCCTCTTTCAAACCCTCGACAGAAAGAACTTGCGGTTGGCGGAGAAGCTCACGTAGCTTCAGGCGCGCCTTATGGAGTTGCGACTTGCTGTTTCCAGTGGAACATTCCAGCATGGTTGCAATCTCATTATGCTCGAATCCTTCTACGTCGTGCAGCACGAATACCATTCGGTACCCTGGGGGCAGCGAGGCCACGGCGCGTTCCAGCGCGACGCGGTCCACTGAACCCGTGAGCTGGGAGTCGCGAGAGCCGAAGTCCCGCTTCGGCGCGTCTTCCTCCGAAGGATTGATCGTCTCTTCAAGGGAAACCAGCTGCAGCCCTTTTTTGCGCAGATGCATCAGCACCAGATTGACCGTCAGCCGGTGCAGCCAGGTGGAGAAAGCGCTCTCACCGCGGAAGCTGCCCAGCTTGCGGAAGAGATGAAGGAACGCCTCCTGGGTCATGTCTTCCGCCTCTGAGACGTTGCCCAGCATGCGCAAACAGAGGGTATATACGCGCCGCTTGTGGAGAGCGTAGAGCTTGGAAAACGCATCGGGGTCGCCGCTCTTGGCGCGCTCGATGGCTTCAGCCTCGCCGGCGATGGGAGGGTTCCGTTTGAAAAACCCAGGGTTCGGTTTGGTCTGCATCTGCATTAGTGAGTTGCCTTGAACTTCCATCTGAATGTGTCCGGTCCTTGCGTTTGGATCGTGCCGCGGCGTTCACCGGCGATGCCTCCTGAAACGCACGTGTTTCGAAGATTTCTACTGCTCAAGATTGGGGCGCAAACAAGTTATTTGTACGCGCGGAATCTCTGGGCTGCAACCTTGAAGTGTCACTCTGCACACAGTTTACCCGATGTCTTCCGGTTGCATGTGCGCGATAGCCGACGTTGCGCGGCGCAAAGCGGAACTCCTGGTTCGCGGAGCCGGATGCTCCTGGTTCGCGGAGCCGGATGCTCCAACGTTCGCGGAGACGTATGCTCCAACGCTTAAATTCCACTGATAAATAGTATCTGATGTACCCGGTTTCGACGCACCAGCGCCTCCGCCTGAAAGTATGCCGGTTGGCGCTTTGGAAAACACCACTTGAGGTCCACACCCTGGGTCCAGCAACCCTGATACGGCTCTAGGAGCTTGTTGAAAATTGGCTTTTGTGGCTTCGCTAGCTTAGCGAAACCCGCTTTGATTGCGGGTTTCGTACTTGCCTCGCGGACATCCGAGGTGCCTTTTTCAACAAGGCTCTAGCTGCCCAGATACCGGGCGTAAAGGGAGCGGGCCTTGCCGACATCGGTTGTCCCCTGGATCAGGGCGCGGCCGTCGGGGAACACGGTCAGAGTGTACGGGGGCTGTTCAAAGCGCAGCAGCAGCCCGTTGCCGCGCACCGCGCCGAGCGGGGAGAGACGCTCGCGCAACTCCCCCAGATCGATGGCTCGATGGTGCTCGTGGATCTGCACCGAATTTCGCCCGCACAGCGTAATGTGGGGGCGGGCTTCGCCGCTGAGCGCACGAAAGATCCGTTGCCCGCAGACTGCGCAGTTCTCCCGCGGCCTGCCGGAGGCAATCTCCGAGCGTTCCCCACTCCAAAGATCGAATCCGAGCAGGGAGCGGCGCATCTGGCCCACCTGGCCGGTCAGGAGCTTCATCGCTTCGGTGACCTGCAGCGAGGCGGCGAAGTTCACCGCGGTGGCCAGGATACCCGCCGTGTCACAGGTCTCGACCGTGCCTCCAGGGGCCTGCGGGAAGATGCAGGCCAGGCAGGCGGTGGGCAGCACGGCCGGAGCCATTTCGGAGCCGGCCGCGTTTGCCGGCCGCGGCAGCACGTTCATCGTCGCCGCATACGCCCCCACGGCCGCGGCATAGATCCATGGCCGGCCATCGCGTACGCAGAGATCGTTGATCAGGTAGCGTGTCTCGAAGTTGTCGGTGCAGTCGAGCACAACATCCGCGCCTTCGAGCAGGGCCTCGGCGTTGCCCGGCGCCAGATCGGCAATCCGCGCCGTGACCCGTACGCCGGAGTTAATCTGTTCCAGGTGTCGCCGTGCGGCCTCCGCCTTGGGCAGTGCCTGGCGTGCATCTTCTTCGTCGAACAGCATCTGCCGCTGCAGGTTCGATGGTTCCACAAAGTCGCGATCGATCAGGGTCAGGCGTCCCACGCCCGCGCGGGCCAGCAGACTGGCCGTGGCCGCGCCGGTTGCGCCCACGCCTACGATCGCGGCGCAGCTTTCGGCCAGGCGCCGTTGTCCCGCCTCGCCTATCCCCGCAAACAGGATCTGCCGTGAGTATCGTTCCCGCTCCGGGATCTCCCGGCGCTCCGGG
>CAXUIM010000080.1:0-9043 GCA_964250885.1 uncultured Acidobacteriaceae bacterium | reverse complement strand
CGGGCTTTCCGGATTGGACGGCTGCGGAAATCCCGATCGGGCTGCTGAATCGGCGCGGGACGCATCTTCGCTTGCGAACGCAGGCATAGCCAGAGTATACGAGCGGAGCGCGGGTCTGCCGGCAACCGCCACCCGATTCGTACGTGCGCCTCGGGCGCATTCTCCGGCCTGAACCAGCAAGCGAACTTCCGCGGGTTAACCTGCATCTCTATGAGGAAACCAGACGTTGAGGAGGAAACCAGACGTTGAGGTTAGCCTTTAGGCTCGCTGCGAACGCAGCCGGTGCGGTCGGCAATGTAGGCTGTGAAGAGACTGCACAATAGGGATTGAGAGGAAAACGCGGCAGTGTCGGGTCCAGGTTGTTCAGTCGAGCGTGGTCGTACAGGAAACCCTGCGCTGCACGGGGACTCCGCCGCCATATCGCGCCTTAACTGGCTCTGGCTTCCTCTCTTGTTTCTGAGCCTGTTCCATGGAGGCCAGGGCCTGCGTGCGCAGGACCCATCCGTGCTCTCCAACCAGTCGGCCGGAACGCCTGCGAGATCGGTTCCGCTGCCCTCGGTTCCACAGGCCAGCCAGGGAGCGCAACCCTCTTCAGCCGGTTCCAACTCGCAGAGCTCCGCGGCGGTCACCAACCCCCTGCCGCCGCTGCCGGTGAGCGTCTGGTCAAAAGCGGGGGCGATGGTGAAGGCGGTACGCTTCACCGGTGTGACGTTGAGCAGCAACGATGCGGTTCGCTATCAGTTACAGCAGAAGGCCGGTGAACCGCTGGACCCGCAGAAGGTTCGCGCTGACCTGCGCCGCCTGTTTGCGGGGGGCTTCTACCGCGACATCGGAGTCTATGCCGAAGCAGACGGCGATGGCATTGACCTTACCTTCGCGGGATCTCCGCGCTACTTTGTCGGCCGTGTGGTGATTGCGGGTGTCGAAGACGACCAGTTATCCAGTCTGCTGGAGTTCGCCACCAAGCTCGATCCCGGAACCGACTACACGGACGCCGCGCTGCCTGCCGCCATTGAGGGTGTCAAGGAGTCCCTCACGCAGAATGGCTACTATCAACCGACCATCGCCGTGTCCACCGGATTGGACAATGCCGGCGCCCAGGTCAACGTCACATTCACCGTCGCTACCGGCCCGCAGGCGCATGTGGGCTCGGTCGCCGTCGAAGGATCCGACCCGGGAATCACCATCCCTGAGTTTCGCAAAGAGGGCGACCTCAACTGCTCGCGGTTGACGACGTTCTTTGACAAGAAGTGCGATCCGAAGGTGGGCCGCGAGACCGCCAGCAACGCGCTTTCCGGTGTGCGCTCGTACTACCAGAAGCAGGATCATCTTGAAGGCACGATCAGCCTGCAGAAATCCACCTATGAGGCCGCCCGCAAGCAGCTCGATTACGGCTTCGGCGCCAATCAGGGGCCGGTTGTGAAGGTAGTCATCAACGGCGTCAAGCTGTCCAAACCTCGAATCAAACTGCTGATACCCGTGTATGAAGAAGGCGCTGTAGACATCGATCTGTTGAACGAGGGCGCCTTCAACATCAAGGATTATCTGCAGCAGAAGGGCTACTTCGATGTCACGGATACGGTGAAGTTGATCGGCGAGGGGAGCAACAACGTCACCGTTCAATATGATGTTGTGCCCGGAGGTCCGCACCGGGTCGTGCAGGTCACGGTAAAAGGCAACAAGTACTTTGACGCCGAAACTCTTGAAGGCATGCTGCGCGTGAAGAAGGGCGATGGCTACCAGCGCAGCGGAAGCTACAGTGCGCAGTTAGTTGGCGACGATGTCTCTGCAATCGAGAACCTGTACCGGGCTAACGGCTTCAACGACGTCAAAGTTACCTCCGCGGTGCGAGATATCGATAAGGGTCCGAACGGCCAACCACTCAAGGCAGCGAGAATCTATGTGGCCTTCACGGTTGTCGAAGGTCCGCAGCAGAAGTTTGGAAGGATCGATGTTGCGGGCGTAGGCAGCACGCGGATGACCGGAGTGCGCGCGCTGCTGAGTTCACAGACAGGCCAGCCGTTCTCCTATACCACTCTCACCAACGACCGCGATTCCGTCCTCGGTTACTATCTCGCGAACGGGTTCGACCATGCGCGGGTGGAGATCGCGCAGAAGGTGCAGCCCGCCGACAAGACCCGCACGGACGTGACTCTGAACGTTACCGAAGGGGAGCAGGTCTTTATCAATCAGGTGCTGCTGTCGGGAATCGCCCACACCCGCCCTAACATCGTGGCGAGTCAGTTGACGGTCCGCGCCGGCACTCCTCTGGACCAGGCGGCACTGCTGCAGACGCAGCGCAACCTGTACAACCTGGCTCTGTTCAACGAGGTGAACACGGCCGTGCAGGATCCCACCGGCGACGCGCCCAGCAAGAATGTTCTGGTCCAGATCACCGAGGCCAAGCGGTGGGACGTGACTTATGGAGCCGGGTTTGAGGCCCAGACCGGGACGCCCGGAATCACCACGGGACAGACGCGGGGCGAGACGGCCGCGCAGAACGGAAAGGCCGGCGTCAGTCCCCGGGTCTCCCTCGATGTATCGCGCATCAATCTGCGCGGCTCGCAGGATTCGCTGACCCTGCATACGACCTACGGCTTGCTGGAAGAGGTGGCCACGCTCAGCTTCAACAATCCCCAACTGTTCCACCATCCCAACCTGACCGGGATCATAGCGGGTGGTTACTCCAATGTGCAGAACATCACCACCTTCGCTTCCTCCACCCTGCAGGGAGACTTTCGTGTCACTCAGAAGGTCAAGCGGGCTGATACGTTTATCTACGATTTTCAGTATCGCCGTGTGTCGGTGAATCCGGACAGCCTGGAGATTACGCCCAACCTGATTCCGCAGTTGTCAGAGCCGGTCACGGTCGGCGGCCCGCAGATCACCTACTTCCATGACACGCGTGACCCCAACCCGCTCAACGCCGGCAAGGGGCAGTACTTCTCGCTGCAGGAGTTCATCGCTTCATCGAAGTTCGGTTCCGACACCGACTTCAACCGGCTGGACCTGACCCAGTCCACGTACTATACGTTCGGCAAGAAGAAGTACGTCTTCGCCCGCAATCTGCGGGTGGGATTTGAGAACTCCTTCGGCCGCAACCCCAATGCGGTCGTTTCGGGCGCCGGCCAGATCGGAGTCAGCGCTTCTGCTTGTGCGGGTACCTTGTTGTTGACCAACGCGACCTGCAACGCCGTTCCGCTGCCCGAACGCCTGTATGCGGGTGGCGCGACCTCGCATCGCGGCTTCGGAATCAACGATGCCGGTCCACGCGACCTCACCACAGGCTATCCCGTGGGCGGGTCCGGAGTGGTTGTGAATACGTTCGAGCTGCGGCTTCCGCCGCCCACGCTCCCAATCTTCGGCACCAGCCTGTCCTTCGTGATCTTCCACGACATGGGGAATGTTTTTGAATATCCGCGCTACATGTTCTCAAGCATCCGGAACTTCCATCAGCCGAACGAGTCGACGTGCAAGAACCTGGCGGGACCACTGGCGGCCGCAGGCGGGGTTGCGGCGGATGCGGTGGGTACCTGCGACTTCAACTACTACTCCCATGCAATCGGTCTCGGTCTTCGTTATGCCACACCGGTGGGTCCTATTCGCGTGGATTTCAGCTATAACCTGAATCCGCCGATCTACCCCGTATTCGACGACTACACAACCTCAGCCCCGTACGTGGGACAAGCCAGTCACTTCAACTTCTTCTTCAGCATCGGGCAGGCTTTCTAACTCCATGGTGAGCGCGCACATTTTCGCGAAGGGCACGTTCGCCGCACCATTGCTGGCGGTGCTGGCTCTGTTGGCTGGGTCGCTGCTGCGGGCACAAAGTCTGCCGCCCCTGCCGACTCCACCCACGCCGTCGATTGCCGGGTCCGATGCCATGCCGACGGCCGTCCATCAGCCGAGTCTGTCGCGTATGCCTCTGGCGCCGGGAACCGAGATCGATCGAGTGGATGCCATCGTCAATAGCGATCTGATCCTGGACAGCGATGTGGATCAGGAGCGGCGGCTGGCGGCCCTGCTGCCTTACGGCGAAGCGGGCGGCACGTACTCGCGCGATGCGGCCATTCAGCGCCTGATCAACCGCGACTTGATCCTGCAGCAGATCCAACTCCAGCCGGAGGCCGAAATCACCGCAGCAGCCGCGGCCAAGGATCTCGATTCGCTCCGCAAGGACATCTCCGCCTGCAAGGAGTTCCAGTGCGAGACCACTGCCGGTTGGGATCGCTTTCTGGCCAGCGAGGGGTTCACTCCAGCCAGCGTGACGCGCTTGTGGCAACAGCGCATGGAAGTGCTGGCGTTCATCGAACAGCGCTTCCGGATGGGAATCAAAATCTCGCCGCAGCAGATCAAGAACTATTACGATCACGAGCTCCGTCAACAGTTCGCGGCTCAGCATGCGACGCCGCCTCCGCTGGCCAGCATTTCCAACCGCATACAGGAGGTGTTGCTGCAGCAACAGGTTTCGGGTCTGCTGGATGACTGGCTCAATAGTTTGCGGGCGCAGGGCCGTGTGGTTGTGCTGCATCCCGGGGAGGAGGCTCCATGAGCGAAGCCGCCGTTCCCGTCTCGTCCTCCCCCAATCCGGCTCCCCGTCCGTCGCCGCGGCGTTACCGCGTCTGGCGCATACTGGCGTGGTCCATGGGCTCGCTGCTGCTCCTGATAGTTCTGCTGCTGGCGGGCGCCGCCTGGTATACCACCACCGCGGATTTCCAGCGGCGGGTCGGCGCCGAGGTGGTCAGCGTGCTGCAAGACTCGACCGGCGGCCGCGTCGAGCTCCAGCACATCTCGTTCGATCTCTGGCATCTGGCGATCGAGGCCGATGGCCTGGTAATTCACGGTACCGAGGGGCCCGGGGAGATGCCCTATCTGTCGGCGGCGAAGATTCTGCTCCGCGTGCGCATTCATACGTTTGTGTCGCACGTGACCGGCAAGGGAGCTCAGTCGCATATCTCCCTCAGCTATCTTCGCGTGGAAGAGCCGCACGTTCACCTGATCATCGACAAGGACGGGAAAACCAATCAGCCGGCGCCCAGGCATCCCAGCACCAGTACCGAGCCCATCCAGGACACGCTGCTCGACCTGCAGGCCGGCGAGGTGGAATTGGCCAATGGGCTTGCGGTCGTGAATGACCGCGCTATTCCTTTCGATGTCGCGGCCAGCAACCTCAACGCGCAGATCCACTACCTTCCGTCCACGGATCGCTATGGGGCCACCATCGATCTGGCCGACCTGCGCACCCGGATGGCCAAGGAGCCGGAGGTGCGGTCGCGGCTGCACCTGGCCGCGCAACTGGGCCGCGATATGGCTCAACTGACGAGTTTCGATCTCTTCACCGGGGCTTCGACCCATCTTGCAGCCAGCGCTCAGATCAACCACTTCGCGAACCCTGAGTGGCAGGCCGGCATCACCGGCAGCATCGAGCTGAAGCAGCTAACTTATCTGGCCGATGTGCAGGGGCTGAACGCGGGCAGCCTGGATCTTTCGGTGCATGGCCACAGCTGCACCGTAAGCCCGCAGGTGGCGCAGAAGCGCCCCCGCTTCTGGCAGCATCATCCCAAGATCCCCCCCGCCGCCAAGGTGCTGCCGCCGGACCCCGATTGCCAGGCGGGTTATCTTCTTGTGGGCAATGTCGCGCTGCACGATGCAGGGTTCCGCAACGAAGAGGTACGCCTGCATGGCATCAATGGCGGGGCCCAGCTCAAGATCACGCCCACCCAGCTGCTCTTTACCGCACTGAGCGGGTATTTGCCCGGCGGCGGAAGCGCACGGGGCGAGCTGAAGATCGACAACTGGCTGGGTGAAGTTCCACCCAACGCTCCCGCCACCTCGGCGACCACCGTAGCCGCGGCCACCACGGCCAACACCGCGGCCAAGGGCGTTGGCGCGGCGCCCCCGGTGAAGTCACTCAATACGACACCCGTGCAGCGGGCCCATGCCTATCTCACCGTGACCGTCGATCGCATTCCCCTGCGAACCATCCTGGACATCACCGCGCCGGAGCACTTCGGCGATCTGGGCTTCGACACCTCCGTCACCGGACCGGTTACGGCGGAGTGGGGCGGCCCGGCGACCGACATTGCAGATACCGTTCAGGTCCAGGCGGATCTGAAGCTCGCTCCCACCGGGCAGGTCCGGCGCGGCGCGCTCTCCAATTTTCCGATCAGTGGAAGCGTGCTGGGCCACTATGATGGGTCCACACAAATCGTCAGGATCACGCATGTGATGCTGGATACGCCGCAGACCTCCGTAACCGCAAGCGGTGTCCTCGGGGTCAACAATGGTGATCCGCTTACCAATCTGCAACTGAATCTGCAGGCCAGCAACCTGGGAGAATTCGATCAACTGCTGCAGACCCTGGGCTTCCAGGCGAACGGAAAGAAGGGCAGTGCAGCCCTGCCGGTCGTGCTGCATGGCACGCTGGGATTTAACGGTACGGCCAAAGGTGCGGTTCGCAACCTGGACATCAAGGGTCACCTGGTGGCGAGCGATGTGGGCGTGCACCTGGGTACCGAAGCCGACGTGCATATTGACTCGCTGGTCGCGGATGCGGAGTACACCCCGAACGCCGTGGCTGTGGCCTCCTCCACCATCAGACGCGGCACGGCGGTGCTGAATGTAGCGGGCTCGTTCAAACCGTATCGTGCTGTCTCCCGGCGCGGCGTGGTGACCTATGAGTGGAACAATCGGCTTAGCATCAGTGTGACGGTAAAGCTGGCCGACGCGCAGCTGACGGATCTGCTGCAAATTGCGGGTCAGCAACAGCAGATTCCGGTGACGGGAACCGCAAACCTGAATGCCCATGTCGCGGGCGCCTTGCAGGACCTGAACGGAGCGGGCCATGTCTCACTGACCAACGGGGTTGCCTATGGTGAGAGCTACCAGACCGTAGCGTTGGACGTCACCGTCCAGGGAAACCAGATCAACGCCAGCCAGATCCTGTTACAGGCGCACGACATGTCCATTACTGGCAGCGGAGGGTACAACCTTGCCAGCAAGAACATCACAGCGCAGCTCGCGGGTAACAATCTGCTGCTCTCGAAGTTCGATGTGGTGAAGCGGGCGAATCCGAACGCCGACGGTGTGCTTTCCTTCAACGTTTCGGCGAATGGAACGGTGCAGCAGCCGAACCTGCATGCGACCCTGAGCCTGGGAGACGTCACGGTGCAGGGCAAGCCTGTCGGCGAGCTCAATGCGACCGCTCACAGCATCGGGTCTAACGTTTTCTACGACCTCCACTCAACCCTGATCGGTGCGCAGGTGAACGCAAGCGGACAGACGGCGTTGACCGGCGATTATCAGACGCAGGCCAAGCTGACACTCAGCCAGCTCAACATCGCCAATGCGGTTACTCTGTTCGCTCCCGGGTCCTTCAAGGGCAGCTCCGATATCGCCGGCGCCGTAACGATCAGCGGGCCCGCGGCCAAGCCGCAGCAGATTCAAGGCGACGCGGAGTTCAGCAACCTGGACCTGAACGTGCAGGGAATGGAGTTCAAAGCGGCGCAGCCGCTGCGGGCCAGTCTGCGCAACGGCGTTGCCACCCTGGAACAACTGCACATCACCGGACAAGACACCGATCTTCACGCGGCCGGCACGGCCCAGGTTCTCGGGGCGACCGACCCGCAAGGGGGCGCTCTTCACCTGACCGCCAACGGCAGCATCAGCATGGCGTTGGCCCACACTCTGGACACCGACCTCATCACGTCCGGGAAGGTGACGTTCAATGTAGCCGCCGGCGGGCACATGAAGCAACCGGAGCTGACCGGCAGTGTGCTGTTCCACAATGTGAACCTCGCGGAGGAAGGCATCCCCAACGGCCTGAGCAACCTCAACGGGTCACTGGTCTTCAACGAGGACCGCCTGGATGTAAAGGATCTGACAGCGACCAGTGGCGGCGGTCAACTGAAGATTGGCGGATACCTGGCATACCAGAAAGGCATCTTCGCCGACCTGACGGCAACCGGCGACGCCGTTCGCGTGCGCTATGCCGGGCTGAGCGCCACCGCAACAGCTGCCTTCCGCTTGCAGGGTAACCCGCAGTCGCTGCTGCTCTCCGGCAACATCCTGGTCACACGGTTGGGAGTGGGGCCGGACGTGGACTTCGCCGCCTTCGCCGGAACCGGGGGCGTCGAAGCACCGCCCGATCCCAGTTCACCCACGAACAAGATTCGCCTCGACATTCACATCGCCAGCTCACCGCAGCTTGACTTCCAGAACTCGTACGCCAAGCTTGCCGGAACGGTGGACCTGACAGTGCGCGGAACCATAGCGGTCCCGAGCGTGCTCGGACGGATTCAGATCACTGACGGCAGCGCTACGTTTGCAGGAACCACTTACGAACTGCAGCGTGGAACCATCTACTTCAACAATCCAGTGCGCATCGATCCAATCATCGACCTGGATGCCACGGCGCGGGTAGAGAACTACGACATCACGATCGCCGTGGATGGAAGCCCCAGCAACCTGAAGCCTACCTATCGCTCCGAGCCGCCGCTCACCGAGGCGGATATCTTCAACCTGCTGGCGCTCGGGCGAACCCAGGAGGAGTCGCAGCTCTCGCAGCAGCAGCAGTCGCAGGCCGGCGAAGATCCGACGACCAACGCGTTGCTGGGAGGAGCGCTGAACGCAACCGTCTCCAGCCGCGTGGGCAAGCTGTTTGGCGCGGGCTCGATCAAGATCGATCCCGCATTCGTGGGGACCCTGGGCAATTCGGCGGCTCGTATCACGGTGCAGGAACCGCTGTCCAAACAGCTGACGCTGGTATTCGCGACCAACGTGAACGAAACGGCGGAGCAGCTGATCCAACTTCAGTATCAGCTCAACGAGAACGACTCGATCGTGGTCACACGCGATGAGTCGGGCATCTTTTCTATCGTGTACAAGATCCGCAAGCGCTATCGCTAGAGCAAGTCTCCTGTAGGTGTAAAGCGAGTCAGAACTCTTGTTGGTCTTCCACCAAAAACGGCGCCGCACGAACTCATCAGAGCGATAGAGCATTTTTGCTTTAGGTGTAGACCGAAGCCGCCGACCTCAACGTCGT
>CAXUIM010000079.1:13555-14741 GCA_964250885.1 uncultured Acidobacteriaceae bacterium | reverse complement strand
CAGGTTCATAACTCTCCTTTCGAACGCGTTGGCATCGAAGATTCCGATGGCGTGAGATACCTGTGCATGGGGCGTCTCCAGCGAACGTGCCGCCAGCCTCAGCAACGACCGTGCATACCCTCTGGTGCTGGATTCAACCTCTGCCGCCAGCGCATCGCAAATCCACTCCCGGCTCTCCACCACTCGTGCCTGGGTCAAGGCGCATAGCGGGTGATACGTGATGGGCAGCGCCAGCACCTGGTACAGCACGTTGCGGGCAAAATCGTTACGCTGCATGTGGGCGCATTCGTGAGCAAAGACCGCCAGCAGGTCGGCGTCGTTTAGAGAGGTGAGCCAGCCTTCGGGAACCAGTACCCTCTTCCGGAGCCAGCCCAGTGTCAGGGGTGCCCGTATCGCGCACGATTGCACCAGCTGCGCGTCTCGCACCCGGAAGCGGGTGCAACAGCGCCGCCAGGCCCGCTCGCCGTCGGTTTGCAGCACAACAGGCTCGGAAGTTCGAGCCAACTGCCGCGTCTTTCGATAGCGCCACAACAGCCGCAAGCAGAAGGGAACCAGCAGACAGCCCATCACGGCGGAACACGCATGGACCCACGGCAACGGAAGCTGTGCGGCCCACAGGGGATGGGCCGGTCCGATCGCCACCGTCACATTTGCATCCCGGGATCGACCCGGATGCAGAAGCCAGAGGGCAAGCTTCGTCATCGAGGGCCAGGTTCTCGCCGACAGTCCCGGAAGTCCTATCTCCAGGATCAACGCCCCGACCCAGACTCTGTGGGCCCACACGGGCCGGAAGCCCCGCAGCAACCGCACCGCCAGCTGCGCCGTCAACCACAACAAAGGCACCTGCCAGAGCGAGTTCAGAAAATAGATCGCCAGCCAAGGTTCAACGGTCTTCATCGCTCTCCTCCTCAAACCGCCGCGACAGTTCGGCGATCTTCTCGGCATTGATCTGCCGGGTCTTCAGCAACGTGATGACCAGCTCTTCGTTGGAGCCGCCGAACATGCGGTCCACCAGGTCGCGCACGGCTTGCCCCAGCGCCTTCTCCTCACTGACCGCCGCACGATAGACATACGCTCGCCCTTCCAGCTCGCGTCGCAGCTTGCCCTTGCGCTCCAGGATGTTCAACATCGTCTGCACGGTGGTGTACGCCAGCTCCGGTTTCAGCTCCGCCTGTACCGCACTGAC
>CAXUIM010000079.1:0-13455 GCA_964250885.1 uncultured Acidobacteriaceae bacterium | reverse complement strand
TCTGCACGGTGGTGTACGCCAGCTCCGGTTTCAGCTCCGCCTGTACCGCACTGACCGGGCTCGCGCCGAGTCTCCAGATCACCTGCATGATCTTCAGTTCCAGCTTGGTGAATCCAGTCTTTCCCGGTCGCTTCACGCGTTGTCTCCTAAACACTTCGGACTATAAGTCCGTGCCCTTGCGTTGTCAACTAAGTTCTTAGGACAAAATAATCTCGGACGCGGGCGGGTGCCGCAGCGGCTGTCCAGCAGAGCGATGCACGAACCGCCGAAGTCTCGGCCGCTGCCGTCCCGTTCCTGGCCCGCTGCTTCTCCCGAGGGGAATCCATGTGCCCGGCTGGTCCGAAGACCCATATCGAGAGACCGCAGCAAAGGCATATGCTGGTGTAGATCCCGACCATCGGAGGCTGCCATGCAACGCACTGCCAGAATCTTTACGAGTAAGCGCAGTCAGGCAGTCCGCCTTCCCAAGGAGTTCCAGTTCGCATCTTCTGAGATCTTCAATCGCAAGCAGGGGGATGGTGTGATTCTTTCCGCTCGCCCCGAGGACTGGTCTGCTTATCTGGCAGCGACCCCTGTGGCATCGGACGAGTTTATGGAAGGAGTGGAGGATTTGCCGGTGGAGGATCTCGAAGTCTGATGGCGGCCTGCAGCCTCAATGCGGTTGTGTCGTCGCACATCATGAGCCAGCCGCGCACTCCAACCCCTGTGTTCTACCATTGAAGATGTTGCGTCTCGAAGGAGCCCCCTAGATTATGTCCGCCACCGTACTGCCCCCTGCCACCGAATCCAGACCCGCCGCCGGCGAGGAACAGCGTCCGTTGCCGGAGTTGACCCACTGGATCTCCGGCGCTCCCGTTGCCGGCAACTCCGGCCGCTGCGCCGACGTGTATCATCCGGCCACCGGTCAGGTTCAGTCGCGTGTTCCGCTGGCCTCCGGGGCGGAGGTGGACCGCGCCGTTTCCGCGGCCGCCGCAGCGTTTCCGGAGTGGTCCGCGCAGCCGGCCCTGCGCCGCGCCCGGGTGCTCTTCCGCTTTCGCGAAATCTTCGAGCGCCGCCTGGATGAAGTAGCCGCGCTGCTCAATCGGGAGCACGGCAAGGTGTTCTCCGACGCCCGAGGCGAGGCGACACGCGGCCTCGAGGTGGTCGAGTTCGCCACAGGAATTCCGCAGCTTCTGAAAGGTGAATTCAGCGAGCAGGTGGGCGCCGGCGTGGACAGCTACTCCATGCGCCAGCCTCTCGGCGTGGTCGCGGGCATCACTCCCTTCAACTTCCCCGCCATGGTTCCCATGTGGATGTACCCGATCGCACTGGCCTGCGGCAACACCTTCGTGCTCAAGCCCTCGGAGCGGGATCCCAGCGCCGCCAATCTGATGGCGGAGATGCTCCAGGAGGCGGGCCTGCCGGATGGAGTCTTCAACGTGATCCACGGCGACAAGATCGCCGTCGATGCCCTGCTCGCCCATCCCACGGTTCAGGCGGTCAGCTTCGTGGGCTCCACCCCGATCGCCGAGTATGTCTATCGCCAGGGCACGCACCATGGCAAGCGGGTGCAGGCGCTTGGAGGCGCCAAGAATCACATGATCGTGATGCCGGACGCGGATCTCGATCAGGCTGCCGACGCGCTGGCTGGCGCGGCCTACGGCTCGGCCGGTGAGCGCTGCATGGCTATCAGCGTTGCGGTGGCGGTCGGAAACCAGACCGCCGATGCGCTGATCGAAAAGCTGGAGTCGCGCATCGCCGGTCTCCGTATTGGCGACGGTGCGCCGAACTCACCGAACGGCGATGCCGATCTCGGACCGTTGATCACTCGCCCGCACCTGGAGCGAGTCACCGGCTATGTCGAACTCGGTGTTCAGGAAGGGGCGCAGCTGGTGGTCGATGGCCGCGCCGGCGCTCTGCCCAAGGGAGAGGGTTTCTTCCTCGGGGCCTGCCTGTTCGACCACGTCAAGCCCGAGATGCGGATCTACAAGGAAGAGATCTTTGGCCCGGTTCTGGGCGTCGTTCGCGCCAGCAACTTCGAGACCGCGCTCCAGCTCATCAACGAGCACGAGTTCGGCAACGGCACGTCGATCTTCACCCGCGACGGCGACACGGCGCGCGACTTCACACGCCGCGTTCAGGCCGGCATGGTGGGCGTCAATATCCCGATCCCGGTGCCCATGGCTTTCCACAGCTTCGGAGGCTGGAAGCGTTCGCTGTTCGGAGACCACAGCGTGCACGGCCCGGAGGGCGTTCGCTTCTACACCCGCCTGAAGACCGTGACCAGCCGCTGGCCCACGGGCATCCGCACGGGCGTGGACACCACGATGCCGACACTCGGATAGCTGGCTGGTATCCACCGTCACTGGGAACGTCGATCAGTCCGTCGTTCGTGGCGGAGCGCTTGTGCAGTGAAGTGGCGGAGCGCTGGTGCGGGTGAAGCAGTCAGGTTACAACCAGCCAAGTGGAGGGTATAGGTAGTGGCACATCAGAGCAGGTTTCTGACCGCGGACTGGAAAAACCTGGTCATGCTCAACTATGCCGTTCCCCCTTCCCTTCTGGAGCGGTTCGTGCCTGCGGGTACGGAGCTGGATGCGTTCGCCGGCAAGACATACCTGAGCCTGATTGGTTTCGAATTCAAGCACACACGCATACTCGGGTTCGCTGCTCCGTTTCACCAGACATTTGAGGAGGTGAACCTTCGCTTTTACGTAAAGCGATCCTCCAGGAGAGGCGTGGTGTTCATCCGCGAGCTTGTACCCAAACGCGCGGTAGCGGCGATCGCACGGTTTGCTTTCGGTGAAAACTATTCGTATGTGCCCATGTCGCATCGGGTCGAGACCTCCGATCAGGCTGATGTCATCGCTGCCGAATATACCTGGGGATCAGGACGGGATCGCTGCTCCGCGCGGTTGGAAACGGATGGGCCGAGTTTCCTTCCACCCGAGGGGTCGCTGAGCCAATTCATCACGGAACACTACTGGGGATACGCGGCGCAATCGGATGGCGGCTGCGTCGAATATGAAGTTCAGCATCCTCGCTGGCTGGTGAAGGATGCGAAGCAGGCGAAGGTGTCGGGAAACCTCGCCAGCCTCTACGGCGCCGAGATCACGCAAGCTCTCGCGCGGGATCCAGACTCTGCTTTCCTGGCCGAGGGATCCCCGGTTACCGTCTTCAGTGGCGTCCGCATAGGCTGATGCGAAGTTTCAAGGATCATGTGGTAGTCGCGAGCCCGATCAATCAGTGAAAAGGACGTTTGCGCCGCCGGCCATGGCCTTCATGTAAGGTCTTCTGCAAAACATGTGTAGTCCCGCTGGCGATCAGGGTATCAAATGCGACTTTCGGGACACCGAGGCATCCTATCGAGACAAGTTTCTAGTGGAGAAAGTTTTGAGTAAATTGCTGGAGCCGTTGAAGGTTGGGGATCTGGAACTGCCGAACCGCGTGATCATGGCGCCGTTGACGCGTTTACGGGGTACGGTGGATCATCTGCCAACGCCCCTGATGGCCGAGTACTACAAGCAACGGGCGAGCGCAGGGCTGATCATCTCGGAGGGCACGCCGGTGTCGCCGATGGGCGTGGGATATGCGCAGGTTCCGGGCATCTGGAGCCGCGAGCAGACGGAGCTTTGGAAGCCGATTACGGCGGCGGTACACGCGGCAGGCGGAAGAATATTTGCGCAGATCTGGCATGTGGGGAGGGTGAGCGATCCGGCGTTTTTGAATGGGCGTAAGCCGGTGGCGCCGAGTCCGATTGCGTTTGCGGGTAAGGTTTCGCTGCTGCGGCCGCCAAAGGAGTTTGAGACGCCTGAGGCGCTTTCGATCGATGAGATCAAGAAGACGGTCGAGGAGTTTCACCAGGGCTCGCTGAACGCGAAGGCGGCTGGGTTTGACGGGGTGGAGATTCACGGGGCCAACGGGTATCTGCTGGACCAGTTTCTGCAGTCTGGTTCGAATTTGCGCGATGACGAGTACGGCGGGCCGATCGAGAACCGGGCGCGGATGCACCTTGAGGTTGCGGAGGCGGCGATTGCGGCCTTCGGCGCGGGTCGCGTGGGCATGCACCTGGCTCCGCGGGCCGATGTGCATGGGATGGGCGATCTGAATCCGCGTGAGACATTTACGTATCTGGCGACCGAACTGGGCAAGAAGGGACTGGCGTTCCTGATGGCGCGCGAGTACTTCGGCGAGGATCGCCTGGGACCCGATTTGAAGAACGCGTTTGGCGGGGTGTACATCGCCAATGAGAAATACGATCAGGCGCAGGCGGAGCATGCGATCGAAGCGGGCGAATGCGATGCGGTAGGGTTCGGCAAGCTGTTTATCTCGAACCCGGATCTGCCAGTTCGGTTTGCCAAGGGAGCGGCGTTGAACGAGCCGAAGGTGGAGGGATTCTATTCGCATGGACCGGAAGGGTATGTGGATTATTTGTCGCTTGCTTAGAGCAAATTCCCTGTTGCCGTGAAGCGGATAAACTCGTGCGGTGCCGGTTTTCTCGGGGAAAACCGACGATAGCAGCTGTGAGTCGCTCTACACCTTCAGGAAATTTGCTCTAGCTGTCAGAGGTAATGGAAACTGTGTCCGGTACTGTGTCCGCCACACACATATCATCGGCCAGGTGCAGCCACTTGTCCAAGGTATCGATCCCGTGTTCGATCTCTTCCTTCTCGACAATCAGCGGCGGTGCAATGACGAAGTGGCTCACCCAGGCCTGAATCGTGACACCGTCGGCCAGCATCCTGGCGGCAATCAGATCGACCAGCAGCGGTTTGCCCGAGACCTTGTCCGTATAGGTGTTGAACGGCTCCCTGGTGGTCTGGTCCTTGACCAGATCGACGGCCCAGAACAGCCCTTTGCCGCGTACATCGCCGATGCTCTTGTGCTTCGCTTTCAGCGCGTGCAGCTTCTCCTCGACGAACGGCTCCAGTTCCTTCGCTCGCTCCACCAGCTTGAGGCGCTTCATCTCGTTGATCGTGGCGACGGCCGGCAGCAGCGTCATCGGATGCGCCTCATACGTGTGCCCATGCGCGAAGTAGTGATCCTGGAAAAAGTCCCCGATCTTCTGGCTGGTGGCGCACAGCCCCAGCGGGACATAGGCTGAAGTGATGCCCTTCGCGGTGCACAGGATATCCGGCGTTACGCCCCACAGGTTCATGGCGAACCACTCGCCGGAGCGTCCCCACCCGCTCATCACTTCATCGGCGATCAGCAGAACGCCGGTTTCATCGCAGATCCGGCGCAGCTTCGCCATGTACTCCTGCGGAGGCACGATCACGCCGTTGGTGCCGACGATGGGCTCTACCAGCACCGCGGCCACATCGCTCTCGTTGCGGATCATGTGCTCGATGTAGTCCGCGCAGGCGATGCCGCACTGCGGATAGGTGTGGCGGATCGGGCACTTGTAACAGTGGACCTCAGGTCCAAAGATGATGCCCGGGCCCTTGCCGCGCGGCTCCATGGCCCAGCGCCGCGGGTCACCGGTCGCCGCGATGCTGCCGCTGGTTGAGCCATGGTACGAGCGGTAGCGGGCGATGATCTTCGACTTGCCTGTATACATGCGCGCGATCTTGAACGCGGCTTCGTTGGCGTCCGTGCCCGAGGTGGTGAAGAAGAACTTGTTCAGGCCGGCGGGCAGGACTTCGAGCAGCAGCTTGGAAAGCTCGGCGCGCGCCGTGGTGGCATAGCCCGGCATCGCATAGGCCAGGTCCTGGGCCTGCTTCGCGATCGCCTCAATCACCGCCTTGTTCTTGTGTCCCAGGTTGCAGCACATCAACTGCGCCGAGAGATCCAGATAGCGCTTGCCGTTGCCATCGATGATGTAGCAGCCTTCGGCATCGACGATGTGCATCGGATTCCAGCCCTTCTGGAACCGCCATGTGCCGTAGTTGCTGTCGCGTGTAATCTGGACGACTTCTTCCGAGGTCATCGCCTGGCTCTTGCTTTCCATGACATCCGTAGGGCTCATTCGATCATCCTTCCACGAGGGCCGGAGGCGCTTGTCCGCCTGCGCCCGGCGTTGCAGCTTGCGCCGGCGGTATGGGGTGGAGCGCCGGCAGTGTTGGTTCTCCAGCCCCACGCTGGCGGAACATCATCAGGTAATAGATTGCGCCCGAGAGGAAGAATCCCACAAACCAGGCGTAGTCGTAGAGAAACGAGACGCGTGGAACGAAGCGGCCGACCAGGGCGGCGAACACGCCGCTCACCAGCGCAACGATAGCTGCCGGGTTGAAGCCGTTCCTGTATTCGTAGATCCCACCGCGCCGGTACAGGGAGAACCTGTTCAGCCGGGTGCCGCGCAGCAGGAAGTAATCCGTGACCATGATACCGGCCACCGGTCCCAGCAGCCCCGAGTATCCGACCAGCCAGCCGAAGACATAGCTGCCGAAGGTGGCCATCAGCTTCCACGGCATCATGGCCAAGCCCAGAAACCCCGTGATCAAGCCGCCCGTGCGGAAGCTGATCACCCGGGGCGCGAGGTTTGCGAAGTCATTCGAAGGCGAGACGACATTGGCCGCTATGTTCACATTCATGGTGGCGATCAACAGGCCGACCAGGCCCAGGAAGGCGATCCAGGGCTGGTGAAAGCGTCCCAGCAGCGTCACCGGGTTCCAGATCGCTTCGCCGAAGACCACGGTCGACGCCGATGTGACCGCGATTCCGATGAAGGAGTACAGGGTCATGGCCACCGGAAGACCGAACGCCTGACCCACAATCTGTGACTCCTGGCTGCGGGAGTAGCGCGTGAAGTCCGGGATGTTCAGCGACAGCGTCGCCCAGTAGCCCACCATGGCCGTGAGCGAGGGAAAGAAGAAGTGCAGGAAGCTGCCCGTTGAATGGAACCGGCTGGGCGTGGCCAGCATCGGCCCAAAGCCGCCCGCCTTATGCACCATGAAGAACAGCAGCGACAGCCCCAGCACCAGCATCAACGGCGCGGAGAAGCTCTGCAGGAAGCGGATCGACTCCACACCGCGCCACACCACGATCATGTTCAACAGCCAGAAGCCCAGGAAGCAGACCCATGTTACGGAGGCGATATGCGCCGCCTGCGGCCACAGGACCACGACCATGGCCGCGATAGCCTGACCGCCGATCCAGCTCTGTATGCCGAACCAGCCGCAGGCCACGATGGCGCGCAGCATGGCGGGAATGTTCGCGCCGACCGGCCCGAAGGAGGCGCGCACGAACACCGGAAACGGGATGCCGTATTTCGCGCCCGCATGGGCGTTCAGCAGCATGGGGATCAGCACGATCAGATTGCCGAGCAGGATGGTTCCGACGGCCTGCTTCCAGTTCATGCCGCCGGCGATCAGCGAGGCCGCCAGCATATACGTTGTGACCTCCATCGACATGGAGAACCACAGCGCGATGTAGTTGTAGGTGCTCCAGGTACGCTGGGCTGGCTCGGTGGGCGCGAGGTCCGCGTTGTACAGGCGCGGGTCGGGCGGCACGCCCACGCCGAATTGATCGCTGTCGAGCGCGATATTCTGGACCTTCGCCATCAGGCAAGGCCTCCCGCGTTGGCTTCGCGGCGAATGAAACGCCCGCGGCCGGTGGCACCGAGAAACCGGCCAGGATGGGCCTGATTGTCCACCACCAGCTCCCCGCGGGAGAACACCTTGGCCGCATTGCCGCGCACCGTCCAGCCCTCGAACATCGAATAGTCGGTCGCCATGCACTGCGTGGCCGCGGAGATGACATAGTCCGCCGCCGGATCCCACAGCAGAACGTCGGCATCGAGACCGGCGGCGAGGGTCCCCTTCTGTTTGCCCATTCCGAAGATGCGCGCCGGCGCGGTGCAGCACAGCTCCACAAACCTCTCCGGCGAAATGTGTCCCCCGTTCACTCCGAAGTGCCACAAGAGTTGCAGCCGGTTCTCCACGCCCGGGCCGCCGTTGGGAATTTTGCGGAAGTCGCCGCGGCCCAGCTCCTTCTGGTCGGCAAAGCGAAACGGACAGTGGTCGGTCGACACTACCGAAAGGGCCCCATCCGCCAGCGCCTGCCACAAGGGCTCCTGATTTCGTTTCTCACGCAGCGGCGGCGTGAAGACAAACTTCGCCTCGTCCCAGCTTTTGCCCGGCATCTGGTCTTCGATCGAGAGCACGAGATACTGTGTGCAGGTCTCAGCCAGCGCCCGGGCGCCTCGCGCCTGCATGAACTTCAGCGCGGCCAGGGAGTCTTCGTTGGACAGGTGCACGATATACACCGCGGCGCCGGCCATGTCGGCCAGCGCAATCGCGCGGTGAGTCGCCTCCGCCTCCGCTTTGGGCGAGCGCGACAAAGCGTGGAAGTGCGGCCCGGTCTTGCCCGCCGCGATCATCTGCGCCACCACGACATCGATGGCGCTGCCGTTCTCCGCGTGGATGCAGCACAGGGCGTTCAGCTCGGCCGCCTTCTGCATCACCCGGAACATGAGCGCGTCGTCGATCATCAGCACGCCAGGGTAGGCCATGAAGAGCTTGAAGCTGGTAATCCCTTCGGCGACCATCTCTTCCATCTCGCGCAGGCCGCTGGCGCCCTCATTACCGGGCTCGCCTGCCGGGTTCAGATCGGTCACGGCCATGTGCAGCGAGAAGTCCACGCAGGCCTTGCCGTCCGACTTTCGGCGCCACGTCTGCAACGCCTCGCGCATGGTATGCCCCTGCGCCTGCAACGCGAAATCGATCACCGTGGTTGTGCCGCCTACGGCCGCCGCCTGGGTCCCGGTAGTGTAGTCATCGGCTGAAGTCGTGCCACCGAACGGCATATCGAGATGCGTATGCACATCGATGCCGCCCGGCATCACCAGCAGCCCGGCCGCATCCACCACCTCGTGTCCAACCGCATCGATGTCCAGGCCAACGCGCGCGATCGTCTCGCCTTCGATCAGCACATCTGCCTTCCGCGAACCGTCCGCGTGGACGATGGTACCGTTCTTGATCAGGATTCCCATCTTCTTCGTGTGCCTCTACTGTTTGGAGCGGTTCCCTTGTTGCCGTGGAACCGGATCGTTATTGCAATGCCATTTTCACGAAACAGCGAATGACGTTGAGTTTCCCATCTACCCCGCACCAGCAGGACAACCAGCCTCAAGCGCTGAATGCGGCGCTGTTCCCTACTGATTCGGATTTCCGGCCACCGCCGCGCCGTCGGGCACCGTGCCCGAGGCGACGCGCTCTTCCCAGGTCTGCGGCGGCAGCCCGTTTTCGATGCGCTCCATGGTGATGCATCCGGGCACCGGGCAAACCAGCGAGCACAGGTTGCAGCCAACGCATTCATGCTCATCCACGCGCGGTATTCGCGACAGCGGCGTACGGTACGGTCCGTCCAACCCGGCTCCGTCCAGATCGAGTTTAGGGATCGGCGTGGTGCTGATGCGGCGGCTGCTCTCGGCCGCGACCCGATCGGGGGTGCGGGTGTGATCCGGGGCCGGCAGGGTTCGATCCAGATGAATGCACTGGTGCGCTCCGTCCCAACAAGCCGTGTAGCAAAGCTCGCAACCAATGCACAGACTCTCATGGATATGGGCCACAACCTGGAAGTTCAGGTTGAGGTTCTTCCACTCTCGCACGGTAGGCAGAGAGCGGCCGCGAAAGTCTTCGACCGTCGCATAGCCCTTGCGCCGCATCCAGCTCAGCAGACCGTCGGCCATGTCCTCGACGATGCGATAGCCGTAATGCATCGCTGCGGTGCACACCTGCACGGTCCCCGAACCCAGCAGGATGAACTCCGCCGCATCCTGCCAGGTGCCGATGCCGCCGATGCCGGACATGGGCAGCGCCGCCTGGGGATCGCTCATCACCTGCTGCACCATGTTGAGCGCGATGGGTTTCACCGCCGGACCGCAATAGCCGCCATGGGAGCTCTGGCCATCCACGTTGGGCCGGGGTTCGAGCGTATCCAGATCGATGCCGGTGATCGAGTTGATGGTGTTGATCGCAGAAAGCGCATCGGCTCCGGCCCGGCGGGCGGCGCGCGCGGGCACCCGGATATCGCTGATATTGGGAGTCAGCTTCACGATCACCGGTGTGCGCGCCTTCTCCTTCACCCAGCCCGTGATCTGCTCGCAGTACTCCGGCACCTGGCCTACGGCCGATCCCATGCCGCGCTCGCTCATACCGTGCGGACAGCCGAAGTTCAACTCCAGGCCATCCGCTCCCGCATCCTCGGTGCGCTGCACAATTTCATGCCAGGCCTCGCGCTTGGACTCCACCATCAGCGATGCAATCACCACATGCTTCGGGTAGCGGCGCTTCACCTCGGCAATCTCGCGCAGGTTGACGGCGATAGGACGATCGGAGATCAACTCGATATTGTTCAGGCCCATCATCTTCTGGCCCGCCCAGTCAATCGAGGAGTAGCGCGAGCTGACATTGGTGATGGGTTCGCCGATGGTCTTCCATACCGCGCCGCCCCAGCCGGCATCGAAGGCGCGCATGATCTGTTCGCCGCAGTTGGTGGGCGGAGCCGAGGCCAGCCAGAACGGGTTCATGCATCGAATGCCCGCAAACGTTGTCTCAAGCGTTGGCATGCGTCGCCTCCCGCGCGCCCGTCTCAAAGGTCGCTTCAAGCCACGCCGCGATTCCGATCGCCGCGCGCTTTCCGTCCGCGACCGCGTCCACAACCTCGCGGCCGCCGTTGGTGCAATCCCCGCCGGCGAAGTACCTGGGGTGAGTCGTCTGCCCGGTCGCCCGGTCAATCACAATGCGCCCGCGCTCCAGCTTCACCTTGCCTCCGTGAAGAAACTCCGTATGCGTGGCTTGTCCAATCGCAAGCACCACCAGATCCACATCCAGCGTGAACTCATCACCGGTCTTCGGCACCAGCGATCCATCTTCCCGCGTCTGCATCCCGGCAAGCCGCAGCGCCTCCACCTTGTCCTGACCGGCAAGACCCACCGGAGCCACGTGCCAGAGGAACTTCACGCCTTCCTGCATGGCGTGTTCATATTCAAAGGCGAAGGCCGACATCTGCTCCGGTCCGCGCCGATACACCATGTGCACCTCGCGGGCGCCCAGCCGCACCGCAGCGTTCGCGGCGTCGATGGCCGTATTGCCGGCGCCGATCACTGCTACCCGGGCCGGGACGGAGGGGATCGACCCACTCTTATAGCCGGCGATAAAGTCCAGCGCATTGGTTACGCCCGCGGCATCTTCGCCCGCCAGGCCCAGGCGGTAAATGGCGCCCAATCCCAGGCCCAGGAAGATGGCATCGTAGGCCGGCTCCAGCTCGGCCAGCCGAGCGGCATCGATTACCGTGTCGAAGTGAAACTCCACTCCCAGCTGCGTCAGCATATCGATCTCCCGCAGGCTCTCCCGCAGCGGGAGCTTGTATTCGGCGATGCCATAAGTGTTCAGTCCACCCGGCAGTGGACGCGCGTCGAAGATCACCGCGCGCACCCCGCGCCGGCGCAGTTCCGCGGCACAACCCAGGGACGCGGGCCCGGCGCCGACCAGGGCCACGCTCTTGCCCGTATCCGGCCCGGGCACAAAGGGCAGCGGCGCCCCGCTGGAGTGCAGCGCATCCATCGCAAACCGCTGCAGCCGGCCAATCTCGATGGGCTTCTTGTTGTAGCGGTGCAGGACGCAGGCACCCTCGCAGAGCACCTCAACCGGGCATGCCCGCGCACAGCTCGCGCCCAGGATGTTGGCGTCGAGAATGGTCCGCGCCGAGCCCTCAAGGTTGTCGCTGGAGATCTTCTTGATAAACTTCGGAACGTCGATGTGAGTCGGGCAGGCCGCCATGCAGGGGGCATCGAAACAGTACAGGCAGCGGTTGGCCTCGGCCACGGCGGCGGTTCGATCAAAGGGCGGATGCAGATCCGCAAAACGCGCTTCAATCTCCGCGTTTGCCGGCGCCCTTGAGGAAAATGGAGTCGACTCACCCATATGCTGGATCACGTCCTTCTTTTTGCCTGTGGCGATCTGTGGTGAAGACACGATTATCCACTATCCGGGGCTGAAACGCTCCTATCCGGCGAGCCAGAACCGACAGATCCGGAGCCAGAACGCGCGATTCGGCCTTGGCGGCTCCTTGTGCCGACCTTTCAGCCAACGCTTTCGCCCATGCTCTTGCCAAGCCTTTGTCCAACCGTTTCGCTAACCCAGGCGACGGTCTTCTCAGCCAGCTTCCCGAAGGCGTTTACGGCCTGCTCCAGGTGTTTGCGGTCCGTATCTTCAGCGCGGTTATGACTCAATCCATTCAGCGACTGCACAAACATCATCACGGTCGGAATGCCAATGCGGGCCACCTCCGCCGCATCGTGCAGCGGTCCGGAGGGTAAGCGCTCCGACACTCCTACGGTTTCCACGATCGCCTCCTCGCACAGCGCAATCAGATCCGGAGCGAACGGGATGGGCTCGATCGACCATATCTTCGACCACTCCACCGTGCAGCCCTCCTCCTGCGCAAACCGTTCGCTGGCCGCACGCGCCTCATGCAGCATTCCCGCCAGGACCTCGGCGTCGAGGTCCCGCATATCCAGAGTCGCCTCACACCGGCCCACCACGGCGGTCACGATTCCCGGGTAGGTCTTGACGCTGCCCATCGTCGCGACCGACTGCGGATGTTTGCGGGCGATCGGCCGGATCTCCAGGGCCAGCCTGGCCGCGGCGGCCAGCGCGTCGCGCCGCGCCTCCATCGGCGTCGAGCCGGAGTGCGCCTCCTGTCCGCGGAAGGTGATCGCCCAGCGCTCTACTCCCTTTGTTCCCTGCACCACAGCGAGCGGTTTGCCTAAGCGCTCCAGGATCGGCCCCTGTTCGATATGCAACTCGAGATACGCCGCGATGTTCTTCTGCTCGACGGCTGCCTCTCCGATGCGCTCCACGTCCACCCCGCACTCCCGCAGGGCCGCTTCCAGGGTGATGCCCTCACGGTCGGTGCGGGCCCGGTCTGCAGCGATGGTGTGATTGCCGGCGAAGGCCGCCGAACCGAACAGGCTGCGTCCGAAGCGCGCGCCTTCTTCGTCGGCCCAGTCAACCAGCCGCACGGTCAGCGGCGGCCGCCCCGCGTACACCTCCGCGAAGTGGGTCAGAATCTCAAGCGCAACGAGCACACCCAGGCAGCCATCCAGCCAGCCCCCGTTCGGCACGGAGTCGAGATGGCTCCCGATCACCAGCGCCTTCTCGGAATTGCCCTGGAGCGTCACCCAGTGATTACCCGCCGCGTCGTGGTGATGCTCCACCGGCAGATCGTTCAACTTTTCTTCGAACCAGGCCCGCGCGCTCAGCCACATGGGAGACCAGGCCACCCGCTGTGCGCCCTCCGCGTCCGCGGTGAGAGCGCGAAGCTCGTCCAGATGCTGCAACACTCTCTTTGAATCGATCATTCCCACGCGCCCTCTTCAAAAAACATAGAGCATTTCTCGTGCGGGGTACAGCAGAGCACACGGGGGTTGCAGGGGCCACCTTGGTCCCGCGACCAGGCTGCGATGGAGCCGCTACTTCGCGCTCGCGGGCGGAACGATCCCGTTCATCCGCAGATACTCCACCATTTGCCCAT
>CAXUIM010000078.1:12089-14931 GCA_964250885.1 uncultured Acidobacteriaceae bacterium | reverse complement strand
ACCCCGTCTACGTTCGCTTCGGCTGGTCAAGTGTGGTTCAGGACAGCCTCTATAATGCCGCCGGGCTGCCCGCATCGACGTTTACGTCGGAACCTGCACCGGAGCCTTGAGCCGCCGATCTTCGAGGCGCTGATATGTCAGACTCGTTTATCGGCCCCTGGTAGATTCAGGCTACTTACCGCAGACGGCAAATGTGGGCTGAATTTGTTGTTGCCCCATTTCAGGCTGTGTAGAGCGTTCTTAACCTGAAGCTTTCCAAAGCGCCCGGAGCGTTCCATGAGGCTCGTTTTCATCTACGGATTGCCCGCGGCCGGCAAGCTTACGGTTGCACAGGAATTGTCGAAGCGCGTCTGTCCGCTCGACGAACTGAAACGCCGAAGCCGTTCAGATTGCACTATCGGAGATTGGCGTCGCTCTCGTAATTCGAGCGCCTTCAGGCCAGCGGAGAGTTCGAAACATCGCATATGCCGAAGCCTGGTCTCACAATCGATACGAGTCTCACGAGCCCCATAAAAGCCGCAGCGCGAATAAGCACCGCCCTCAATCTCGTCCAGACCGGATCGAGCACGGCGTCAGATATCAACACCCTATTTTGGCGATAGGTGAATTTGCCCTAAGCTTCCTTAGTTTGACGAAACGAATGGCGGCGCACTTCTAGTTACTGTCCTTCAGCTGCCTCGTTGTAGTTAAAACGTATCTGCAGCTTCAGTGAGTGCATCTTGAAGCTCGTGGGAAACGGATCGAACGTCGTTGCCTTCACGGACTGCAGCGCGTCGTCATCCATGGCGATCAGCGGTGCATGCTCCTTCAAGGATGCCTCTTCCAACTTTCCATCTGACGTTACTTGCAATTCGACTACGGCGTTACCCTTGGCCAACCGGGGCGGCTCGACCTGCTCAGGCATGGCGGCGGCCCAACGTTCATAAATTTTTCGCAGCATCGGCTTGACGATCTGATTGCAAATTTGACCGTCCGGGTCATCTTGGCCGATGAGAACACCTGCGACGCAGCTGTCCTGTGTGGCACGAACCTTCTGTGTCGAAGCCTGAGACGTGGCCATCGGCTCGCTGTGCAGCGGAACACAAAGGCCGAAACCAAGGAGCAACGCTACCGTAGAACGCATATGGACCTCTCGTGTGCGGACTTATGTCGCGGACTCCACAACGTAGTCAGCAGGTACAATGGTATACCAGAGGCAGACCAGAGCCCATCGAGCGAGGTCTCACCCTGCAATCTTGGAACAGAGTTCGGCCCTAGATTACTTCGCCAGGTATGTTGTTGCCCTATTTGGGTCTGAGTCAGAACGAAGCTCCCCATCTTCCTTCGGAACGAAGCTCCGTTCGTAAACTGGAGCGCGTTGGCCTCTGGCGCCGGGTTATTCGCAAGGTGCTTTTCTCGCCGGCCTGACCTCCACGCGGCCATGTATTCTCACCAGAACGCATGAAGCGCATTGTCACCGCAATCGTTCTTATTGTTCTGGTCGGAGCCCTCGTGTATTACGACAGGCTGTGGCTGGTCCACCTGGCCGCCGCTGGGATCGCCCTTCTGGCCGCGCTGGAGTTCCGCGCCTTTACCGCGGCGGAAGGCAGCCCGGTTCCGCTGTGGTGGACCGTTTCGGCCATCGTTCTTTTCTTCCTGGCGGCCTTTTTCCGGCCGCGCGATACGCCTTTGATCGCGACCTCCCTGGCAACCCTGGTTCTATTCGCCGTGGCCAGCTTCCGCGCCCCACTCGCGCGCGTTCTCTGGCAGACCTCTGCCGGCCTGCTGATGCTGATCTACATCGCCTATCCTCTGTCGCTGCTGGCGCAGATTCTCAATGAAGACGACGGCACGGCCCTGCTGCTCTTTTTGTTTCTGTGCGTGTGGTCCGGCGACATCGCGGCCCTCTATGTGGGCCGCCGCTTCGGCCGCCGTAAGTTCGCCCCGCGCCTTTCACCCAACAAGACGTGGGAAGGCGCGATCGCCTCGGTGGTGGCTTCCTGCATCTTCGGCCTGGGCCTGGTCCTGCTCGGCGACTGGCTCACCCAGCAGAACTCCAGCTTTACTCGCCTGCACACCAGCGAACCGTGGTGGTTCTTCCTGATCCTGGCGGTGCTGTTGAACGCCGCCGCACAGTTCGGCGACCTGCTGGAGTCCGCACTGAAGCGTGGCGCGGGTATCAAAGACTCGGGCACCCTGCTTCCCGGGCATGGCGGCGTTCTTGATCGCATCGACGCCCTGCTGGTCGCCGCGCCCGTTCTGTGGTTCGTGCTGGTAGCGCGCGAGTACCTTGGCTTCGGCAGCTTGTAGAGCCGCTGTCGTATGACTTGTGGAGCCGCTGTCGTATGATCTGTCAGGACCGTCGCCGCGTCGGAGGCGAGGAATACCTTGTTAGGCTCGCACGCGCGGCCGGCATGTCTTCGCTTGCGAAGACGCTGGCCGGTTCCCCCGGCGGGAGCGGCGCGCGGAGCCTGAAGCGGCTTAGAAGCTACCGCGCCCGTTTCATCGCTCGCCATCCATTTCCTCTAGCCCATGCCTCTTGTGAAGACAGCCCCGTGAAGAAAATCGCCCTGCTCGGCTCGACCGGCTCCATCGGCCAGAGCACCCTCAGCCTTTGTGAATCGCATCCGGACCGCTTCTATCCCGTGGCGCTGGCCGCGGGCCGCAACCTGGACGCGGCGTTCGCGCAGTGCCAGCGCTGGCGGCCGCGGGTCGTCTCCATGGCTACCGAAGCCGCAGCCGATGCGCTCGCCGCCCGGCTGAACGCTGCTGGCCTCACCGGAATTGAGGTGGTTCACGGCGCCGCCGGCACGGTGCGCGTCGCCACGCTGCCGGAGGCCGACTTCGTGGTCTCGGCCATCGT
>CAXUIM010000078.1:0-11989 GCA_964250885.1 uncultured Acidobacteriaceae bacterium | reverse complement strand
CCGCTGGCCGAGTTCGAGCACATCACGCCGGCCCAGGCGCTCAAGCACCCCACCTGGGTCATGGGGCAGCGCATCACCATCGACTCCGCAACCATGCTCAACAAAGGCCTGGAAATCATCGAAGCCTGCCGCCTGTTCAACTTGCCGCCGTCGCGGGTGCGCGTGACGGTGCATCCGCAGTCGACCATCCATTCCCTGGTCGAGTACATCGACGGCTCGATTCTGGCGCAGATCTCGGTGACCGACATGCGTCTGCCGATCCTCTACGCGCTATCCTGGCCGCAGCGCGTTCCCAGCGACCTGACCTTTGACATGTCGGAGCTGGCGCGCCTGGACTTCCAACCGCCGGACCTGGAACGATTCCCCTGCCTTCGTCTGGCGTATGAGGCGGCCGCCGCCTCGCAGTTCCACTGCATCGCCCTGAATGCAGCCGATGAAGTCGCTGTGGCAGCATTCCTGGACGGTGGGCTGCCTTTTTCGGGCATCCCAAGTACAATCGAAGCTGTGCTGGCGCTCACCAACGCGGGCTCGCCTGCGTCCATCCCCGAGGTGCTCGCGGCCGATCTCCAGGCGCGCGACCTGGCCCGCAGCCTGATCGCTCAATAACTCATGCACATCCTTCTTGTCATCCTGGAATTCATTGTCGTTATTGGCATCATGGTGCTCATCCATGAGTTCGGGCACTTCGCCGTGGCCAAACTCTGTGGCGTTCGCATCGAGACGTTCTCCGTCGGCTTCGGTCCACGCCTGCTCGGTTTCCGCAGGAACGGCACCGAGTACCAGATCGCGGCGCTTCCGCTGGGCGGCTACGTCAAGATGGCCGGCGAGCATGGCTCCGACCCGGCCACGGCAGCGCCCGGCGATTTCATCTCCAAGCCGCGCTGGCAACGGATTCTGATTGTCCTCTCGGGCCCCTTCAGCAACTTCATCCTGGCTTTTGTTCTGCTCACCCTCGTGGGTCTGTACCACTTCGAAACGGACCAGTACCTGAACGGTCCAGCGGTGGTCGACTATGTCCCGCTCAATACCCCGGCCGCGCAGGACGGGATCAGCGCCGGCAGCACCATTCTCAGCTTCAATGGGATCCAGCATCCCACCTGGGATCAGATCCTGGAGGAGTCCGCGCTCAACCTGAACCGCTCGCTGCCGATTACCTTCAGCCGCGACGGCCAGACCGTCTCGCGCAGCCTCGATGTATTGGCTGCCAGCGACAGCGACTTCACAGCCGATGACATGACCGCCATCGGCCTGATTCCGCGTATGCAACCGGGTCCCATCGGCATCGCCAACATTTCGTCGGGAACGCCGGCCGACCGGGCGGGGCTGAAGCGCGGAGACCAACTCGAGCAGATTGACGGTCTTCACATGCACTCCGTGATCGCGCTGCATGCCTATCTGAAGGATCGCGCCGGTGCGCCCGCCAGGCTGCTGGTTGTGCGCAACGGACAGACGCTGCCGGTGAGCCTGACGCCGGAGCGCGTCGATTCCACCCCCAGCGACGTGCAGTATCAGATCGGGTTCGTGGCCACGCCCGCGCCGGTGGATGTGCGGCATCTGCCGCTGAGTCAGGCTGTGCACCAATCCCTCAAGGACAATGAGCACGACTCGCAGCTTATCCTGCGCGTGCTCAAGGGTCTGTTTACACATCACGTCTCGGTACGCCAGATGAGCGGGCCGGTGGGCATTGCGCAGGACATCGACATCGCGACCCAGATGGGACTCTGGCCGCTGCTGCGGTTGATGAGTCTGATCTCGCTCAACCTGGGCATCTTCAACCTGCTGCCCTTTCCTCCCCTGGACGGCGGGATGATCTTCTTCCTGCTGATTGAGAGCGCGATGCGACGGGACGTCAATCAGCAGGTCAAGGAGCGCATCTATCAGGTCGCCTTCGTCTGCGTCATAGCGTTCTTTTTCTTTGTCATCTTCAATGACATCAGCAAGCTGCATCTGGGCAAGCCGTAGGAGTTGTTGAACAGCGCGGCCGCGGTACGCTGTTGCTTGGTTCGGGCTGATTGGCTTGCCTGATTTCTCTTGTGGTGGAGAGCAGGCTGGGATTAATGTGTTGAAGATTGTTTTGGAAGGCCAGAACTGGCCTTGTCGGGACGGTTCAGGCACAGCACTGCGTGAGAGCTTCGGGTCTTCGGCTCGCTATGGCGCGGCAGCCGCAACAAGTTGTGGACCGCGCAAGTGAAAACGAGATCCGATCTAGGTTGACAAGCCGGCCTCATCGGAGCAAGAGCATCCGCTTCGCACGTACCCGGAAACGAGTCGTCCGTCGCTAAAGCTAGAACGAGACCCTACTTCTTCGAAGTTTTACCGAATACGAACGACATGGCTGAACTGATGGCGCCAAAAGAGATCCCGATCTCTTTTCCCCAAAAGTCTTTCAGTCCAGGATTCACAGCAGTGAGAGCGATGCCAGCAATTACTCCGATAATTCCCAAACCCACAACTGCTGAAGCAAGTGTTATGGATGCGGTGCTTTCCCCGCCAACAAATTGACCGATCCAACCCAACTCGTTCTTTTGCATGAGTTCTTTATGCCGGTTCCTTTCTCGTAGAACTGCAAGCTGGAGCTTGTGTCCTTCTGAAAGTACCGTATCCAGCTCTGGCTCACTCTGATCTGTTGTTTGAATACCAGATTTAGCACTCTGCCTATCGGTCATAAACGAAGGAGACCCGATTTCGCATAGCTGGCAGAGACACGGCAAACAGAGTGGACAACTGATCTACGCTCAAATCCCGATACTGATCAAGCATGAACTTGGGCATCAGCAATTCCGCAGCGAATGCGTTCGCTTCACGCTCGCGGTGATCCTGCACTTGATTTGTGGTGTCTCTCAGCAATACCTGGTAGTCCGCCGAGCGCGCCCACTCTTCGTGCAGAACTTTGTGGCCCAATTCATGAGCAACTGTAAATGTCTGGCGAAGAGGATACTCTTGACGGTTTACGAAAATCGCGTCATCTTCACAGTCGTAGAAACCAGACACCCCCTCTCGTGCGCTATCGAATGTAACGAAGTTGACGCTCACTCCTAAGCTTCGCGCAATGATAATCGGGTCCACGGGCGGATCGCTAATCCCTAGCTCATTGAGCAGGTCGAGTGCTGCACGTTTAGCGAGACGATAGTCCGGTGCATGCCTACCAACGTATGACTGATAGTTCGCGGTATCGTACATTTTCGCCTTCCCTTCGCTCTATATTATACACCGGAGAGGGTAATATCTTGGTTTGGCCCGCGACTCGGTCTATCGGCAGATTCTGTTTATTCCTTAGCTGTTCCCGCTAAATATCTTGTTTGAATGACCAACGGCGACATCTGGAAGGCCTGAAATCCCCTCGGGGGGCGTCGTTCGCCTCAGCAGATCGAGTTTCAAAGCTGGCGGTCAATAACCCAGAGCTACGCGCTTGCCCGCAGTATTAGTTTGCAGCGGCAACTTCAAGCGTCCGCCATCTGCTGCTCGAAAGCCAATCAAGACACGGTTGCATAGCCGGACAATGACCGTACGCGCTTCCCTGCCGAGAGGAACGGCCGGCAGGATTTCTCCTGTTTGCTGGGAAGCTCAACACAGTGTGTGGAATCAGTTAACCGGGAACACGGCCACGTAGGGCTCGCTCTCCACCTGCAGGAACAACACTCTATTCGCGGTCGCCCAGCTCCAACGCAATCTGCGCCGCCGCCCGCCGCGCCTCGTCTTCCTTCTCGACCGGAAAGCTGATCGCTCCGACGCGCGCATGACCGCCCCCGCCGAAGCGTTCGCAGATCGCCGCGATGTTGGCCAGCCGTTCCTCCGGCTGAGTCGTCCAGGGATTGGTGCCCACCGAAACCTTGTTACGGAAACTGGACTTCGATAATCCCACGTTGTAGATTCCCTCGGGGTGCAGGTAATACGGGATGAACTTGTTGTAGCCCTCGGTGGGCTGGTCGGTGATATCGAAGGTTATGACGCCGCGCTCGCAATGGGCGCGCTCGCGAATGAGCTCCAGCCCCGCCCAGTGACGCTGCATCAGCGGGCCCAGAAGCTCCTGAACGAAGCTCTGCTCCAGCACCTGCCGCAAAGGCATCGCCGTCAAGAGCGGAATCAGCCGCTGCGACATGGATTCGCCCGCAAGCTCGGGCGCGCTCTCAATCACCATCGTGAGCTTCATCGCCGGTGCGGCCATCTCCACCGCGGCCCGCGCGCTCTCGTACTTCGCGCCATCGACGATGTCGGCCCAATGGATCAACTCCGCCAGCGGGGCCACATCCATCCCGAAGCGCGTGCTCGCGATGTGCGCAATCCAGCTGGTGCAGCTCGTGTAGTCCGGGTCGAAGAACTGCCGGTTTGCCCTGGGTCCGGGGCTGCCGTCAGCGCTCACCTGGCCGCGGCGGAAGCCGGCCTCATCGTCCGGATTCATGAAGGCCGACAGGTGGTGATCGAACCACCACGTCACCCGCGGTGAGGGCGAGTACTTGAAATCGACGATCGCGTTCTCACCCTCGGCCAGGAACCAGCTCTGGTCAAAGAGCGCTCCCGCGCGATGCACCAGGCCGCGATAGTCGAACCGGTCGGCGGTGCGGATGCACTCGCGGTGGAAGCGCGTGAACAGCGAGGCCGAGCACGCGCCGTCGAAACATTTGTCGTGATACAAGACGCGGCAGTTCAAGCCGGCAGCTCCCTTGTGTCCGTCAGCAACCCTCCCAGCATATCCGAGCCCCTGGTGGAACTTCGGTCCGCGAACGGGCGTATGGTAACTTGCCATCAACCACTCCAGAGCCGCCCTTCCAGAGCTGGCGCGTTTCGGTGGCCATCAACGGGGCGCGTCAGGCCGCCATCGGCAGGTCGCCTTCAAAGTGAGGCTATCAGCCTGGCGCATCGAGCAGACGCATAAGGAGACGCACATTGGAACCGACGCCCCAAGACCCGGCTGCAGGCCAAAGCTACGAACCGCAACCCGCGGAGCTGGATTCCCTAACTCCTTCCCTCCCGCTCGAGCCTCCGCCGCCGCCGCCGGCGTCCACCGCACATCGGATCTTCTTTGGCCGCTTCGGCCTTCGGGCCGGCTATGGCTTCGCGATCTGGCTGGTCGTCTACGTGGTTTTATCGATCCTGGGCGGTCTGCTGACTGTCGCGGCGACCGGTCACCTGCATGAGCTCAAGGCAGTGCACGCGTTTGCCAAAGCGCATCCTGACTCCCCCAGGCCGCATCTCCACATCAGTTTCACTCCTCTCCTGGTGATCGTCCAGGACAGCGTCACCTTCTTCGGCCTGCTGGGGGTCTGCTGGCTGTTCGCCAGAGGCGAGCGCCGTCCTCTGCGCGCCTACGGGATCGGCCGATACCGGGGCTCCGACATCATCCCCGGAGGTCTCTGGGGAGTGGTGATGCTGTCCGCTGTTGTCTTCGGGCTGCGCGCCGCGCATCTGCTGATCTTCGATGGCCGCGCACTGCATGGCACGGCCATCTTGCTCTACGGCCTCAAGTGGCTGTTCGCGTTCTTCCTTGTCGGTCTGGCCGAGGAGTACGGCTTCCGCGGCTACCTCCAGTACACCCTGATGCGCGGCCTCTGGGGGCTCGCTGAGAAAATCTCGCCGGCCAACGTTCGCCCACTGGCCTTTTGGTTGGCCGCGACCCTCCTCTCCCTGGTCTTTGCCCTGGCGCACACAGGTAACGGCGGTGAGACCCTGTTCGGCCTGCTGCAGGTCTTTCTTGCCGGGATCACGTTTGCGTACGCTTTGTGGCGCACCGGATCCCTGTGGTGGGGCATCGGCTTCCACATGACCTGGGACTGGGCGCAAAGCTATCTCTTCGGCGTGGCGGACAGCGGCAACGTCAGCATCGGCCGCCTCTTCATCACCCATCCGGCAGGCAGGAGCTGGCTTTCGGGAGGCTCCGACGGTCCCGAGGGCTCTGTCTTCGCCTCGGTTGCCCTGCTGCTCACTTTGCTGATTGTCCACTTTGTCAGGCCAGGGGTCCAACCGGCTCTGGAGCCCGCGCCCAAAGGTTCCAGGGCTGTTGGGACCGGGACACCCGCAGGAGAACTGCGCGAGTTTACATAGCGCCGAAGGAGACCTCATGCCCGACAGGAAAATCGCCTATCTCGAATTACCCGCTGTCGATGTTCCGGCGCTCAAGAGCTTCTACGGAAGTCTGTTCGGGTGGACGTTTCAAGACTTCGGCGAAGACTACGCCGCCGTGCAGGGAGCAGGGCTTGACAGTGGCCTGAATGGGGATCCGGCCAGCAAGCCCGGGGCGCCACTTGCCATCATCGAGTGCGACGACATCGAGGCGCTGGCGAGCCAACTACAGGATGCAGGCGGCGCCATCACGATGCCGATCTTCGCCTACCCTGGTGGCCGGCGCTTTCACTTCAGGGACCCCAGCGGAAACGAACTGGCCGTCATGCAACCGGACAAGTAGTACAGGCTCCGGGACGGACGCTCTGAGATCACAACGGACGGATGCTCTAGAATCACATCCATCGATGGCCTCACATCCGCCGGAACAACCGCCCCTCCCCGCGGAAAGCACGTCACCGCAGCAGCCTCGCCTACTCACCCGAAACGACCTTGCCGATGACGGCGCGGACACTCTGCGGGAGCGGATGGCTGTTGCCGTGGCGCGACTGCGGCCGCGGGGTTCCACGAAACCCGCCAACCACACCGGCCGGCGCCTGCGGCAGAACGCTCGCGGGCCGCGGCGGAAGGATCGGCGGGCGTTGCGGACCGGTGTTCTGATTCTCCTGATGCTGGCTGGAGTGGGCTTCCTGTCCTGGGCTCTGTGGCTCCGCCATGCGGTACAGGCGTCGCTGCCGCAAGTGGACGGCCAGCTGACCGTCGCCGGCCTGCGTGCTCCGGTTACGGTCACGCGCGATGAACAGGGCGTTCCGTCTCTCCACGCCGCCAGCCTTGACGATCTGCTCTTTGCCCAGGGCTACATCACGGCGCAGGATCGCCTGTGGCAGATGGATCTTCTGCGCCGCCATGCGGCCGGGGAGCTCGCCGAGATTCTGGGCAGCGGCCTGGTGGAGCACGACCGCCGCCAGCGTTATCTGCAGATTCGCGCCGCCGCGGACCGCGCCGTCGCCGTGCTGCCGCCGGACCAGCTTCATCAGCTGACCGTCTATGCGAACGGCGTCAATGCATTCATCGAGAGCGCCGCAGCAAAGACGGGTGGGCCAAACCGGCTCCCGGTCGAGTTCCGCCTGCTGGCATACCAGCCGGCGCCGTGGTCGCCGCGCGACACGTTGCTGGTGGGGCTGGCCATGGCTGAGGATCTTGCCACCGAGTTTCCGCAGAAGCTCAACCGGGAGGAACTCTCGCGCTTTCTGCCCGCCAGCCTTCTCCCCGATCTCTATCCGGTCGGTTCCTGGCGTGATCGTCCGCCCGGCCAGGCTGCGCCCGACCTCACCGTGCCCTCGCCCGAGATTGAGCAGATCCCGCTCGATCCGTCGCAATCGCGCAATCGGCCCACCCCCGATACTCCTGACGCCTCCCCGCAGAAGCTGCTCGCGACCTATGCCGCGCTGAACCACCGCCAATGCGAGGACTGCCGCTCCGGCTCCAATAACTGCGCGGTGGCAGGGTCCCGCTCCGCCTCGGGCGCGCCTCTGCTCTCGAACGATACGCACCTGGAGTTGAGCGCCCCTGATATCTGGTACGAAGCCGGCCTGCACGTCGATACTTCGTCCGGCGCAGCGGCAGCCGCGGGCGACTCTTCGGCCGCGGGCGCCTCTTCAGCCGCGGGCGCCTCTTCAGCCGCAGGCGACTCTTCAGCCGCAGGCGACTCTTCAGCCGCGGGCGCCTCGAGCGGCGCCCCGCTCGATGTCACCGGGTTCACTCTTCCCGGCGTTCCGTTCGTGATCATCGGCCGCAACGCGAACGTCGCCTGGGGCTTCACCAACAGCGGCGCCGACGTGCAGGACCTTCGCATCGAGCACCTGCGCGGCACGGGCGCGAACACGGAGTTCGAACAGCCCGGCGGAAGCTGGGCCCTCGCCAGCCACCAGACAGAGCGCATCCGGGTGCGTGGGGGCCGCGACGTGACTCTCGACGTGCTCACCACAACCCATAGCATCGGCGCCATTGACATCCAGACGCCGGTGATCACACCGCTCATCGCGCCGCTCCATCCGGGCGAGCACCGGGCACTGTCCCTGGCCTGGCCCATCTACGATCCCAGCACTCTGACCGTGCCGCTGCTGTCGATCGTTACGGCCAGCGACGCGGCGTCGTTGGTAGCCGCGTTCGCCGATCTGGGCAACGTTTCGCAAAATCTGGTGTACGCCGACGCGCACCACATCGGATATCACCTGCTGGGCCGCATCCCGATTCGCGGTCCCGCCGTGCAGCGCCCGCGCGCCACGCAGCCCTTCGTAATGCCCGATCGCACGCCCGAAGAAGACGAGGAGGACGAGTCCGGGGGACCGGAGGCGTCCGTGGTCACACCGGGAACTCCGGCGGCCTTCTCCGGCCGGGCTCATCTGGCGAACGGTGTGGCTCTCCCGATGCGTAGCCAACCCGTTGGGTTCGACCCGGTCTCATCCGGTTCGGGCCGCAGCGCGCTTGCCCCGGCCGCGGGAGGCCGCGCGCTGGTCCGGCCGCAAGTCCCGCGGCGGCGGCCCAGGGCAGCGACAGCGCAGCCCGCTCCGCAGGCCGTTCAGGTTCCGCAAGCCGCCCCTCAGCAGATGCCCGAGCAGCCCGAAATCCTCTACACGATCGGCTCCCCCATCTCAACCGTTCCCGTCGACGCGCTCGATCCCAGCCAGGTCTGGTCCGGCTACATTCCCTACAGTGCGCTGCCGTCGGTGCTGGATCCTCCCTCAGGCGTACTGGCTACGGCAAACTCCCGGATCGCCCCGGATAACTACCCTTACTTCCTATCCAATGATTGGATAGATCCCTACCGGGTGGAGCGCATCGACCACCTGCTCGAGGGCCGTACCGGCCTGACTCCGGCCGCCATGCTGCACATCGAGACCGATGTGCACTCCGAGTTCGATCTGGCGGTGGCGCAGCACCTGGCCTATGCTCTCGACCACGCGTCGCCGGCTGTGCTCGCCCGCGACGGCCGGCGGCTGCACCAGGCGGCGGATATTCTGCGCCAATGGAACGGCGATCTCACCCCCGGCTCGGCCGCCGCATCCATCGTCTCGGTCACCCGGAACCAGCTCTGGCCCATGCTGCTCCTGCCCCAACTGCGCGGCCAGCTGCGCAGCCCAAACCGCCATTCGACCCGCTCGACGGGAGCCAGAGCCGGCGCGAGCAGGGCGGCGCCCTCCCCCGCGGATCTGGTCCTGCTCTATACCTGGGGCGAGAGGAACTACGCGCTGGAAGAGCTGCTGGAACACGCTCCCGCACGCTGGCTGCCTTCCGGTTTCGCGAACTGGAACGACTTTCTCGCCACCTGCATCGAGCGCTCTCTGCAGAACGCGCAAGCGCCCAGCGATCTCGCCAGCTGGCGCTATGGCTCCGTACACCCGATCGAGATTGCCCATCCTCTCTTCGGCAGCCACAGCCTGCTGAGCCAGCTGCTGGGTCACGCCACCGGCACCGGACTCCATCCTGACGGCGGCGATAGCACCACCATCACGGCCACGGGCCTGCACTTCGGTCCCAGCGAGCGCTTCACGGCCGACCTGGCGAATCCCGAGGCGACGGTGGCCAACATCACCACGGGTGAATCGGAAGACCCCGCCAGCCCCTGGTACCTCGATCAGTTCCTGCCTTGGCTCAACGGAACCACCTTCGCCATGCCGCTGCAACATCCCTCCGTGGCGCACACTCTCGTGCTCGAACCCCGGTAGCTTCAGAGCGATACCAGAGTTTCCGTGCCCTCGGGAGGATCGTGCCAGGCGGCTTTCCTTGAGGAAAAGCCACTCGGCGTTTTTCGCCCAGGGGATAGCAACTCTGGTATAGCTTCAGCTCGCGATGCAACAATCAATCATGCCGAGCAGGGACGAACGGAAGGCGCCTCACCCGGGTCCGCTTCTGCTTGTGCCGCTGGCCGCGCTGCTCGCGATCTCCCCGTTGCTGATACACGGCTGCTCCTGCGGACACGATCTGGTCTTCCACATGCAAAGCTGGCTCGATGCGGCGCAGCAGCTTCGCCACGGAACCCTCTATCCGCGCTGGGCCTTCAGCCCCGCCTGGAGTGCGGGGGAGCCGCGCTTCCTCTTTTATCCGCCGCTCTCCTGGATGTTGGGAGCCCTGATGCTGGGAGCCCTGCCGACCCTGGCCATCCCCGCCGGCGCGGCGCCGATCGTCTACATCTGGATCGCGCTGACCGCCGCGGGCTTCTCGATGTATCACGTTGTCCGGCAGCTCGGAGGGGCTTCTCTCTCGCCCGCCGTTGCGGTGCTCGTGTCCGCGCTCTACCTGGCCAACCCCTACATGCTGTTTAACGCCTTCGAGCGCTCGGCGCTGGCCGAGCTGCTGGCGGCCGCCTGGATTCCTCTGCTGCTGCTCGCCGCCCTGCGCCCCCGGCCGTCGATCCGGGGCGTCGCGATCCCGGTTGCGCTGCTGTGGCTGACCAATGCGCCCGCCGCGGTGATGGGCTGCTACACGCTGGCGCTGCTGGCGGCGCTGCGCCTGATCGCCGGGATCGCCGCACGCCGGCGCGCGTCGCAGACTTTCGCTCCCACGTTTATCGCAGGCGCCGCCCTGGGTCTCGCCCTGCCCGCCTTGTACCTGTTGCCGGCCGCGTTCGAGCGACGCTATGTCCAGGTCGCGATGGCCGTCATTCCGAACCTGCGCTTCCAGGACAACTTCCTCTTCAGCCGGACCGACTACGAGCCGCACAACGTCGTCACCCATACTGTCAGCGTGCTGGCCGTATGGGTGCTGCTGCTGACCGTCGCTGTCCTGAGCGCCTTGCTAAATACACGCTCGCCGGCGGGGGAGCAGGCCGACCGCACCGCACTGGATTCCGGCCTGGGATCTGGAGAGGGATCCGGGGTTGCGCTAGCGATCCCTCTGGCCCTTCTCACTCTCGTCATCACCTTCCTGCTGGTTCCCCTCTCGACCCCGCTATGGCAGCATCTTCCCGAGCTCGCCTTCCTGCAGTTCCCCTGGCGTTTGCTGACAATACTGGCCGCCGTGCTCGCCCTGGCGCTGGCCCAGCTGCTGGGCAAGCGGAAGGGCGCCGAGCCGATCTCCGGCCCAGGGCCCAGCACGGGCAGTCCCGCGACGATTCTCGCCACGCTTCTTTTGCCCCTGGCGCTGTCCTGGTTCTGCTTCCAGCTGTACGGCCAGGCCTGCGCCCCCAACGATCGCCCTGCTTCCGTCGCGGCCCTCTTCCGCTCGCGTCATGGCGCCGAGCCCACCGACGAGTACACCCCCACCGACGCCGACAACGACGTTCTGCGCAGCGATGACCCGGGCTACTGGCTGGCGGACAGCCCCCAGGCGTTCGCCCCAGGAACCATCCCCAACCCCAACGCCACCAATCCGGACTACGACCGTCCCACGCCGATCGACCAGACCCTTTCGGAACGGGCTCCCCGGCGTCTGGTGCTGAACCTGCCGCACCCGGAGGATCTGATCGTCAACCTGCGCGACTATCCGGACTGGCGGCTGACCGACAACGGGCACGAACCCGCTCACATTCAGCGCGACGATGGCTTGCTCGCCGGCGCGCTGCCCGCGGGTCCGTCCGTGGTCGAGATTGCCTGGCGGCATACGCCCGACCAGGAGCTGGGACTCGGACTCAGCGGCTGTGCCCTGCTTGCACTGGCATTCACCTTCCGCCGCCGCAAAGTCTGAGCGCTCTCTCCGGTTGCTGGTCCAAGAGCTTGTTGAAAAAGCACCTCGGCTGTCCGCGAGGCAAGTACGAAACCCGCAATCAAAGCGGGTTTCGCGAAGCTAGCGAAGCCACAAAAGCCGATTTTCAACAAGCTTCTAAAGCTCTGGACCGCAATGCCCATTTTCTTCAGGAGAAGATATCATCAGCTGGACTATCCGGCGGCGCAGACGGAGAACCGCTCCAAAGCTCCGCGGCGGCGACTCGCGT
>CAXUIM010000077.1:0-14969 GCA_964250885.1 uncultured Acidobacteriaceae bacterium | reverse complement strand
CCTGGCGCTGCTGGTCGGCTGCGCCCTGCGCCGGCAGGAATTGGCCTCCTTATATTATAGAGGAGATCCAGATGCGCGAGAACCGCTGGGTCATCGTTGACCTCACCGGGAAAGGGGCCGGGTCCGCACCGTGGCGATCCCTGTCTGGGTCAAGCGGGGCATCCATGCGTGGCAAGCCGAGGCCAGGCTCGAAGACGGTCCTCTGCTCCGCTCGATCTCCAAAGGCGGTAAAGTGGGCGAGAGCCTGAGCGACTGGGCCATCTGGTCGGTCGTCGAGCAATCGGCCAAGCAGATCGGAATCGAGCGCTTTGGCGCCCATGACCTCCGCCGCACCTGCGCCAAGCTGTGCCGCAAGGCCGGCGGCGATCTCGAACAGATCAAATTCCTGCTGGGGCATTCGTCTATCCAGACGACGGAGCGGTATTTGGGCTCCGAACAGGAGATCGCAATCGCTGTGAACGACAGCCTGGGGCTGTGAGTTGACGCTCACCGAGACGGTTACGATAGGTAGAGCTCATGGCGAACCATTTGGAAAAGCCGAAGGACAGCCCGTTGGGAACTGAAGAACTGCTCCATAGCCTCCGCGAGCTGATTCAGGGCGCTCGCCAAAAGGTTCTCCGGGCGGTTGACGCGGTTCAGGTCCAGACGTGCTGGGAGATCGGCCGACATATTGTCGAGTTCGAGCAGGGAGGAGCATCCCGCGCCGAGTACGGCACTCGGCTCCTGGCGATCTTGGCCGAGTCCCTCAGCCGCGAGTTCGGCCGCGGCTTCGACGTGACGAATCTCCGGCACATGCGGGTCTTCTATCAAGCCTTTCCGATTCGCGACGCGCTGCGTCCTGAATTGAGTTGGACTCACTATCGGACGCTCCTTAAGGTAGAGAGCGAAGAAGCCCGTTCTTGGTACATGGCAGAGGCCGCAGCGCAAGGCTGGACGACTCGTGCGCTCGAAAGGCAGGTAAACACTCTCTATTATGAGCGGCTGCTTGCGACCTCCGACCGGCGGGCTGTCGAAGACGAGGCTTCAGGTGCCATCGCTCCACTCCAGACTCCCCGGGATTTCGTCCGCGACCCGGTGATGCTCGAGTTCCTGGGTCTTCCTGGTGTCGGTCGCCTCCTGGAGGCAGACCTCGAACGAGCTTTGCTCGACAACCTGCAAGCCTTTCTTTTGGAGCTCGGCCGCGGCTTCGCGTTCGTCGGAAGACAGTACAGGCTCAGCACAGAGACGAAGGACTTCTACATCGATCTCGTCTTTTACAACTACCTCTTGAAATGCTTCGTGCTCTTCGACCTCAAAGCCGGAGAACTGACGCACCAGGACATCGGCCAGATGGACATGTACGTCCGAATGATGGATGACCTGAAGCGTAGCGCCGACGACAATCCGACTGTTGGGATCATTCTCTGCGCGCAGAAAGACGTCTCTGTGGTGCGGTATTCCGTTCTTCACGAGAACGAACAGATGTTTGCTAGCCGCTACAAGCTGGTCCTGCCGTCGGAAGAGGAATTGAGGACGGAACTAGAACGAGAGCGCGCTCAGCTTTACGGCAAAAGGCTCAGGTGAATTGTTGGGGGGCAAAACCATTCTATGGAGGGTCAGGTAATTTCAGGGCTTACGCCACACGAGGATGGGCGAAAGCTCGGCGCCGGCCTAGTGCACGCCCAGCAGAGACTCCGCAAGCTGGTCCTCGACACCCTGCCATCCGAACTCCCGCCGCAACTACGCCAGGGCCTGTAGCTTGAGGAACTATTTGGCGTACGTTTGTGCCGCTATTTATCGTTCAGAGATGCAGCGAAGCGGTGCTACCCATAGTCCCGGTTCGTCCATGCCGCTCGACGTCGCTGCATTGCAGCGCCTTAACAGATTGTAGCGAGCGGTCGCCGAAGCAAGATTCAGCTGACGGTAGGACAAATAACTCCAAAAGAACACGCCAAATAATTTCACAAACAACAGCCATAATAGTTGACTGCGCGGACTACAATTCTCCCTCGGATGATCCCCAGGTTCAAACATCCCGAAGAACGTGCTAGGTACCTACCGGTCCTCTTTGGCAGCTGTGTTGCATTTCTCGGCACAGCAGCGGCGGCGGCTACCGCTACACCTGGTCACGGCATTCCCACGGCTCTAGCCTCCCTCGTTTCAACCGCTGGCGGGGTTCTCCTGGGTGAGTTCCAGAAATCTTTCCACGATTCGAGCGACAAAGAAAAGGCGAGGCGTAATCACCTCATCCGTCGCGGCATGGCCCTAGCGCTCAGGGATGCCCTCCTCATCGCCAGGAGGGACTTCGCCGACGACATTCCTTCCGACCTTCGCGAAAGCTTCTTTCAACACTGGCCGGATATTCTCACTCGCGCCCAAGAAAGCGACGAGGTAGTCGATCTCCTCTTTCCGATCGGGGATACAGAGGATCAGTGGAACATCCTCAATCGCTATTACGACGATCTGACTGCCGCGAACCGTACTGCTCTCCCTTCTGAGCGACAGAGCCTCCTTCTGGAGCGGGAATCGCAGGATCAACACGCCCTTGCCTTCTCTTACATGAGCTGCCGCTCTATGACTCCGACAGTACGGTCACCCGGCTCTTCAGCCAGCCTTTATCGGAGCGCTGGACAGAGGACGCTTCTCTCGCCTTCGCCGGCAGGCTCCTGCCGCTGTACCGCGTGTCGTTTGCCACCGTCTTCTCCCCCAAGGCGGCCCTATCTCAGCAGCCATTGAGTACAAGAGCTACAAATTCACCCGCGAGCAGCTTGATGCGATTCAGTGCCAACTGCAGACCGGTATTGATTCACTCGGCAAGCAGATAGCAGGCGTGAGTGGGCAACTACCGGAGGGATCATTGCCGCATTTCACGTGCTGCTCAAGCTTGCTTCAAGTGCTCTCTTGAACCTGAGGGAATTGCGGCAATGTAGAGCAGCCCCGACAATGCCATGGCTGGAGCGGCAACGACACAAAGCGCGAGAACCAGGTGCTGCGATTGAACGGCGGAAGGCAGCCAGGCCACGCCTATCCTCGCCTTCGACGAAGCAATTCTCTGGAGCGATGTGGACACGATCCCGACTAGAGGCTCCGAGATAGCGTCGCCAAGCAGATGAATGACTGTCAGGAGAACAGCGGTTGCAGTTCCCCGTAAGCCTGGGATCACGATCGTCACCAGAATTGTAAACACTATCCCAGTACTCATGTTGGCCAGGAAGACTTCACTGAAGATTGCGCTAAACAGCGCCTGGCCCCTTGGCAATAGCGCCATCGCGGGGATTGGGAGCACCGAGGCGAGCGCCGTTATCACACATATTTGGTAGTAGACTTTCGTGGAACTGCGCGCGAAACGATCCGCGATAAAACCTCCCAACGCGGGCCCGAAGATTCCCGCTATCACTACGATGGCGCCATATGTACTGTTGGCCTGCACAAGGGGAATGCCCTTGTCTCTCTGCAGAACGGTTGGGAGCCAGAACTCGATGGGGTTATAGGCGAACAACTGTACGGTATAAGCGAGGGTCAGCAGCAGGTATGCGCGGTTGCTTGTGAGCGAACTCAACGCCTGACGCAGAGGCGGACGGTCGGACGGCTCGCCGGGATCAAGGGCGCCGCGCTGCGGTTCAGGATAAAACCAGGCCACAAGCGCCATCACCAAACCTGGGATGCCCACCAAGAGGCAAGCAACCCTCCACCCATAGAACGATGCAATGAGACCACCGAGAAATACTCCCAAAGCGGCGCCTACGGGCGATGCGATGTAAAAGAGCGACATAGCCGATCCGCGTTTACCTGGGGGAAAAGCATCGGCGATCAAGCTGGGCGCCAGGGTCATGTACGTCGCTTCGCCCACGCCGACCACGGCCCGGGTCAGGGCGAGTTGGGCGAAGCTTCGCGCCGCGGCCGCCGCACCAGTCGCGATGCTCCAGATACAAACCGCAAACGCAATCAAGCGGGAACGGAACGCACGGTCACCGATCCAGCCAACGATCGGAGGCAGCACCGAATATGGAATTAAAAACGCTAAGGCTATCTTTCCAAGCTGCGCGTCATTAAGATGCAGGTCTTTGCTGATCGGCTCGAGCAAGCCGCTGATCGTAAGACGATCGATGTAGTTCAACAGATTGATGGCGAACAACAATCCGAGCAGAACTCGACTTCCCGATCGATTCTGCGGTCGCGGCCTCAGAAATGATCTCTATTTTCAGATGGCACGACGGGAATCAGGACATACGAAGGATGGGCGGCGTCATGATAGATCGTCTGCTCCGCCACGACGCCCTTGGACTCCAGAGCATCATTGCCACCTGTATTTAGGTTCCGCGCAAACTTGGGAAAGGCGCTCGACGAGACCTCCAGCCGGAGCGCATGTCCTTTCTGCAGTTGCACGCAGGTCGACCAGGCGCCAATTTCATACTCATAGATCTTCCCTGGAGTCAGAAGCGTTGGTTTTTCCTGCGATTCACGGTAGCGAGCTCGCACAATGCCATCGTTCAGACGCTGCGCGAAACCATCCGGATGAAGGTCCAGCAGCTTGACCGTCCAATCGGTATCGGGCGCCGACGAGGCGGCGAACAGCTTTACTTGCAGGGGACCGCAGACTTCCATTGGCTGTTCGACAGGAGCCGCCGTGTACACCAGAACATCATCCCTTCGCTCAACAGAGCGATAGTCATCCGGTCCACCGGTCTGGTGGAAGTCAGCCGGTGTGATGAATGGCGCAGGATCGTTAGGATCATAACGGTAACGGTCGGTCTTTTCCGCGGCGGGAATCTGTTCTGAGAGTGTGCCCGTCCCAAAGCGACTATTGGCTCCACGGCCAGCGCTGTGCAGGTAGTACTTCGCATATCGGGTCCTCGCTATGGGCCATTCCTTCTCTGTGTGCCAAGCGTTCTCACCCATCACGAAGATATGAACGTGCGGTTCCTTCTCGACGCCGTTATCTATATCTTTCAGCCAGTGATCGAACCAGCGGAGTTCCAAGCCGGTAAAGTCGATAACGGCCGTAGGCCCGAAGTCGATTTCACCCAGCACGCGCCCGGCATTGGTAGCGTGTCCCCATGGTCCGATCAATAGCCACTGCAAATTGCGGCCTTCTGGAGTGTTGGCCTTCGTAGTCATATTGATGTAGTTCTCAGTGGTACCTACCTGGACGTCGTCGTACCATCCAGTGACATTGAGCGCGGGCGTCGTGGAGTCGAGCATCTTTTCCTGATAGGCCTGTTTTTTCCAGTAATCGTCATAATCCGGATGATTCAACCAGTCGCGCCACGGCTGAATGGTTCGGCCCAGCTCATGGTCCACATCGATCAGGGGCAGGTGCGCATAAGCTTTGTATAGATCGAACTGGGTGATGTCCTGCAGCGTCTTCCCAGAGATGAATGCTATCCACGAGGCAGTGGCCACCTGCATCACGCCGAACTGGACGGGGAAGTCCCTGTAGGGATCCGGCGGAGTTACGGTCGGGATAAGGGCCTTCAGATAACGGTTGTGCATGCCGGCGGCATACCCCTGCACCCATCCGAGATAGGAGGGCCCGAGCATGCCGACCTTTCCTGTCGACCAGGACTGCGTGCCGCACCATGTGATGCTGTCATCCCCATCCAGGGCTTCGTCGACCAATGGATAGAACACGCCATCCGAGCCTCCTCTTCCGCGCACGTCCTCGACAACGTAGATGTAGCCGTGCGATGCCCAGTAAGCGCCGGCCGCGGAATACGTCGGCTGGGCGCTGTCGTATGGAGTGCGGACCAGAATGACCGGAAACTTGCCTGGTGCGGCGGGACTGTACACGTTGGCCGAAAGAGTCACACCGTCACGCATCGGAATGCGCAGACCGAATTCCCGCTTCACTTCGTAGGTTGAGGACTGTGCCCGCATGCTGAGCGAAACACAGACGCAAAGTGCAGACAAGGCGACGTGCAGCTTGGAACGAAATGCTGGTTTCATTCTCCGACTACCTTTCCTAAGACACGAAGAAAACTTCCGCCGAAGATCGCCCGTACATCCTTGTCGCTGTAACCGCGTGATGTGAGCGCGTGCGCCAGATAGCCAAGCTTCGCGCAGGTCTCAAGTCCAGCGACCATAACGTCCGCGCCGTCCCAGTCAGATCCGAGCCCGACATGCTCCGGGCCAACCAGCGACACCGCATGATCGATGTGGGCACACACCGCGTCGAGAGAGACCGGTGCAACACCTTCCATGCAGCGTGCATAGAGCCTCGCCATGTAGCCGGGGTCATCCGCAGGCGGGTCGGGCGGGTTATCGCCACGCAGCCGCTCCCAGTTAGCCGTAAACGCGTTTGAGGCTTTCTGATCGAGGTAGGGCGGGTAGTACGGAACGTGAATTGAGCCACCTCGCTCAGCGATTCCGCGAATCAACTCGTCCGGAAGATTGCGGGGGTGATTGCAAACCGCGCGGCAGCCAGAATGAGACGCTATCACCGGTGTGCTCGAGACCTCGAGCACCGCCGCCGTGGTGTCATCGGATGTGTGAGAAACGTCCACAAGCATTCCCAGGCGGTTCATGTCGCGCACGAGCTTGCGTCCGGCTTCGCTCAGTCCGCCCCAGCGGCAACGGTCCTGCGAGGAGTCGGCAAATTCATTGCCGTTCGCGTGGGTCAACGTCATGCTGATTACCCCGATAGCGTGCAACGCGTGCAGCAGCGAAGGGTCACCCTCAAGGATGTGGGCACCCTCGATGGCGAGCAGGCCACATTTCACTCCTCGCGCCCAAGCGGCTTCAAGGTCCTTCGCGGTCCGCACGAAGATAAATCTGCCGCCAGAGCGCTCTGCTGCCGCAAGGCCAGCCGACGCCATTGCCATGGCGCGTTTGAAGGTAACCCCAACCGGCAGTCCAGGGGCGACGTACAACGCAAAAATCTGAGCGCTGAGGCCATTCTGCATGCGCGGCAAACTGACGGCGAGTGTCTCTTCGTCAGTAAGGAAATCAATCCCAGAATCGAGTACGCGGGCAAGGCTGTCTGCATGGGTATCCACAGCGAACAACCCGGGCGGAAGAAATTGCGACGCAGAATTCATGACTTGGTCCTTGCTGTAGCCGAGCTATTAATGCGCCGTTCGACAGGCCAGAGGTCACCTACCACGAAGCCTTCGGGAAATGGATCGGTCGGATCAAGAACATAGTTGGCGAATCCGGTGATCCAGGCAGTACCGCTGATCTCGGGAACGACCGCTTTGTATGGACCAACCTGAACTTCATCGAGGAGCTTGCCCGTAAATAAGGTGCCCAGAATACTTTCGTGCACGAACTCGCGTCGCAGCGGCAGTTCTCCCTTGGCATACATAACCGCCATCTTCGCCGATGTGCCCGTACCACAAGGAGAGCGATCCAGGCTGGCAGACCATGTTTCCGGATGACCCCACTCGAAAGCGCCAGTAGAAACCACAACCGAGTTCTTTCGATCGGCTTGTGGATGGGTCGGCGGTGCTGAGAGTTGCGAGATAGAGACCCCGGAGATACCGGGGTTTTCAGGATGGCTGACCTCGATCTGCTCGCGGGCTGCGGCCTTGAGCATCTCTCCAATCTTCATGATCTCCCGCGCCTCGTGATCTGCAAGCGAGAGATTGAATTGCGCCGCATCTGCGATCACGTAAAACATGCCTCCGTAGGCGATATCTGCGGTGATGCGGCCGTATTCCGGGATCGCAAGTGTGACATCAAGGTGAGTGGCGAACGCGGGAACGTTCCGGAACGTTATCTTCCTGGCCTTACCCTGCGAAACCTCTGCCCGAACATGCACCAGGCCCGCGGGAGTATCGAGCGTCAATTCGGTGACGGGCTCGTGAACCGGAATCATGCCGGTCTCGATAAGCACGGTGGCGGCGCAGATCGTATTGGAGCCGGACATGCTCGGGTACTCAGTCTGCTCCATAATGATCAGTCCTGCATCGGCGCTCGGGTCCGACGGAGGGAGAATCAGGTTGCAGCATAACGCCGGATAGCCACGCGGTTCGCGCAGCATTCGTCGCCTTAAACTATCGGCATGTTGCTCCAGGTAGACCTTCTTTTCGAACATGGTCGCGCCGGGAACATGGAGCACACCGCCTACGATCACTCTGCCGGGCTCACCGCAGGCGTGCACGTCAACCGCGGAGATGATGTTGGACAGGTTCATGAAGGGTCTCCGGCTGGATCAGATGGACCTATCGGCGTAAAACATCGGCGCGGTATCTTGTAACAGTTATATGATCGCATTACAGCCGCAGAACATCGGCGTGTCAAGGGAAAACTGCGCGCAAGAAGTTCCCCTCGCTAAACGCTCAGGACAGATGGGCTGTGCGGCGGTCGTTCTGTTCTCTGCGCGCCAGTAGGAGCCGGATTTTATTGATGGCCTCCTTGTCGGGAACAAAGCGCACTAGAATCGTCCGCGGCGCCGGGCGGGGTAAGGAGCGTATATATTCCTGGCAGGCAGCGGTATACGCCAGGATTTTGCAGTTGGCTACCAAACGTCGCGCAGCAGCCTGATCGGTCACCATCGCGAAGGGAATTGTGCCTGGCTGCTGATTGCGGTAGAACTCAATCGTCTGAATGATTCCCGGAGCAGGATCAACCGGCCCGAGCAGAACGCCCAGTTTCTCGTTGGGGGCGAGATCGGACAACAGCCGGATCGCTTCCTGGTCCAGCGTGTGCGACAACGCAAGGACAGGGATACCTTTCGAAGCCACAGAGCGCTGCACGAAATCGAAGTGATAGAGCGTAGTCGTCAAATAGGCGGCCTTGCTCAAGTCGATTGACCCACGCTTCACCTGTTGCTCCAGGTCCTCGAGCAGAAGACCGCGTACCGTGATGCGCTCATCTGCCAGGGCTCGGCGCAGCTCATTGGTGTAATCATCCACGTATTCTGCGTGGCATTCCACGAATACGATCTCCGGAGAGCGCAACAGCTCGAGATGAACCCGTGCGTAGTGCGTCACCGCCTGTGCCACGACTCCGGGATTGAGCCCTTCCTTAATCGAGAGCCGAATGACCTTCTCCGCCAGTCGGCCAATCTTTTGACGTTGGTTGATCTCTTCCTTGGTGGGCTCGAGTGTCAGCTGCACGCGGATGCCGACCCCGGGAATACTGACGACCACGCCGCGGGTACGCAGCCACTTGTAGGCTTTATCGACAGTAAGGAAGGATATGCCCAATTCGGCGGCAAGCTTACGAATGCCAGGCAGCTTATCGCCTTGCCGCAGCATGCCGGATTCAATTCTATAGATGAACTCATGCGCGATCTGCAGGTACAGCGGCAGGCCGCTCTCTGGATTCAGACTGAAACGCTCTGCTCGGGCTGGTTCGGGCACGCTGCTCACCACGGGAATTATATGGAATGCGAAGGCGGCCCGAGGCGCCACTCCGCCAACTTACCTCCAATTTTCTAATTGACGTTCCAAGAATCATGCTGTTATATAGCAACATAACTGTCAGGAGCACATCCTATGCGCCAGGTCTGCCTTGCTGTTGCTCTCCTTTTCCTTGCACTCCAGTGCCCAGCCCAACAGTCTACGGTTGATCTGCGCGGTTTTATTACCGACCCTGCGGGCGCTTCCCTCCCGGGCGCCGCGATTGCGCTTAGGAACGTGGATACCGGCCTTGAGCGGACAACGCACAGCCTCGATACCGGCGCCTATGCGTTCCTGGCCCTTCCCCCGGGTAACTACCGCCTCAGCGTTTCCAAGAGCGGTTTCAGCCGCAAGAACATCGAAAACTTAGTCCTGACGGTTGGATCGACACAGGCGGTGAATGCTTCGCTTGCCATCGGTGCCGTGACTGAGGCGGTCGATGTGAACGCAAATAACAGTGGTGTCAATACACAGGAGTCCTTCATCGGGTCGACGATCAATCAGCGAGATACGCAGGATCTCCCGCTCGAATCGAGGCAGTTCGCTAACTTGGCTATCCTGACTCCGGGCGTGACATTAACCTATAACGGTGATCCGACGGAACAGAATCGTCTCATGCCCTCGATTGCAGGCGGTAAGTCGCGGTTTACGGATTTCAATATCGATAACGCCGACGACAGCGAAGACCTGGATGGTGGTCTACTCTACACAGTCAGTCTCGATGCCATTCAGGAGTTTCAGGTCATCACGCATCGCTTCACTGCCGAGCAGGGCCGTGCGGCTTACGGCATTATCAATGTCATCACGAAATCCGGCACCAATCAGTTTCACGGGACCGGCTTCGAATATTTTCGCAATCAGGACCTGAACTGGCGCACCCATACCGAAAATCTCGACGATGCACCGAAAGGAGCCTATCTCAGGAATCAGTTTGGCGGGTCTTTTGGCGGGCCGATCAAAAAGGATAAACTCTTCTTTTTCACCGCCGTCGAGCGGCTGTCGCAACATACCATCAACGATGTGGACACGCTGGGGCTTGCACCCTCGCTCGATGGTCCTGAAACCCTGCCGCAAACTCTGTTGACGATTAGCGGCAAGCTCAATGCCCAGCTCAATAGCGCGAATGAGCTGAGCTTGCGCTACTCCCGGGAGACCAACAGCGCCGCCTTCGGAGCGAATACCTTAACTCCGGAGCAGGCCCAGGGATTCAACAAAAATACCTACAACTCCGGTGTGGTGAACCTTACATCAACGCTCTCTCCCACCCGCATCAACCAGATGACCTTTGAGACGACAAGCTGGGAAAACGCCCTGCCGCCAAACTATGTAGGACCAACACTCTTCTTTCCAAACGGGGTGACGCTCGGGGAGGGAACGGCTTTCCCGCAAACGACATCTCTAAAGAAATTTCAATTCAGAGATACATTAGGGCTGGTGATCGCCGGCCGCACCACCCATAACATCAAGATTGGCACGGAATATGTGTTTACGCCGCATGTAGACGCGAACTATACGACCCAGACTACACCGCAGTATTACTTCCTGGGAAACACCCTTACATCGCCGATTAACGAGATCGAGTACAACATCGGAAGTGGAGTGTTCCAGACCAATAATTTCCACCGGGTTGGCGCATTTGTGCAGGACGATTGGCAGGCAACACGGCGCCTGACGCTGAACCTTGGTATCCGCTGGGACTACTATGCCGGGGTGGCTTTCAACCAGAGCTACAGCCCTACTTATGATTTCCTGCAGACCGTTCTGCCATCCTTTCACGGCAAACAGATGAGCACACCGGGCACCAACTTTGGGCCGCGGGTGGGCTTTGTCTATCAGCCGACGGGTGACGGCAAGACCGTGATTCGCGGCGGCTATGGCTTGTACTTCAACTTCCCCATTCTCACGACCTTTTATACCCTCGACGAGCGCAACAGCAATCCCCTCCGGCTGGGATACTACGTAAATGAGCCGAACGGAATCTTGAATGCGAATGGCACCTACTATCAATATGGAGAGCCTCTGCCGACCAGCCAACTGGCCTCTACAGGGGCGGCTCTGCCGGATGCCGTGGCCGACCCCAACCAAGTGGACCCGCGCTATCAGCACGCGACGATAGGAATGCAGCGCGCCTTGGACAAGAAGACTACCTTTACCGCGGATTTCCTGTTCTCCCGTGGCGATCACGCGGCGCTGCCCAACGAGATCAACCGTTACAACCAATACTCCAGTGCCGGCTACGATTTTCCCATCCTGGTCGAGACCACCGACGGAAAAAACAATTACCGTGCTCTGAATTTATCCATCGAACGCAGTTACTCCAATCACTTCCAGCTTACGGCGTGGTATGTCTACTCGCGATGCCACGCCAGCGACGTTCTTGCGGCCGACCAGGGTTTCAACTCCGGCCCTGAATCGCTCCCGATCGATGAGAATAATCCCGTTGCTCCAGCCGATTTTGGCCCATGCGCGCTGCAGCCTGCCAACTCTTTCCTGGTCAGCCCGATCCTGACACTGCCGTTCAAGTTTGAGATCTCCTCCATCACCCGCTTTTCCACAGGTCAACACTACGACATCATCGAAGGGTTGGACCTGAATGGTGACGGGGTGAATAATGACCTTCCCCCCGGCGTGGCCACTAAGAATTCCGGTATTGGTGCGAACTTCTTTCAATCCGACATACGCGTTGCAAAAATCTTCAACTTCCCGCGGGAGTGGGGCAGCCTGGAAGGCGACTTTGAAATGTACAACATCTTCAATAACACGAATCCTTCCGGATACATTGGTAACATGCAGGCCTCCAACTTTGGACAGCCGACAGAATTTGCCGGCGATCCGCTTCAGGGAGAACAGCGTCTTATTCAGCTCGGGGTCCGATATCGGTTCTAACCCGGGAAGCTCCTTTGCGGCGCTCTCTCAGTTGGTCTCAAGTCCCACTCCAGCCAACCCCCTATTGTTCTAAAGGCCAGCCGTCAAGGATGAGCATGCATGTCACACATTGAGCTTGTGTCAGCACCGATGCTGGTGCTGACCGACGAGCAGGTTGAAAACCTGCTTGATCTTTCGCATCTGATTGAAGCAATTGGGCATGCCTTTCGCGATGGCTACGATGAGTTTAAGACGCCGGTGCGCTCGAAGTTTATGCAAGACAACAGGGTCATCCTAGTAATGCCCTGTCAGGTGAAGGGTGCGATCGGAATCAAGACCATCCTGCTTGCCGGCCGCCCGGGACGAGGACCCAGCACATACTCCTCCAGCTATACCTTTCACTCGCTGGATGGATTGATAAGCGCGTTCTTCGAGGCAAACGCTATGACAGAACTCCGCACGGCTGCCACGTCGGCCGTCGCGACCAGGGCGCTTGCTCCCGAGTCGGTCAGCACTCTGGGAATCTTTGGAACGGGCGCGATTGCAGAAGCACACATTGCTGCGCTGCTGCTGGTACACAACTACGGCCAGGTGCTGGTCTGCGGCTCTTCTCGAGAGAAGGGTCAGGAATTTGCCCACCGCATGGAGCAGCAACATGGTATTCCGATCGCCGCCGTGGACCCGAACACTTGCGCCACCGAGTCCTCGGTGATTTGCACCTGTACGACATCGCTCAAGCCGCTCTTTGCGGGCAACCTGGTCAGGCCGGGAACGCACATCAATGCTGTAGGCGCGTTCACGCCGGAAAGCCGGGAGCTGGACAGTGATATCGTGAGTCGTTCGCGGGTGGTCGTGGATACGTTCGGGGGGGCGCTCGTGGAGGCAGGTGATCTACTGAACCCTCTGGCCGAGAATCGCATTGGCAGAGAGCATGTCATTGCTGACCTGCATGGTGCGCTGCTGGAGCCTGCAGCCATCCGGCGTAACGCACAGGACATCACCTTGTTCAAGAGCGTAGGGTGCGCACTGGAAGATATGGTGGCGGCACGCCTCTTACTCAAGGCAGTGCAGCAGGCCTAGGTTGCACCTGGAGGTGTCGAATGACCTGTGTAGCCGGTCGCGCCACGGAAGCCCGGCCCATTCTGGTGATCGGTGGTGGCGCCGTAGGAGTCTGCTGCGCTTACTGGCTGCGGCTCGCCGGTGTTCCGGTGGTGTTGGCCGACGCCGCGGAGATAGGCTCAGGAGCGTCCTCGGGCAATCTCGGCCTTGTGGCGGCTAGCCACAGTATGCCGCTAGCTTCTCCGGGAGTAGTCGTGCAGGCGGTCCGCTGGATGTTCCGGCCTGCCAGCCCTTTTGCGATCGAGCTGCCTCCGAGCGCTAGCATGCTGCGCTGGATGTGGCAGTTTTTTCGTGCGAGCCGTTCGCCGCGTCTCTCCAGCCGCGCCGCCCTGCTCGCGAGGCTGAGCCACGAGAGCCTTGAACTCTTTCAGGATCTAAGCCGATCCTTCCAGTTTCACCGTGAGTGTCTGGGAACCTTGGAAGTCTTCCGAGATCTGCAAAGCTTCAGGAAGTTCCAAACGCAAGTTCCGGCAATGAGGGCAGCAGGGATCAAGATCGAGTTGCTAAGCGATGTCAGCGCGCGGAAGCTGGCCTTCTTTGCGACCGCCGCGATCTGCGGTGGCGCCTACTACCCGGACGATTGCACGGTAGATCCCCTGCAATTCGTCCGCGCAGTTGGCTCGCAGCTCCGCTCGATGGGGGTGGAAATACGCGAACACGCCAAAATCGTGCGCCTGCGCAGGGAAGGTACTTCCATCACCGCCGCCGACCTTCGCGATGGCACAATTGCCGTTGCCGGTGTCGTGCTCGCAAACGGGGTTGACACAAATTCTCTTCTTGAGCCACTTGGTATACGCGTACCTTTGCAGGCGGCCCGGGGCTACACACTTGATTTTTCGCGGGAACTCGGATGGCCCAAGATGCCGGTGATGTTTGCCGAAGCGAAGCTGCTGACCACGTCAGTCGACGGACGCTTGCGACTGGGCGGTTACCTCCGTCTCACCAGATCAGGGCACAGCCGCCATCGCGATGTCACTCCGGAATCGCTGACGCAGTCTCTGCTAGGGTATGTGGGGGAACCGATCGTTAATGAGATTCGCAGGACCGCCTCGTCGGTGTGGAGCGGCAATCGCCCTTGCTCTCCGGACGGCCTTCCCTTTGTTGGACGCACGGCGCAGTATGCCAATCTCTACCTTGCGACAGGTCACGGCATGCTCGGCCTCACGCTGGCACCGGTTACCGGCAAGCAAATCGCCCGAATGCTGCAAGACGCAGCCACCGCGGCTCCGTCATATCTGCTGGCACCAAGCCGATTTCAGGCGTAAGTGTCTTGTGTCTGCGGGTGTACATGGGTGTGATCAGCGTGACGATGTTGTATGTCTGAAGTGAAGCTGGACCGTGGAGGAGTTGTTTGTTCACGGCATGTCGGTTGCCCGCGTGGCTCGAAAGTACGTGATTAACGCAAACCAGTGTTTCAGTGGCGGCGCTTGCAGCAGGACGGGCGGCTCGTGCCTGAGCCGCTCGACGACAAGACGGATGCTCTCCATCGCCGATGCAAACGGTGTCTCGTTTCAAGAACGGATGCTCGGCTTTCGATGCCGCCCATCCAGATGTTCCGCATGGACCTCACGCGCAAGCCGCTGTCCGAGCGCCGCAGCTGCTACAACGCCTGCGGCAGACTGATTCCGTCCAGCTCTCCGAAAGCTTTCACGTTCCAGCCAA
>CAXUIM010000076.1:9524-15002 GCA_964250885.1 uncultured Acidobacteriaceae bacterium | reverse complement strand
GCCATGGAAGTTGCGTTGCCATGCCGCCGTTATAGCCCGGTGTAGTACAGGCTCTCCGCACCGGCGCAGGCCAGGCATAATTGCTTGCCGTCACGCTCCACGAACCGATCGAAGTTCACGCCTTCTCCGCAGCGGGCGCAGACCACCCGGGCTCCCTTGTAGCCCGGGAACTCGCTCGGTGGCAGCGGCACGCGGACCCACTCGGCGCCGAAGAGTTCGCCGTCCGGCAACTCGCGGTAGGCTTTCATCTGTTGCTGGTTCTTCTCCAGTTCCGGATAGAGTTCTTTGGCGCGAGCCTTCGAGCTCTCCAGCGCCACCACGCGTAAACCCTTGTAGTCGTGATCTGAGCCGTTCTTCCGGTTACCAGGTCCCGCGTCTTCCAGCTTTGCCTCCAGGTCTACAAATGTGGCCGCCATCTTGCCCCAGTCGCGCAGCTTCAACGCCCGCTTCCCCACACGGCATCCGGTCACCACACCGATCGCGTCGGTGGCACAGCGGTCGATCTCCACAAACGTGACCAGCCGTTTGCGTTCTGGATTCAGGTTGCCTTGCTCGTCCAGGCGGCGGCGCGGGTCGTCCAGTCCCAGGCGGCGCAGCGCGAGCATGGCCATGCGCACGCCCAGCACCTGGCCCGCGCAGAGATGTCCATGCGCTAGCTCCGCGTCATGCAACAGGTCGTCAAGAGTCGCCGCCATGGGGATATGCTACGCTTTGCGGGCCGATGACCTGAAGAGCGGTTGACTATTTTCCTGGTCTGGGTTCGTGGTCTGGGTTCATGGTCCGGGTTGGCTCCGGTCCGGCCATACGCCTGCGCCGCAGGCTGTGCCCTGGGTTAGGATTCGAGGTTGAGCATACCGGGAGACCACCGACGCGGTGGCTGCCAGACTCCTACGAAGCTTTGTGTGTTATCAGAATCGACTCAACTCCGGCAACCAAGGCTGCATCTACCCAGAAGCACCCCAGAGCATCTCTCCCTGCAAGGTTTAGAGGGGAGCTTCGGCTTTCCGTACAAGCTCGTTCCCCCGAAGGAAACGGCATTCGCACGATCCATCCGCGGCACGGCAACAGGAGAGATGTCCCAAGCCAAGAACGATCCCAAGGCGGGTCCGTCCCAGGAGTTGATCATTGCCAATACTCGATTTGATTTTTGGTCGCCCGCTTGCATCCTCGGAGGAGGAAGGTGAGCAGATCGGCGTTGCCAAAGGTGTCCCGGTGTTTGGACTCGACGCACTCGGGTCCGCGGCGTATGGGCCTGAAGCTGCGCTGACCCTGCTCATTCCCCTGGGAGTTGCCGGGCTGGCTTACATTGTCCCGCTAAGCTGCATCATCATCGCACTGCTGGCCGTCGTCTATTTCTCCTACCGTCAAACCATCGCAGCCTATCCCAAGGGCGGCGGCTCCTACACCGTGGCTCACCAGAACCTTGGGATGTTCCCGGGGCTGCTCGCCGGCGCAGCGCTGTTGATCGACTACACCCTCGACGCTGCCGTCGGCATCTCCGCCGGCGTCGCTGCCCTCACCTCAGCCTTTCCCGCTCTCCATCCCTGGACGTTGAGTCTCTGCCTGGGCGCCCTCGTGCTGCTCACGGTCGTGAATCTACGCGGAGTTCGAGAGAACGGCGCTGTTTTCATGTTGCCTACGTATCTGTTTCTGGTCGCAATGTCTATCGCGATCGGCATTGGTCTTTGCAAAACCATCCTCGGTGGAGGCCACCCTCATGCTATCGTGGCGCCGCCGGTGTCGCACGCCACCATCCAGGCTGCAAGTCTGTGGCTGCTGCTGAAAGCCTTCGCCGGCGGGTGTACGGCACTTACCGGCGTGGAGGCCATCAGTAATGGTGTGCAGGCGTTTCGCGACGACCGCGTCAAGCTGGCTCGCCGGACCCTGGCCATCATCATCGCGGCCCTGGCCGGAATGCTGATCTGCATCGCGTATCTCGTGAAGGCGTATGGCATTGTTGCCACCGACCCAACCGGAAAGAACTATCAGAGCATCCTGTCCATGCTGCTCGGCGCCGTTATCGGCAGGGGCTGGTTCTATTACGTGGCGATCGCGGGCATCCTGCTCATCCTGATCTTCTCCGCCAACACCGCATTTGCTGATTTTCCACGTGTATGCCGGTTCATCGCGGAGGATCGATATCTTCCGAACTCCTTCTCCAATCGAGGCAGGCGCCTGGTCTATACCGAAGGCATCCTGGTACTCGCGGTTATTACCGGAATTCTGCTTACGGCCTTCGGTGGAATCACCGATCGCCTGATCCCACTGTTTGCCATCGGCGCCTTCCTCGCCTTCACCATGTCGCAGGCGGGGATGGTGGCGCATTGGCGCCGGGAAGGCGGAAAACACTCGCGCCGGTATATGTTCATCAACGGAGTCGGAGCTCTCGCGACCGGGACCACTGTCCTGATCGTGATCGTAGCGAAGTTTCGCGAAGGCGCATGGATCACTCTTATTGCCATTCCGGCGCTGCTTCTCCTCATGTATCGCGTTCACCGCCATTACGAAAGAGTCAGCCAGGAGATTGGGAGTGATACCCCCCTCGAGGTCACGCAAGATAGAAAGCCGCTCGTCGTCATCACCCTCATGCGATGGAGCCGAATCAGTAAACAGGCAATAAGTTTCGCGATGACCTTGTCGGACGAGATAAAGGTGGTCCACGTCACGGAAGAGGATACAAAGGACGATTTCTGTGATCGGTGGCACGAATATGTGGTCACACCGGTTGTGGCCGCGCAAGCCACCGTCCCTGAACTCGTAGAGCTTAGCTCCCCGTATCGTTTCGTCGTTCGACCGATCGTCGGGTATGTCTCCAAGCTTGCCAAAGACAATCCGGATCGTCGAGTCGTGGCCATCATTCCTGAACTGATCGAAAAGCGCTGGTACTACTACTTTCTCCATACCCAGCGCGCAACCCTGCTCAAGACTGAATTGTTGATGGAAGGCAATGATCGAATTTCGGTTCTCAATATTCCTCTGTACCTGAAGGCCTGACAGGCCAGAATTTGCTTGAAGGGGATCCCAAGGAGCTTGTTGAAAATTGGCTTTTGTGGCTTCGCTAGATTCGCGAAACCCGCTTTGATTGCGGATTTCGTACTTGCCTCGCGGACATCCGAGGTGCTTTTTCAATAAGCTCCTAACGGGGCGGAGGGCTGAAGGCAGGATTGTTGAAGCCCGGGACGTAAGCCGGCGTGGACTGCGGCCGTGCCATCCTCATCGAGGCTGCCTGTTGCGCCAGCCGCTTTTGCACCATGTCCAGTGAGTGGAGCATCGAAGGCATCTCCTGGTCCATGTGGTGGGTTGTGACCGCATTCCGGATAAGGTCGAGTTCAGACTGAGAAGCCGTGATCGCGTTCAGCGTCTGATCGAGCCTGCTCTGCAGGACGTCCTGTTTTGCTCGCTCCTGTTGCAGGGCGAGTTCTGCCTGGTACTGGTGTGCATCATTGAACTTGGCAAGCAGCAGCGTAAGAAAGCCTATGGCCACCACAAGCCCGAGGAAAATGAGTCTATAGCGGGTCCGCTTTGCTTGAGAGACGCCTTGCGGAAGAGCCTCAATGGTCAGATGGCTGTTGTAGTAAGCCACCACGATCTGGATCACACCCAGGCCGACCACGGTCCAGAATGCTCCCCAATAGTGAACACGGGACACAGTGAACAAGGACGAGGGGACGAGTAGCGAAAGGATCTGACGAGTTGGCGGCATGTCGGGTCCATGGTACCGCGCCGCTTGCGTCGCAAGAGAGGATTCAATCTTTGCGGCCCGTCAGAGCGCCGACGCGTGCCCTGTGATTGACGCGTTTCGTCGAAAACAGCCTGGCTCAAGCGCGGCATTCCCTCCAGGCCAGACAGCGTACTCGCTTGGTTTGATGTTAAGTACAAGCTGATACGACCCATCGCCGCGTTCAATACCGTGAGCGTCAAGCGTCCAGTTGGCGGCAGCGCCCCGCGCGCGGCCCGGCATTCAGTGCGAAGATTGTCACGGAGAGTTCTCTTGATCCGGAAGAGTTTCCATTCTGCCCCTCATTCTCTTGTTCAGTCCGCCGTGGCTGCTGTGGCTCGTCAGCCAGGGTCGCAACTCGAGTCGCAGTCCGATGTCGTGGCGCGTGTTTCGGAGCTTCTCGGGACCCTTCCCCATCCATCGCGGATCAGCCCACAAATTGTTGCTCAGAATACAGTCAAGCTGGGCATCCCGGTACTCTCCCGCACCTGTATCGAACTTCTACTGGTGTACGCCTACGCCGTTGTGCGTGGCGAAACGATTCTCAAAGAGACCATGAGCGACGTGATCCACATGTCCGGGTGCGATCCGGACTGGATGGGAGCGGTGATCACGTACATCGACTTTGTCTGGAGCGGAAAGCCCATTCCCTATGTAGCGCCTGAGAATCCTCCGGATCGCACGTTCGTCTATCCGCTACCGGAGCAGGACTCGTTCAAGGTCGGCATTTTGAGCGATTGGGGCAGCGGGGATGATGCTGCGATCAATGTGCTCCTGAATCTGGTTGCCCTCAAGCCGGATCTGATCCTCCATCTGGGAGATATCTATTACTCGGGCACGGCGCCGGAGGTTCAGCAGAACTTCGTTGAACTGCTGGAGCGCTATGCGCCCGGTATTCCGGTCTACAACCTGCCGGGAAATCATGATATGTACAGCGGCGGCTCGGCGTACTACGAGGCTCTTGCCACACTGAACAATGGCCGTGGCTTCGCGAACGGGGCAGCCGCGACGCGGCAGGGAGCCAGCTTCTTTTCGCTGCAGAACTCATGGCTGCAGCTGCAGGGAATGGACACCGGGTTCCACGACAGCGATCTGTTCGACATTCAGGAGGACACTACCTGGTTGCAGGAGACGGAGGGGGACTGGCATGTGTACTGGCTGAATCAGGCCAGGGCTGACGGCCGCATGGCGTTCCTCTTTTCTCATCACCAGGCGTGGTCGCCTTTCGTCAGTATCGAGGGAACGTCCGGCAGTGCCTCCGGCAAAGCTCTTTGGTACAACGCGCGTATGCGCGGCCAGCTTCAGGGCGTGGCGCCTGGCGCCGTTCAAGCCTGGTTCTGGGGCCACGAGCATGTGCTTGAGGTCTTCGATCCGCGGGCCATCGCGCGGTCCTCCTTGACCGGCGCCCCCGGTGAGAGCCTCTCCGATCTGTTTCCCTGGGTTCCCTACGCCGCCTGCGTCGGAGACTCCGGATTCACCATGCTGCAGAGCGACCAGCCCTACCAGTACTTTCAGTTCGCCCAGCCGCTTCAGTTCGCCTACAACGAAGCCTTCCAGCTGCAGGCGTCCAGTCCGCCCGACGGCTCTGATCCGATCTACGATCGCGGCTTCACCCTGCTCAATGTCAGCAAGCCGAACAGCGCCACGGCGACGTACTATCGCGTTCCGGGCTGGGTCCCCGCAAGCGGCGCCTGGCCCTCTGCCACTCCGCTGGGAACCTCGACTATCTCCCCCGCGTAGAAGGCCCGGTGATGAGCCTC
>CAXUIM010000076.1:2256-9424 GCA_964250885.1 uncultured Acidobacteriaceae bacterium | reverse complement strand
TCCCGATACAGGTAAGAGCACCCGGCGGATCATACACGTTGAGCAGCTTTCGTCCCTCTTCTCAGAACGCCGCCATCAATCACAAGAATCGTCTTCTTCACGCAGTCGTCCTCAACGTGAAGAAGCCCCCGAATCGGGGGCTTCCGTATACATGCTCGCCTACGAGCGTAGCGGATATGACACTACTTTATGCTGCATGGGCATTACAACAAACGCTCGATCAGTGGCTCATGCACAACGGGGAAGTTGACGGAGTTCGCAATGAAGCACTTTGCGTGAGCGTCGGCATGCAGCCGTTCGGCCAGCGCGACGTCGTCCTCCGGCCGCACCGTGACGTGGGGGCGCAGCGTGACGCGTGTGAAGTAGCCGCCGCTATCCGGGTCTTCGATCATTACGCCGATGGCGCGGTCGCGGTAGGCCAGCACGCCGACGCCAGCCTCCGCGCACAGATGCAGGTACCACAGCTTGTGACAAGCCGCCAGCCCGGCAACCAGCAGATCTTCGGGACTCCAGCGCGCCGCGTCGCCCCGGAAGTCCGCATCGGAGGAGCCGGCGATCTCCGGCTTGTGGTCAGCGGTGATGATGTGATCGCGGGCGTAGGCGCGATAGTCCGAGGTCCCCGTACCCCGGTTCCCGGTCCACTCTACGACCACTTCGTAGTGGTGCTCCCTTTTGGATTTCACGGTCGGCTCACCTGCTTATTCAAACGTCTCGGGGTGGCAGCACACGATGAGAGGTCAGGCGTGCGTCAAGGAACGAGACTCCGACGCGGCATCCTGGTCTGCGCGCGCGGCGTTGCGCGCCAGCGCCGAGCCGGTATCCTTCGCATCGGCATCGAGTGAGTCCGCCGCGATCCAGCCGGACATCAATACCATGGGCATGCCCGGGCCCGGGTGCGCCGCTCCGCCGGCAAGATACAGACCATCCACTTCGCGGCTGCGATTGGCCGGCTTGAAGGCGCCGGTGAAGCGTCCATGCGAGGAGAGGCCGTAGATGGCCCCGTTCAACACGCGATAGCGATCGTGAATATCCTGGGGCGTCAAAGCGCTCTCGAACACGATGCGGTCTTCGATGTCCTTGCAACCGGCGGTGCGCTTCAGCTTGTCGAGGATCACCTGGCGATAAGCCGGGAACATCTTCGTCCAGTCGTGATGGGGCCGCAGATACGGCGTATGCACCAGCACGTACATAGCCTCGCCGCCGGCCGGTGCGCTCTCCGGATCGGTGGCCGCCGTGCATGCCAGATAGCAGGTGGGATCCGGCGCGGGTTCGCCGCGATCGTAGATGTGGTGAAACTCCTCATGCGGATCGCGCGAGAACACAAAATCATGGTGTGCCAGATGCTCATACCTCCGATTCAGACCGAGGTAGAGCACGACGCCCGAGCAGGCGGGCTCGTAGGAGCGGGCATGCTCGAAGTGGCGCGCGGCTGGAGTGGCCGCCAGCAGCTCGCGATGGGTGCGGACCGCGTCCTCATTGCTGACGATTGCGTCGAAGTCATAGCTCTCGCCGGCCGTGGTCACCAGTCCCGCTATGGCCGCATGTGAGGAGCCGGAGCCGCGAGCGTCTCCCGAGGTCACGATGCGGGCCACGTCGGTATTCACATGGAAGCGCACGCCCAGCTCGGTGGCAAGCCGCACCAGGCCCTCCGGCACAGCGCGCGTTCCGCCGATTGGATACCAGATGCCTTCCTGCATCTGCATGTGCCCGATCGCAGTCAGGATGGCAGGCGAGGCATCCGGCGAAGAGCCCACATACTGCACCATGTGGTCCAGCATCTGCGCCGTATTCGGCTCCGAGATGAACTCGCGGATCGTCTTGGCGACGGTGCTTCCCAGGCGCATCTTCATTACATCGCGCAGCACCTTGAGATCGAATGCGCCGCCAACGTCCAGGGTATCGCGCATCGTGCCCACGGACTTCCAGAAGAAGAAGCGATCGCTGATGCCGTGCAGCTCTGCCGAAAGCGCCATCAGCTGTTCATACTTTTGGCCCATGCCGGGGAAGCGGTTCTCCAGATCGGCGGACATGGCGGTCATATCGTCCAGCAGGTCGATGCGGCCGCCATCGTCGAAGAAGCAGCGCCACTGCGGATCGAGCCGCTCCATCGGGATGTAGGCGTCGAGATCCTTGCCGGCTTCGGCAAAGATCTTGCGCAGCATCGAAGGCTGAATCAGGATGGTCGGGCCCATGTCGAAGCGAAAGCCCTGTTCGCGCAGCTGCGCGGCCTTGCCACCCAGCCAGGAATTCTTCTCGAAGACATCAACCTGATGCCCGCGGGCTGCCAAAGTACAGGCCGCCGCCAGCCCTGCCAAACCGGATCCGATGACACCGACGCGCATAGAGCGATTCTCCTGTTGCGGTAAAGCGAATGAAACGAGCGATTGTGTCTGTGAGGGAAACGGCCAGGGAGCCCAAGCCGCTCCGCACCTGCGGGAGGAACGACCTATCGATTCTTCAAGCCGCTCATCATCTGGCGCACGGCGGCCCAGCGTTGGCGCCGGCCGTGTCCGTGCAGGGCCGCGATCATTCCGGCGAAGAGCGGTGTATCGCGCTCGCCGGCCGGATCGAGATGCCGCAGCGATCCGCCGCGCCGCAGCAGCAGCGTCTTGAGCGCGGTCATCTCGAGCAGGCCCTCGGCGCCGCGGGTGACGCCATAGCCGCTGGCGCCGCGGCCGCCGAAGGGAACGCGCGGATCGGCCGTGGGCACGATAATGTCGTTGATCAGCACCGTGCCGGCCTTGAGCACGCGAGCCATGGTGCGCGCCTTGCTCTCCTGGCCGCGGCCGCAAAAGATCGCAACGGTCAGCGCATAGGGACACACCGCGTGGAGCTCCGGCACGTGCAGCATCGTTTCCACTTCAATCAGGGAAAGGACCGGCGCGAAGAAATCGCTGCGCGTAATCTCCATTGCAGGGCGTGCCGCATCCACCAGCAGAGGCTTCTGCGCCGCGGGCTGCCATTGCCCGCGCAGGACCGCTCCCGAGGCCGCGGCGGCTTCAAGCATCGGGCCCAGCCGTGCCGCTGTTTGTGCTTCCAGACCGACGGCGGGAACGTCGGCCAGTGCGGCAGCCAGCAAGGGCCGCAACGCGGTGAGAGTGGCTGCGGTGGCGAACAACCGGCGCGGCGACATGCAAACGGCGCTCCCGTTCCAGCGCAGACCGAACGCGACCGCTCTGGCGACCACATGCAAATCCGCGGAAGGCAACACCACCACGGCGTCGGCCCCGGAGAGCTCCACGACAGCCGGTGTAGAGGTGCGGGCCAGTGCCGCCAGCACCGTGCGCCCGTTCTCCGCGGAGCCGGTAAAGACCACCTTGCCGGGTCCACTCTCCAGAGCCGTACGGGCCGCTTCGACACCTTCGCCGGTTACCGTGAGAGCGCCCGGGGGCAGGCCGGCTTCGCGCAATGTCCGGGTCACGATCTCGGCCACCGCGCCGCCGCCCGCACCCGGTTTCCAGGTAACGGTGTTCCCGGCGGCCAGGGCCTGCAGCACCTGCACGCCAGGCAGGAACAGCGGGACGTTGGCCGGGCCGATGATCAGCACCTCGCCCAGCGGCTCGCGATGAACCTCCGCCCAGACGCCGCTCAGCCACAGCGGGCGGCCGCTCAGCCCCAGGCGGCGCGGGCGCAGCAGCTTCTCGGCCTCATGCTCCAGGAACTTGCAGGCTTCCAGCAGCGGCAGCAACTCGCCGACCAGGGTTTCGGCGCTGGTGCGCGCCAGGGTGGGAGACAGTGCCGCGGCGATCTCGGTTGCCAGACCTGCCAGAGTGTGCCGCGCTCGGCGCAGCACACGCAACCGCTCGCGCACCGGTGTCGCGGCCCACCCGGCCTGCACTCCGGCCGCGCCCGCGCGAGACCTGAAGCCGCACAGGTGGGCGCAGGGCACGGCTTCCGCGCGCGCGCCGTCCAGATCTTCAGCCACCGCTCTCATGACGCGACCTGCATCATGTCATTATCCACCGCCAGATCCGTCGGCGCCGCCCATTGTGGCGCAATTCCTAGATCTTCCAGAAGCAAACGGGAACTGATCCGCGCGGACTGGAAGATGACGGGCAGACCCGATCCGGGATGCGTTCCGCCGCCCACGAGGTACATCCCGGCGATGTCGTCGAAGCGATTGTGGGGGCGCAGATGCAGCATCTGGTTGAGGGAGTGGGCCATGGAGAACGTTGCCCCCTTGAAGAGGCCGAAGTCCTCGCGCCAGCCCTGCGGCGTCACAATCTTCTCCGTGCGGATGCGGCGCTCCACGCCGTGCAGGCCGATCCGCTCAATCTGGCGCAGGGCCAGTTGGCGAAACTTCGCCGTCTCCTGCTTCCAGTCGATCAGACCGGTTTCGTGCGTAACCGGCAGTAAAACATACAGGGTCGACTGACCTTTCGGAGCCAGGGTGGAATCGGTCACCGATGCATTCTGCACATAGAACGATGGATTCTCGGAGAGCCGGTGCAGCTCCTCGATATCGCGCAGGTTCTGCCGATAGTTTTCGGCCAGATAGATGGTGTGATGGGCCACATCATCGTAGCGGCCTTCGATGCCCAGATACATCATGAAAGTGGAGCAGGAAAACTTCTTGCTTTCGATCTTGCGATCGCTCCATTTGCGACGGTACCGATTGGGCACCAGGGTGCGCATAGCCTCGGCGAAGTCCGCATTCATCACAACCGCATCGGCCGGCAGGCTCCGCCGGGAGGTGCGTACTCCAACGGCCCGGGCGTGCCCCCGTGACTCTTCTACCAGCACTTCCTCGATGGCCTCGTCCAGCAGGATCTCAACGCCCATCTCCTGCGCAATGCGGGCCATCGCGGCGGTGACCGCGCCACATCCGCCCACCGGATGGAAGACACCGTGCTCGTACTCCAGGAAGGAGAGGATCGAAAACAGGGAAGGGCAGCGGAAGGGACTCATACCCAGATACTTCGATTGAAAGCTGAAGCCAAGGCGAATCCGCTCATCCTTGAAGTGAGCGCGCAGGTCGTCGTCAAGCGACAACCAGGGCTTCAGCAGCGGCAACAGCTTCAGCATCCCGGGCTTCAGCAGGTCGCTCCAGTTATCGAAGGGCGACTCCAGCACGGGAAGGAAGTTTGCCAGCTTTTTGCGGTTGCGAATCAGAAAGCTTTTGAATTCGATGGCATCGGCGGGAGAGAGCGCGGCAATCTCGCGCTCCATCCGGTCGATATCGGAGGTCGCATCGATCTTTGCGAACCCCTGTGCGCTGCTCTCGCCGAAGACCAGCCGATACTGCGGGTCCAGGCGCTTCATCGGAACCTCACGGTTCAGATCATAGCCTGCGTCGGCAAAGATCTCCTTCAAGACGCGCGGGTAGAGGAAGAAGGTTGGGCCGATGTCGAATCGAAAGCCATCCTGCTGCAGCGTGGAGGTGCGGCCGCCCACGCGGGCATGCTTCTCCACCACGGTGACGCGCACGCCGGAGCGCGCCAGCAGCATGGCGGCGGCCAAACCTCCCGGCCCTGCGCCGGCGATCACGACTCGTTTGTGGAGGCTGTCTTTAGTAGAGGTGTGAAGTATATTCAATGGCCCAACTCATCGGCGCGGCAATCCCCGCCTCGCCCTGATGAGTGTAGCCTGCCCTTCCAGGCAGCCAACCGCAAAAAGACGCCCGCTCTCATTGCATAAACGATTTCGGGAAGCCTGCTTGGCGACACCGAAACCAGGTTGAGGCCTTATGTCGGGCCCTGAACACAAGCTATTGACTGATGCAAAGCCGTAGCAAAGCGCGGCGACACCAGGTTCGGAGCGGGAAACAGATCAGCCCAAACGATTCAGCGAATCAGACTCCAGTTCGCGATTAGTCCAGAATTCCGCGCACGATGCGGCGCACGCGCTCCGCCACCACGCCGTAGAGCACGTGGGTAGCGGCCTCGCTGGATTGCTCGCGCGGTGTCTGCTCCTCCGGAGGCGCGGACAGACCCATGGCGGGTAACGCGTTGGAGTGGGTAAGGGCCATCAGCGCGAGACCGAAGCTGGCGCCCTCCTTCGCGGTGGCCGCCGGATAAAACTCTGCGAGCGCGCCATAGAACGCGCCGGCGGCGGCTCCGAAACCCCAGTGGATCGCCTCGCTGGCTGCCACTTTGGAGGGCTCGTCCAGCGAGTGTCCCGCGACCTTTTCGGCCAGCAGCTCTGGCGGCTCGGGTTCACCATGTACGCGCGGCGGATAAAACTTCTCCGCAACGGATTTCGCTGCAGTGGCGGCAAGGCCCGCGATCACCCCGGCCAGCAATCCCTTCCACAACGTAGCGTGCTTGTCTTCAATCACTGGAACACTCCTAAGATCTACAGATCTACTGGATCCACTTACACAGCAGGCTATTAGCCCGAAGATCTGGCCGGCAGACCGCCCGACAGCTACCTCTTGTACTCCGCGCGGCATTGAAGAGGTAAGACGAATACTACCGCGCCGGCTTCCCGCCGGAACGCATGCCCATACAGACTGTGTCAGTCGACGCGCACGACTTGAACCGTATCGACCTCATCCTCATCCAGGGCATCCTCATCGACTCCCTCGTCCAGGTCGCCGGCGTCGTCGTCCTCTTCCCCGGCGGCTCTCAAGCCGGGGGAAGAGGATGCCGTAGCGACATCGTCCTCTTCATCTTCGTCGTCATCCTCATCGTCGAGATCGTCTTCGTCCTCGTCTTCTTCATCGTCCTCTAGTTCATCGTCGTCAAGCTCATCCTCGTCCACGTCTTCGTCCTCATCGTCCAGATCGTCAACCTCGGCATCTTCGTCTTCATCTTCGTCGTCGTCGAGCGAACGTTGCACCGCAACATTGTCACTGGACGCGCTGACGGTGGGATCGGAGTCAACGAACTTCGGATCCTCCTCAAAAGTCGCGGTGGCGTCGTTGCCGATCACCTTGTGAAGTTCGGCTTCACTGTCAGTCGCGATAGAGCTGTGCGTTCGGGTCATGGGAGTATCTCCTTGGGGTTGGCTGTATCGTTTTACTGGCTGGCCTGTTCCGGGATGGTCGGCCTATGTCCTGCACTGGGCCGTTAGATGCGCGAGAACCGATCGCGCATCGTTGATTTGGCGCAATTGACGGGGCAGCAATCCACAGCGGTTTACAGAGCTTTCTATCAAGTTCAAGGCCAGGGTCCCGGCAGCTGGAGCGATCCAAAGCGGAAGGCGGGAGCGCACTCGTGGCGGGGCC
>CAXUIM010000076.1:0-2156 GCA_964250885.1 uncultured Acidobacteriaceae bacterium | reverse complement strand
CCGACCCAGACCGCGCCCATCACTCTGGCGGTCGACCTTACCGATGCCCCGCGCAAAATTCTTCACGCCACTGAAAGCATGCCCGTGCAGCCCGGTCCGATGACCCTGGTGTACCCCAAGTGGATTCCCGGTGAGCATGCCCCGGACGGCCCCATCGACAACCAGGCGGGCTTCCTCATCAGCGCCAACGGCCAGCCGGTCAAGTGGGAGCGCGATTCCCTGGACATGTACAGCTATCACATCACCGTCCCGCCGGGCGTCACCCGGCTCGACATCAAGATGGACTTTCTCGCGACGGCCGCCGCCCAGGGCTTCTCCGCGGGCGCCAGCACCAGCGCGAGCCTCGCGCTGCTGAGCTGGAACACCTTGCTTGTCTATCCTGCGGATACAGCGGCCGCGGCCGTCATGGTTTCTCCTTCCATTCGGCTCCCGGAAGCATGGAGGTATGGGACGGCCCTTACCCCGAGTTCGAATCCTGCCGGCTCCTCGATTTCCTTTCAGACCGTCACGCTGGAGCAACTCATCGATTCACCCGTGCTCGCCGGACGCTGGTTTCGCGAGATCGCCCTCGCTCCCGAGATCGCGCCGAAGCATTATCTGGATCTGGCCGGTGATGGCCCGGAGGATGTGGCGCTCTCGCAGCAGCACATCGACGAGTTTTCCAAGCTGATCCGCGAGACCGGCGCTCTGTATAAGTCACGGCATTACAACTCGTATCACTTCCTGGTTACCCTGTCGGACCAGGTCGCGCACTTCGGCCTGGAGCATCACCAGTCCTCCGATGACCGTGTGCCTGAGAAGACTTTCGTGGATGACTCCGCCTTCATCGGTGAAGGTCTGCTGCTGCCGCACGAGTTTACGCACTCCTGGAACGGCAAATATCGCCGCCCGGCGGGTCTCGCCACGTCGAACTACCAGGAACCCATGAAGGGCAATCTGCTCTGGGTCTACGAAGGCCTCACCGAGTATCTGGGGGATGTTCTGGCTACGCGCTGCGGCATCTGGAACAACAGCATCTACCGGGACCGCCTCGCCACCATCGCCGGCTACCTCAACGATGTGCGCCCCGGCCGCACCTGGCGCGACCTGCAGGACACAGCCACGATGGCACAGGTGCTCTACTTTACGGGTGGATCCTATGACAACTGGCGGCGTACAACGGATTACTACGACGAGGGCGAGCTGCTCTGGCTTGAAATCGACGCCACCATCCGCGAGAAGAGCAATGGCAAAAAAAATCTGAATGACTTCGCTGCCGCCTTCGAGGGGCTGGGCGGCAATACACCGCCCAAAGTTGTGCCGTACACCTTCGACGATATCGTTGCCGGCCTGAACGCCATCGTGCCCAACGATTGGGCGGCCTTTCTGCATCAGCGGCTCGACTCGAACGAATTGCACGCCCCGGAGGTACCGGGTATCGATGCGCTGAGCGGCTACAAACTCTCTTATAGCAACTCACCGAACTACTGGTCCCAGCTGGATGAAAGTGAGACCGGGGGCCTGGACGCGCGCTACTCCATCGGCCTGAGCGTAGCCCAGACCGGCGTACTGGCCGATGTGATTGTGAACAGCGTCGGCTATACAGCCGGTCTCGCTCCGGGTTTCCAGATCATCGCGGTCAATGGCCGGGCGTTCACTCCGGGCCTGTTGCGAACCGCAATCCAGGACGCCGCCGGCAGTGGACCGCCGATCGACCTGATCGTGGAGAACACCGGCTATTTCAAGCTGGTCACGCTGAACTATCACGGTGGCGAGAAGTATCCGCAGCTGGTGCGCGTGAACAATGTCCCCGATCGTCTGGATGACATCCTCGAGCCAATGACGAAGTAGGAGCCGATGACACAATAGCCGGCAGGGCGCAGGCGGGCCGCCGGACGACGTGCGAGATACGCTCTAGGAGCTTTTTGAGAATCGGCTTTTGTGGCTTCGCTAGCTTCGCGAAATCCGCTTCGATTGCAGGTTTCGTACTTGCCTCGCGGACATCCGAGGTGCTTTTCAACAAGCTGCTAGAGCCGGGCCGGGACTCCCGGGTCCACGGTGGTCTGAAGCGGAGCCGCGGACTGGGCGGCTGCCGGCACCGGGGTTCCCGGCTCGGGCGCCGGCCCCGCCCGGGGGGCCCCGCCCGACGGGAGCGTCGGGTGGGGAGCAGCCGCCGG
>CAXUIM010000075.1:3432-15033 GCA_964250885.1 uncultured Acidobacteriaceae bacterium | reverse complement strand
TAGAGCAGGACGAAGCCGCCCTGCAGGGTCAGCTGATGCCGCTGCAGAATGCGGTTGACCGCCGCGAGAGCCGCCGGCGCGGAGCGATCCCTGTCGGCAGCGCGTGCCCCGGTGGAGGAATCGGAGAGCTCGACGGCGATGGAGTCCGCCTCCGACCGGGCGTTGGCGGCGGCGTAACGGAACAGCTCGCTGGCCATCAGGTTGGCATCGTCATGCATCTGCGTGACCGGCTGCGAAAACCAGCGGTCCACGGCCCGATTCAGCAGGAGATAGCTGAAGGCGAACATGAAGACCAGGGGCACCAGCGAGACCAGCACGGCGCCCCACAACATGCGGGTGCGCAGGCGCGTTCCCAGCACGCGGCTGCGCTCATCGGCGTAGAGCTTCAGCACGTTGCGCACCAGCAGCACCAGCACGCCGACGAAGAGCAGAAAGGCCAGCACCGACAGCGTGACGAAGGCCAGCGTCTGGACTGGAGAGGCGGGGTTCAGGATGCGCAGGTTGAACGCGTTCAGCGTTACCAGTGCGCTGAACAGAACCAGCAGGCACACACCCAGCGTCAAGACAATGACGCCGCGCCGTTCTGTGCCAGTGCCCATGCGGAAAGTTTACCCTTCTGCCGCTGGTTGCGTGCGTGGCGGCGCGTACGACCTGGGCCGAAGTGGTGGCAGATTCTGCTTAGCGGTGCAGATCGGCCACCGCCGTATGTTCGCGGTTCTGGGCCTGGGCGACCGCCGCGTAGGTCAGTTTGCCGTTCATGGTGTTCACGCCTTCGGCGATGCCGGCGTCGTCGCGTATCGCAGCTTGCGCGCCCATCCGGGCCAGCTTCATGACGTAGGGAAAGGTCGCGTTGGTCAGGGCCAGTGTGCTGGTGTTGGGCACCGCCGCGGGCATGTTGGTGACGCAGTAGTGGACCACGCCGTCGACCTCGTAACTGGGATCGGAGTGGGTTGTGGGCCGTGCGGTCTCGATGCAGCCGCCCTGGTCGATCGCGACGTCGACGATGACCGCTCCCTTCTTCATCCGCGCGACCATGGCGCGGGTGACGATCTTGGGCGCGGCCGCACCCGGGATGAGCACGCCTCCGATGACCAGGTCGGCCTCGATGACGGCGCGCTCCAGGTTGTAGGCATTGGAAGCCAGCGTGTAGACGCGGCCGCCGAAGATGTCGTCCAGCTCCCGCAGGCGATTCAGGTTCAGATCCACCAGCGTGACCTTCGCCCCCATTCCGAGCGCGATCTTGGCCGCGTTGGTGCCAACAATGCCCCCGCCGATGATGCAGACGTTGCCCGGAGGCACGCCGGGAACCCCGCCCAGCAGAACACCGCGGCCTCCGTGCTCCTTTTCCAGGTAGGCGGCGCCCACCTGCACCGAGAGCCGGCCGGCCACCTCCGACATGGGCGTCAGCAGCGGCAGCGCGCCCGCGCGGTCGCGCACCGTCTCGTAGGCGATGCCGGTGACTTTCTTGTCCAGCAGAGCGTTGGTCAATTCGGGCAGAGGGGCCAGGTGCAGATAAGTAAACAGCACCAGGTTTTCGCGAAAGTGATAGAACTCCTGCGGAACCGGCTCTTTTACCTTCACCACCATGTCGGCGAGCCGCCAGACGTTGTAGGCTTCGCCGACGATCTCCGCGCCCACAGCCTGATATTCGTCATCGGTAAAGGAGGAAAGCTCTCCCGCGTTGTGTTCGACCAGCACCGTGTGCTGGGCGTCCACCAGGGCCCTGACGCCCGCCGGGGTCACCCCGACGCGGCTCTCGTGATCCTTGACTTCCTTGGGAACCCCGATGATCATCCTCTTCGCCCACCTCGCATCCCCAGTGTAACGTCAGCTCTATTCCCTAGGCCGTACAATGGCCTGTAGACCCACTCCGGAATTCAACCCTTCTCCCACTTAGGAAAACGATTCGGCAAATGTCCTCGAAAAACTTTCAGATGCGCTCCCCGCGCTTGAGCAACATGCGGTCCATCTTCTCGTTGTTTTCAAGCGATCTGGCCATCGATCTGGGCACAGCCAATACGCTGGTTTACGCGCACGGCAAGGGCATCGTCGTCAATGAGCCGTCGATCATCGCGGTGAATCGAGTTACGGGCGAGGTGGAAGCCGTCGGCAGGGAGGCCAAGGAGATGGTCGGCCGCACGCCCGGCAACATCATCGCCATCAAGCCCATGAAGGACGGCGTCATCGCCGACTTCAAACAAACCGAAAAGATGTTGAACTACTTCATCCATAAGGCGCACAACCGCAAGATGATGGTGCACCCTCGGATCGTGATCGGGGTGCCCAGCGAAATCACGCAGGTGGAGAAGCGGGCGGTCATGGACTCCGCCTATCGCGCCAAGGCCAGCGAGGTGCACCTGGTGGAGCAGGCCATGGTGGCCGCGATCGGAGCCGGCCTGCCGATTACCGAGCCGGGGGGCAACATGGTGGTGGACATTGGCGGGGGCACCACCGACATTGCGGTGATCTCGCTGGCGGGCATCGTCTACTCGCGTTCGGTACGCATGGCGGGCAACCAGATGGATGAAGCCGTGATGACCTACCTCAAGCGCAAATACAACCTGCTGATCGGGGAGCGCACGGCCGAGCAGATCAAGATCGAGATAGGCTCCGCTTATCCTCTAGACAAGCCCATTCATATGGACATCAAGGGGCGCAATCTGATCGAGGGTGTGCCCAAGACCATCACCATCGAGGATTCTGAGATCCGCGAGGCGCTTGGCGAATCCATCGCGACCATCATGAATGCCATTCGCGTGGCGCTGGAGCGCACCCCGCCCGAGCTCTCCGCCGACATCTCCGATCGCGGCATCGTGCTCACCGGGGGCGGCGCGCTGATCAAGAACCTGGACAAGCGAATTCGCGAGGAGACGGGGCTGCCTGTCTCAATCGCCGACGATCCGCTGGCCAGCGTCGTGCTCGGCACCGGCAAGATGCTGTCGGACTTCCGGCTGCTGCGCAAGATCTCGATCGACTGACCTGGATTTCGACGGACCTGGATTTCGACGGACCGGCATCAGGTCTCCCGATCGAAAAGAATATCGAAAACGTAAAGTTCAGCGGCCCATCCAACCGCCGTCGACCGTGAGCAACGTGCCGGTGACGTAATTGCTGGCGGCCGACGCGAGAAAGACCGCCGCTCCCGCCAGATCCTGCGGCTCGCCCCAGCGGCCCGCGGGGATACGCTCCAGGATCTGGCGGTTGCGCGTTTCATCCTCCTGCAGCGGCTCCGTCAGCGAGGTGGCGAAGTAGCCGGGAGCGAGAGCATTCACCTGGATCCCGTAGGGCGCCCATTCATTGGCCAGCGCCTTGGTCAATTGGGCGACGCCGCCCTTGGAGGCGGCATACGCCGCGACCCCGATGCCGCCCTGGAAGCTGAGCAGCGAGGCGATATTCACTATCTTGCCCCCGGCGCCCTGCGACCGCATGGCGCGGGCCGCGAGCTGCGAGAGCTGGAACACGCTGGTGAGGTTCACCTGCAGCACCTGCTGCCAGTCGTCGAGCGTGGTCTCTTCGGCGCTGGCGCGGCGAGTGATTCCGGCGTTGTTGAACAGGATGTCCACCCGGCCGAAGTGCTCCAGGACTCGGCCGAAGAGCGACTCCGCGCCCGCGGTATGCGAGAGGTCCGCCTGAAAATCCGCGGCGGCCCCGCCAATGGCCTCCGCGGTCTTGCCGGACGCCCGCTGGTTGCCGTGCACCGCCACCTGGGCTCCAGCCTGGGCCAGCGCCACGGCGATGGCGGCTCCCAGGCCGCTGGCCGCGCCGGTCACCAGGGCCACTTTGCCGTCCAGACGAAACAGATCGAGAACCTGGGGCGCAGCGGGGTTTGCGTCTTCCATAGCAAAACTTTACGCGGCGCGCCGGGCGCAGGCAAAGGCGGGGCGGTGTGAACGTGAGCGCGATCATCACAAAGTCTTCTGATCAGACGGATATCAGCTCAGACGGGTATCAGCGCAGCTTGAGTCCACGATAACCAAGAACCCAGTGACAAGATACGCGTCTCCCCGTACGATCGGAACGTTCCCGGGTATGCCGCCCCATCACCAACAGTGAGCTGGCTAATTTGCAGAAGGCACTTCTACCTGATCGATCACCAGAGCTTTCGCATTTGCCTTCACAGGAACCAATTTTAATCCTAGCTGCTCCTTGATTGCGGTGAAGAGATCCGGAGGAGCATCAGCCGTGTCCCGTACCGGTGAATCGTCGGGAGTCCATTTCAGCGTGAAGTCATACCGATCTGTAAGGCCAGCGCGATCGACTACCGGCCTGTCGAGAAAGCTCGCCTGCATCCCGTCTGCAACGGTAGTCATAGAGGCATTTCTCACTGTCAGCACAATCTGATTCGTATATGAGAAGTTGGTAGCGTCCTGGGGTTGGCGAGAGGTTCGGGCGAACTTGGGCCCTCCCTTGTCGAGAACGAGAGCATAGACGGGTAACTCCCTCTCCTCATAGTGGAATACCAAGTGGTATCGGTCCTTGAGTAAGGTTTGAAACAACTGCCGTAGTTGATCGTGAGTAGGACGGCCTTCCATCGTGGGCACGCCATCAATGTCATACCTGCTCGTATTCAACCATCGGGGACTGTTCATGATCTGCTTAGGATGTAACCCGTAAGCAAAGGACAGCAGGTCAAAGACGCTGACATTCATTGCGACGACGTGGCGACCCTCAAGCCTGAAATATGTTCCGCGCGACAGATCAGGGTCGCTAGGCTTGATCGTCACGACATCGAACGCCGGCTTGACGTCCGAACCCGATGCCGGAGAGCCGCTCTGTCCGGCTCGAGCAGCCTGGGCTGAGAGCATCGTAGATAATCCGACCACAGCTACAAGGAACAGTCCCTGAACCCACACTCGGACGATGTTCATGCGGTCATTCTTTCACGCCATCTATACCGCAGATAGCTGCAAGATCTGCCTACGACGCGGCTCCCGGCGGCAGACCGCCCCATTGCCAAAAACGAGTGGTGCGTGCCTTCGCGATCCAGCCGGAGAGCTGCGGGTCGGGAAATCGTTTCACCCACGGCACGGCCCAACCGATCTCCGCGCCGGAGATGTCCGGCGGAACCTCCTGCGGCACGCCGGTGGCTTTGGCGAAGATTTCCGGATTTGCGAGGCCTGCTTCGCATAGCTGGACCAGCCGATGGATGGCGCCATGATCCTGGGAGTAGAGGTCAATGCCGTTGGCTTCGGCCAGCTCGGCCATCATGATTAGCGGCGCCAGAGCATAGAGGTGGTAGTGGAGGGCGCGGCCTGCGCGGGCGAGTTCGCGGGGCAACGCACCATCGGGCTGAATCTGATCGACGCCGGCTTTGTAGGCTTGCACGCCAAACTCGAATTCGCGCTTATCGTTGGTGGCCACGCCTGCGGCGGCGACCGCAAATCCTGCCCAGTAGCGGTGGTTATTCCACGCGTCGCTGTCGGGTCGCGATTGTTTGCTGTCGACGTACTCCATGACGCGATTGGCGACGTTGTTGAGCCACTTCTTGATGTCCTTCTCCTGCTCGGGCGTTCCGGTGCCGGCGCCGCGAACCTTGAGGTATGAGACGGAGACGGCCGCGAGGAGCCACTTTTGTTCATAGGAACCCTGGCTTGTAGGCATGGCGTCGGTCCAGGCTTTGGCCTGCGCTGCTGCGTCAAGCAGAGTGTAGACGCACCTGGCGGCGGCGGCGCTGCCCCGGGTTAGATACGCGTCGGCAGCTTCGGTAGCCCACTGACCGAGGTGCGTCGGGGCTTCGGTGGCCTTCTGTTCGGCGGCCTGCTTTGCGGGATCGATGATGGAGTGGTGCGCGTCGGTATAGTAGCTCTGGACGTCGAGCGATTTCGAAAACGGCGGTGGCACGGGGCAATCATAAGGCGCGTCGGTGAGTGTATTGTGCAGGTCGTCCCACGGGGAGCGCAGGGTATCGGCATGGGCAGCGACGGCCGAAACGGCGACCCAGAGAAGCACCACGGCACCAACTTGGCGAAAGTGAAAAGCGTTCATCTCTTAGCGACGGCGCAAGGGCGCAATCCATTATGGGCTTACGTGACATTCTGGCGCAACAGCTCTTGTCTTCAGAGAGAATCCAGGGCCACGGGCCCGTGAGCTAACACATCCTGGTGAGTTAGTCATTCGAAAGCGAACTGTACCCTGTGCATGAGTCCTGATGGGTCGCATCAGCGAAAGTCATTGTCACAACCGGCAAAACTGGGGCGGGCGTCTCGCCACGCCTGATAAACGCAAAGCAGAATCACGAGCTTCGGTCCGCTGGCTCCTCAGTGAGAACGTGGGCTCGTCACTGCTTCACCGAGTCAGAGTTTTTTCGGATGAAATCCGAGCTTCAGCCAAGAAAAAGGGCCGGAGCGATGATTCGCTCCGGCCCCTACTACAGCCTGTATTGCGCAGCCGGCTGTCAGAAGGTGAACATGTTGAACAGGTCGTCGATGGCCGGTCCGTTGACCGGCACATAGGGGTTGTCCGCGGTTGCGATGGGATCAGGGTCGTTGTCACGGCTGCGGCTGGTGATGGTCCCCAGTCCCCAGTTCCGCTCAACGAACTTGATGATCGAAACGTGGTCCGAGTACTCGTGAGTGATGTGTCCGGGCGTGGCGTAGGGAGAGACAACGATGAGCGGAATGCGTGTGCCATCGCCGAAGTAATCCAGCGGCTGCACGTAGCCGGAGTCATAGAAGCCGCCGCCTTCATCGAAGGTGATGAAGATTGCAGTGTCCTTCCACAGCGCCGGGTTGGCCTGCACCGCGTCCACAATCTTCTTGGAGAAGCCTTCGAACAGGTCCAGCTTGGAAGAAGAGGGATGGCCGTCCACCAGGCCGCTGGGCTTCACGATCGAGACCGCGGGCAGGTTTCCGGACGCGATGTCCTGGTACAGGTTGGCAGTGTCCTGGATGTGAGCGGTGCGCACCGCGGCATTGCTCATGATCGACGTGTCGTACTGGAAGGGATTGCAGATCGTGCAGTATTCATCGGTCTTTTCCCCGACGGCGCCGTAGTTCAGCTGGTAGGGATCATTGACGTAGTTATTCCACTGGTCGCCGTAGTACTTCCAGGAGACGTTGTCCGCAAGCAATTCGTCACCGATGCTGCGCGTGGAGGACGGCGGGATGGTGAAGACCGTGTTGTCCGGGCTGCGGTCGAGATACGCGTTCCGGCCGTTGCCGAAGTAGCCCGGGTTGTAGTTATTCAGCAGATAGAAGTGGCCCGCTTCGCAGTTGGCCTTAATCACCGGGGTGAGCGAGTCGAGATAGTTTGTGATCGGGCCGACGCCGGGCTGTGAGGTGTCCGCGCAGTTGGTGTAGGATCCACCACCGTAGGAAGCGGAGCCGTAGGATCCACCACCGTACCCATCTTCGAGGTACCAGTTGTTGGTGCCCGGCGCGGGATTCGGGTTTTCGACCTCGTCCACTACACCCGCATTGGCTGTGTTCGGATCTACTTCCGAATCATGCGGAGGCGTGCGAGAGTTTCCGTTGCCGTCGCTGAACCAGATCATATCGGCGTGGCCAAACATGATGTGGTTGGCGCCGGTACCACCGTTCACCGACTGATGGAAGTTGTCGCTCATCGAGTAAGTGTCGGCCAGCTGCTTGAAGTAGGGAACGTCACCCTTCTGCACGTTGTAGAAGCCCATGGCTGTGGAGCCTTCGCCCGTGGTGACGTCGTTGGGGTCGTATTCGGTGCTGAAGTTAGTTGGCTGTTTCAGGCCGTTCGTGCCCGCGCCGACCGTCGTCTCGACCCAGGGGAACAGGCGAGCGTCGCAACCGGAAGGATTGCTCGTGGTCGCATTGTCGGTGCTGCAGTCCAGCTGCTGCCACATCTGGTAGAAGCGGTGAACCGGGCTGGCTGAGTACGAGTTGTAGGTGAACGTCGCTCCGTTGGTCAGCTGGAACGGCCCTGGAGGAAGCGTATCGAAGTCCTTGATGCGCTTATCGGGAGTGGCCGAGGCCTCGCCTGTGCCGCCGCTGACGAGGTACGGATAGTAGCTGCTCGGCAGCCCATTTTCAGACTGCTTGGCCAGCGCCAGATTGTCATTGGAGACGTAGGAGGTCTTGGGACCGCCGGCCAGCGGCGCCGGAAGAACGTCGCCCTGGAATACCGACTTCTGCGGGCTCAGCAGATAGCCGTCGGGAGCTTGATCCAGGGCTGCCTTCTGTTCATAGCTGGCGAAGTTCGGTCCGGGCGTGCCATCCGCATTGACAATCCCTTTGGAAAGAAGATTCCAGATCTTTTGGCTTGGGTTCGGCGGAACGTATGTTGCGAACACGTGGTCGAAGCTGCGGTTTTCACCGATGATCACGATTACGTGTTTGATGGGCGTGCTCGTCTCGTTATCACGAGAGGACGTAGCCTGGGGTGCGACCGCGGCAAACGCATTGCCGATCGCCAGCTGGAAGCAGGCCACGGCAATAAAGCCTGCGCGCGTGGTCTGCGTAGCCATGGAAGCAAACTGCTTGGATTTCATTTGTCCCTCCAAAGTCGGGGTCTTTTGAAAGCACTTCTCCTGCTACGGTGAAGCGGCCAGAGTTTTGCCCGCGCCGTTTTCCCGCGGAAAACGGCAGCCCAGGCCGAAGCGGAAGCTTCGCTCTATGCCTGCAGGAGAAGTGTTGTGGTCCCGACCCTCCGAAAGGTATGCCTTGAACGATTCAGGAAGATGTTCTTTCCTTGAACGCACGTTGAAAACTTGATGAATCGATTGTGGCAAGCTCGAACGATCCACAGCTTTCAAACGATTTTCATCTACTACTGTTTCGGTGCGGCGCCGCGCGCCGCCGATTGCAACGTGGACGCAGGGGGAACCACTTGAATGATTCCCATCATGCCTTTGTCTTCGTGTTCCAGCAGATGGCAGTGGTACGGGAAAGTCCCGATCGTATTGGGATCACGGAAGTCCATGCGGATGCGAACGCTGGGGTAGGTCAGCATCCGTCCACTGTAGTACGGCACATTGACGGTATCGCGCAGAAGATCCTCATTGACGGGCCGCCCCATGTAATCCAACAGCAGAAAGTGCATTTGATGGATGTGGAACGCGTGTAGCTCGCTGGAGCGGTTTTCGATGATCCAGTCTTCGACCGTGCCCTGCTGGGCCACGATGTTGGGAAGATTGGAATTCATGTCGAACATCTTCGGAGTTTGTCCGTCCACGGTCAGGTAAAACTCGACCGCGCTGGCAGGATCGTCTGGATTGGCGAGCTTCTCAGAGAAGTAAAGATGCCGCACCCGTACGGGCTGTACATCGCCCAGCCACTCCAGCGCGGGCGCCGGCAGTGGTTGCGGAGATGCTTCCAGCGTGGATCGAGGCTCAGCCGCCGTGGGCGAAGTCACGATGGTGGCGAGAGCGCGATTGGGGTCATTCTCTCCACCCGGCCCCGTATCCACTGTTCGTGTTACCAGCAAACCGCTGACTCCCGCCGGCGGCCCTTGCAGGACGAACTCGACGCGGGCGCCGGGAGGCACCTCCAGGCGGGGTTGCCAGTTCACCGGGTCGGCTGGCCGGCCGCTGCCCCCAATCGGCACACCGTCCATGGCCACCAGACCGAGAGGCTGTGGAGCGCGCCCGAAGAGAACCTCCAGATTGAGGTAGGTGAGGGCGGAGGCGTTCAATACATGCCAGAGCTGCCGCTCGCCGGGCTTCATGGTAATAGCGGCCGGCGGATAGTCCGGGTAGGGCACCGGAACGTAGTTGATGGAGAGATCCTTGGCGGGCTGTCCGAAGCCCGTGCCGTTATTGGCCGCATCCCCGTCACGATCGATCAGCACCTTGGGGACGACCGGCTCGTTCTTTGAGGGCGGCGCGTTCGGGTTCAGAAGGTCCTGGTCGCGGATGATAAACACGCGCTCCGGCAGGCCCGCCAGCACCGGCTTGGCGCGCTCGATGCCTTCCACGATCAGGGCGCCGGACGCGCCCCCCAGTACCTGATCCTTGCTGAAGCCATGGATGTGCGGATGGTACCAGTAGAGCCCGGGCGGCTCATCGTCGGGAACACGGAATTTGTACTCGAAAGCAGGATCCCCGGGCTGAATCGATGTCTTCAGCACGTCATCCTGATGGCACACCGGGGGAATCGTCATCCCGTGAAAGTGGAGATTGGTCGATAGAGGTCCCATGGAGCCACTGGTACAGGAGCCGCCCATCGCCATCGGTGGGGGCGAGCCTGTTTGCGATCCCGGTTGCGGGGCAGGTTGCGGTGCTGGTCCGGCTGCCGCTGCGCTCGCCGGGTGAAGATTCGTCTGCTCGTTCTTCAGGTGAAGAATGACAAGATCTCCGGGATGCACGCGCAGCGTGGGCGACTCGTGTCCCTCCGCGTCGGTAAAGCAGAAGCGCGTGGAACCGTCCGGTCCCAGGGCATCTCTGGCGGTGAGCTGCGCCTCCAGGAGCCCGTCCCGGCTGCGCAGATCGAAGGGCTCGGGCACGGCGCTCCCCTGTGCCGGACGCGGGCAGGCTTCTTCGGCCCTGGCCTGGGCCTGCAAGGGTGAATGCGCCAGGGTGACGAGAAGGAGGCTGACCGTAGCCAGAATTGGTGTTCCTGAGATTGCGGCGCCCGCGGCGCGACAGAGACAACGTACCCACTGCATCCGGGGCTCCCTATGAAACGTACCCTCCCAGTGTTCAACGTTGGTGTTACAGCCCGGTCAATGCCGGCTCGCACCCTGCCGCGTCTCCGTCTCCGCAGGCCTCGATGTGGGGGATTGTGCCCGGTGGAATCAGCAGCTTGCACTGACGATGAAGCTCAGAGGGCGCTCGGCCCGTTGTGAAGTCGCAGCCATCGGCACTGACACGACTCACGGGCCTTGGGTATGCTGGTGGATGGCGAGGGCATCTCTCCTTTTGCTGTAACGCGGATTGATAAGGCGCCGGGCCGCATCTTCGAGGAAACGGCCTCGAGGCAAGACGGCCATGGCGCCCGCAGCTCCCCTCTACAGCACAGGAGAAATGCTCAACCCGGGAGGAAACGCTTTGAAGTTTAGGGACCACAAGCCGCGCCTAGCCCGCCTGTTGGGCCTGGCCCTGCTCGCCGGCGCGGTTGCCGCGACCGGCGCGCAGAGCAGTGGAATGAAGGGAACACCACCTACTACCCAGCCCGCAATCCAGAACCTGCCGGAGATGCTGAACCTTGACGCGCTGGTGGAGCAGGGCAAGCTGCTTCTGGAGGAGGCGCGCACGGGCGATGGAAGCGCGAACCTGACGCTGACTCACTATCGCGACCACTACACGTTGCTTGCCGCGCACGCCAAGAGCGGAGTCGCCGAACAGCACAACCGCTATGCCGATTTCGTGATCGTCCTGGATGGCGAGGGAACGGAGCTGACCGGCGGCACGATGGTCGACCGCACCGATGCGCCGAACGGGGAGATCCGGGGCAGCAAACTGGAGGGCGCGACACCGCATCTGCTGCACAAAGGCGATATCTTCCACATCCCCGCCGGCACACCGCACCAGATGATTGTGGCGGCCGGGCAGAGCATTACCGAATTCGTGATCAAGATCGAAGAGACTCCACCGCGGGCGGCCGAGGAGCAGCCGTAGGCTGATCCTCGGAACCCCGCGCAGCCGTAGATTGCTCCGCGCGGCCGGTATAAGCTGATGGCCCCGGTCAGGGC
>CAXUIM010000075.1:0-3422 GCA_964250885.1 uncultured Acidobacteriaceae bacterium | reverse complement strand
GGGCGGCCCTGTCCCCGCGGTCGGCTTAGCGGGGGAACCCGGCGCAGCCGCAGGCTGAGCCTCGGAGCCAGTGGCAGCCGTAGGCTGCTCCGCTCCCGGGATAAGCTGATTGCCCCGTTCAGGGCTGCGCTGACGTTCCATGCTGTCGCCGGGTCCTAAACCGCCGACAGAGCCGCGGCTTCGTTCGGCGAGATGGTTGCGTACTTGGCGACGCCCACCATGGTGAACACCTTGACGAAGTGCGGCGTCAGGCCAAAGATCCCGATCGAACGGGTCCCCGATTTGCTGGCTTCCAGCAGCATCTGGATGATGATGGCAATTCCGGAGGAGTTGATGTAGTCCACGCCGGTGAAGTCCAGCAGAACGTGCGGCACGGAAGCGGCAAGGCCGTGGTACGAGCTCATGATGGCGTCCTTGGATGTGGACGCGATGTCACCTGAGAAGGCGAGGATCGCGACGTGATCTCCTGAAGCAGCGGTCGCGGTCCGGTGCGAAACTTTGGTGGCAGCCTGCATCACTCTCTCTCCTTCATTTATTGCCTTTCACTTGGGTTTATTGAGGCGAATGACAAGGCGGACGAAGCTCTTACCCGGGGGTCCCTGGTGCCACTCGGCTTCGTCGACCAGAGCTTGAATCAGGAACATCCCCATACCCCGTGGATCCTCTTCGCCGAGCATCTTGCGGTCCATGTTGGGCGAGGCGGGAGCCTCGGCTACGCCCGAGCCGCTGTCGATGACCTCCACCACCAGCTCATCGTCGCTGGTGGAGAGCACGACTTCCACGGAGAGCGAGTCATCCCCCTGATTCCCGTGTTCGATCGCGTTGATACAGGCTTCCGCGACGGCGGTCTTCAGATCTTCGATCCGATCGGGCGTGAATCCCATGAGAGCGGCCATGCTTGCGGCCGTGCTCAATGCGACTTTTTCAAAACCGAGTTCCGATGGTAAACGGACTTCGACGAAGCTTCCGTTCTTCATGAGGGAGCGATCTCCTGCTGGGATGGAGTGAGATGGCAGATCGCGAGCGCGGTCATGTCATCCGTCTGCGGTCCGTCGATTGCGAACGACGAGAGTTCAGTCCATAGGAAATCAAGAATAGCCTCGGCATTCGGTGAGGAGATCGTGCCGAAAGCCCTGGTGAGACGATCGCAGCCAAATTCATCTTCCCCGCAAAATACCTCGGTGAGGCCGTCGGTGTAGAGCAGAAGCCGTGATCCCGCAGGAAACGTGAGGGTCTCCCCGGTGTATTGCATGCCGGGCAGCATGCCCAGCGGTGTTCCCGAAGCCTCGAGCATGCGCGTGCTTCCGTCGGCAAGGATCAGGGCCGCAGGATTGTGGCCGGCGTTCACGACCTGGATCTCGCTCGTCGCGGCGTCGAGGCGCACAAAGATGGCGGTGACGTAGCGGCGGCGCGCTTCGATGCCTTCCTCCCAGTGTTGCTGGCCGACCCGGGTGGCCACCTCCTCGAGCGTCAGCGGCTGGCTCACCAGGCTGCGAAAGGCGGAGCGGAAACTCATAGCCAAAATCGCGGACGCGAGACCCTTGCCGGCGACGTCGGCAACGACAAACAGCTGCGTACCGTCGGGAAGTTGGAAGGTATCGAGATAATCTCCGCCCACTTCATAGCAGGTGCTGGAGCGGCCCGCGATGGAATACCCCGGAATGACCGGCATGCACTTCGGCAGCAGTGACCGCTGGATGCCGCGGGCAGCGTCGAGGTCCTGCTGCACACGGGCCCAATCCAGATTGCGCTCATGGTAGGTTGCATTCTCCAGCGCCACGGCCGCCTGCAGCACAAGACCTTCCACAAAGTCCTGCTCGTACAGCGACAGCGGAGCGCCTTCCACGGTCTGAACCACCAGGTCGGCCATCCGTTGGCCATCTTTCGACAACAGTGGAAAACGCGGGCAGCCCTCAAACGGAGGCATGGGCCGCGTTCCATAGGAACCCAGCGACTCGCCCGTGGAAGGCGCCAGAAAAACCGCGCCTTCCATCTCCAGCTCGCGCACCAGGATGCACGCGGTCTGGGTGAGAACCTCCGTCACGTTGATGGCGGAGTGCACCTGCCGCGATGCTTGCAGCAGGGCCTGCAGCCGCGCGACCTGCTGCTCCAACGAGAGAAGATCCAACGGCTTGGGGGGTGTGGCCGCGTTCATGAGATTTCAGGGAAACCGCTCCAGTGTACATGAGCGGTTGAACGGGACTGCACGCTCCAACGGAGCCTTTCTCCTGTTGCTGTCACGCGGAAAGAACGTGCTCTTCCTACAGACCATGGGCGGCGCGGCTGGTCCACAGCAAGGGCTGGCGGATCGGAAAGCTGGCGGCGAGATCGGCGGGAATCTCGCCGGGCAGCGCGTGCCATAGCTCAACGTATTCCGGGCGATTGTAGGCGCGGCCCGCAAACAGCAGAGCCGGACGGCGGCCCGGCAGCTGACGGAAATACTCGGCATCGGAAACGTAAGGCCAGCGGCCGCGATCCTGGATCAAGGGATAGAGAAACGCCGCCACCGAGCGCATGCCTGGGCCATCGACGAGCTCGTAGTCCCACAGATCGTCAAAGGCTGAGGACAACAGTTGACAGACGCCGGCCAGCAGATCGAAGTTGAACAGCGTATTGCGGTACGGGTTGGCCGTCGCAATCTCCTCCAGGAAGCTGCCGTCGGCCCGGATCTGGTTTCGCAGCGTGGGTTTGTGAAGAAGGTGCGAGCAGGCGTCGAGCGCCTTCTCGTCGCGCTGCGAGCGGGCGATGGCGGCGGCCAGCAGGAGCCAGGCGGAGGCGCGATGGTCCTTTTTGTCGCGCTCAATCAGCGGCTCGCGGGCTGTGTTCATCCAGGTGAGCAGATCCGCCAGCCAGGCGTTGACCGCGGCGAAGCCTTCTGCCGGCAGCGCCGTCGAGTCCACCAGGAAGCTGGTGGCGCGCGCGACCTCAGCCAGGGGAACCAGCGCCACGACGCTCTGCTCGGGCTGCGGCGAGAGGCGCGTCGCCGGGGCCACCAGCCAGGTAGCCAGGTGCTGGCCGGCGCGGCTGGCGTAGCGCTCATCCTGGGTCAGCAGGTACGCGGCGGTGAGGCAGGCCACCGTTGCCGAAAGATCGAGCAGCGTCGGCGTGGGCGCCGTAAGGGCCGCCGCGGCCTCGGCCAGCACCCTCGGCCGCTCCATGGCGGCGACGCTGGTCAGGGCCGACTGGGCGCGCAGATGAGGCACGGCGAGCGCGGCGGCCGCCGTAACAGCGAAGCGCCGGCGGGTGAGCTCAACGGCCACTGCCCGAGAGAGTAGCACGACCGGCGGTTCGCCGCCCACCGGAGCGTGCTCCCCATCTGGCGGCGGCGCTCTATTGCGGCGGCAGTTGCGTTCGATCCCAGCCGCCCCCCAGCACCTTGATGAGCAGCACGCTGGCATCCATGCGGCGGCGCAGGATGTCGA
>CAXUIM010000074.1:0-15126 GCA_964250885.1 uncultured Acidobacteriaceae bacterium | reverse complement strand
GCACAACCAGCTTCTCGCAGTCAGATCGAATGGACAACCTGTTGAAACATCACATGTAGAGCATTTCTCCTGTTGCTGGCACAGCAGCAGGAGAGACGCTCCCAACGCACAAGCCCGGCCTGACAAAAGAAGAGGAGGTGAGAAATGGGTTTCCCGCTCTTGCAAGTCATGGGTGTTTAAGGGTCTTATAGGGGACTGACCGATCGTTACTGGAGTTCCCCGCAATGAAATTGCTCTTGTCTGCCTGCGTGTGCCTTTTGTCCAGTCTGCTGAATGCACAAACTCAATCGGCCACGGGCGGCCCTGCTTATCTCGATCCCAATCTGCCGGCTGCGCAACGCGCGAAAGATCTCGTTGGCCGTATGACCGTCGATGAGAAAGCGTCGCAGCTGGAGGACTGGGCGGTCGCCATCCCACGGCTGGGCATCCCGAGCTACCAGACATGGAGCGAGGCGTTGCATGGGGTGGCCAACTCAGGCTATGCAACGGTTTTCCCGCAGGCCATCGGCATGGCCGCAACCTGGGATCCGGCTGTCGTGCAGCAGATGGGCGACATCATCTCCACCGAAGGCCGGGCCAAGTTCGACCAGGCGCAGCGCGAGGACAATCACCGCATCTTCTATGGACTCACCTTCTGGTCGCCGAACATCAACATCTTCCGCGATCCGCGCTGGGGACGGGGCCAGGAGACTTATGGGGAAGATCCCTATCTGACCGGCCGCATGGGCACGGCATTTATCGAGGGCGTGCAGGGGCCCGATCCGGACCATCCCAAGGCGGTGGCCACCAGTAAACATTTTGCGGTGCACTCGGGCCCAGAGTCGCAGCGGCATACCTTTGACGCCGTGGTCAGTGCGCGCGATCTCGAAGAAACCTATATGCCCGCCTTTCGCACGACAGTGGTGGAGGGCAAGGTCAAGTCCGTGATGTGTTCGTACAACGCCATTGACCACCGTGCCGCCTGCGACAACACGATGCTGCTCGAAGATCACCTGCGCGATGCGTGGGGATTCAAGGGCTTTGTGGTTTCCGATTGCGCGGCCATTGTCGATGTGACGCACGGTCATCATGATGCGCCGGACATTCCCCAGGCAGCCGTGCAGTCCATCAAGGCGGGCACGGACCTCTCCTGCAGCATCTGGGCGCCAGGGTTCAACACACTGGCCGAGTCGGTGCGGCGTGGTCTGATCACGGAGGACTACCTGACCCGCTCGGCGGAGCGGCTCTACACTGCTCGCTTCGAGCTGGGAATGTTCAACTCTGACAAATCGTCGCCGCTCGATCACATACCGTACACCGAGGTGGCTTCGCAGGCGCACCGCGAGGTGGCGCTCAAGGCCGCGGAAGAGTCGATGGTTCTCCTGAAAAACGGCGGGATCCTGCCCTTGAAGAGCTCCACAAAGTCGATTGCGGTTATTGGACCCACAGCTGACCTGCTGGCCTCGCTGGAGGGCAATTACAACGGCCAGCCCGTCGATCCCGTCAGTCCTCTGGATGGCATCGCGAAGCAGTTCGCGGGAGCCACAATCCACTATGCCCAGGGCGCCTCGCTGGCAGAAGACTTCCCTGTGCCGGTGCCGCGGACGGTCTTCGGCCACGGCTTGAAGACTGAATACTTTGCCACGCCGGATCTGACCGGCATGCCGGTTGCGGTGAAAACTCAACCCGAGATCCAGTACGACTGGCGTGATTCAGCGCCCGTACCCGAGATACAGACCTACGATTACTCCGTGCGTTGGAGCGGCACATTCCGCGCCCCCGCTGCCGGCGCCTACAAGCTGGTGGTGGCCCCCGGAGAATCGTTTCCGTATTCATCGAAGAACATGTACAAGTTGACGCTGGATGGCAAAGTGCTCGGAGAGGGCAGCCTGGACGGTACCAAGCCGGACATGGGAAACTTCCAGCTCGGCACCGGTGCGAATTCCACGGCGCCTCCTGTGATGACCGGCACCAAACCGGCGGTGCTGGAGCTTACCTTGAACGACACCCAGCCGCATGCCTTTGCGCTGGAGTATAGCCACAGCGGCGACCGAGCGGGTGGAGGCGTGACGCTGAGCTGGGAAGCGCCGGCGGACGCCCAGGTAGCCGAAGCGGTCGCGGCGGCCAACGCCTCGGATGTGGTGCTGGCCTTCACGGGATTGTCGCCCCGCCTCGAGGGCGAGGAGATGCCGGTGAAGATCCCGGGTTTTGACGGCGGAGATCGAACCAGTATCGATCTGCCGGCCCCGCAGGAGCATCTGTTGAACGCCCTGGCTGCAACGGGCAAGCCTGTGATTGTGATCAACCTGAGCGGCAGCGCTGTGGCCCTGCGCGAGGCCAAGGCACACGCGGCCGCCATTCTCCAGGCCTGGTATCCCGGCGTGGACGGCGGCACAGCGATTGCAAAGACGCTCTCCGGCGACACCAATCCGGGAGGGCGGCTCCCGATTACCTTTTATGCGAACACAGCCGACCTGCCCGCCTTCACCGATTACGCGATGAAGAACCGCACCTATCGTTACTTTACCGGCAAGCCATTGTGGGGCTTCGGCTATGGGCTCAGCTATACCAGCTTCACGTATGGGCCGGTCCGGCTGGCCGCGAAGGACATCAAGGCAGGCGAGCCGCTTACGGCCACGGTGAACGTGCACAACACAGGTGCTACCGCGGGAGATGAGGTTGTCGAAGCCTTCGTGACCACACCCGAGAAGGACGGGCCGAGGCGATCGCTGGCCGGCTTTGAGCGCGTGCACCTGCCGGCGGGCGAGAGCAGGGACGTGACGCTGACACTGAGCGCTCGCTCGCTGTCCAGTGTGGACGAGAAGGGAGCCCGCGCTGTCCTGCCAGGCAACTACCACCTGAGTGTCGGTTCAGCGCAGCCCGAGGAGACACAACAGAAGCAGGAGACCGATTTCAAGGTGCTGGGTTCGGCGCCTTTGCCGAAGTAGCTGCTGTGGGTGGAGTTTTCAGAAGACCAGGGAGCGGCACACCAGGACCGAGGACTCCCTCATCGAGAAGGTGTCCGGACCGGCGCTGGGCCGGGCGCAATCCAGGACAGTGAAGCGGCGCTCTGCCAGGGCGCTCGCATAATCTGGTATCAAATGCCTGTATGAGACGATTCAATGTCTGAGCGAAGGCCGTTCCTCACACGTCGTGATTTCTTATGGCTGTCCTCCGCTTCCACGATTGCGTTGGGGCAGGGGGTATCGTCTCGTAATCTCAAGCCGCTGCCCCGGCCGAAGCCTTCCGGCCTCCCGTTTCATTCCCGTTTCACCGATGTTGCCGCTCAGGCGGGGCTCACGCATCCCGTCATCTACGGTGGTGTCAAGCAGAAAGACTACATCTTCGAGACCGTTGGCTGCGGCGTAGCCTTTCTCGACTACGACAATGATGGATGGCTGGATATCTTTGTTCTGTGCGGGACGCGGCTCACCGACCCGGTGCCGGGCTCCACAAATCGTCTTTACAAGAACAACCGCGACGGCAGCTTCACCGATGTGACAGAAGCGGCTGGTCTAACCCGCACCGGATGGGCAAGCAGCGTTTCCGTGGCGGATTACAACAACGATGGGTATGAAGATATCTTCATCACCTACTACGGGCAGAACGTTTTGTATCGGAACAACGGGAACGGAACCTTCACTGACGTAACCAGGGAGGCGGGGCTGTACTTTGAAGGGTCCACCCGCTATGGTTCCGGATGCACCTTCATCGACTACAACCGTAGCGGGCATCTGGATCTGTTTGTCGCCAATTACGTAGATCTACAGTTGGATCGAGTTCCGAAGCCGGGGGCCAACCCGTATTGCAACTACAAAGGCGTACCCGTCAACTGCGGTCCTCGCGGTCTGCCGATGCCGCGGAATTACCTTTATAAAAACCTGGGCGATGGCACGTTCCGGGATGTCTCCGAGGAAAGCGGAATCAGGAAGGCGCCGCGGTCCTATTCCATGACGAGCGTTGCCGCTGACTTCAACGAGGATGGATGGACGGACCTCTATGTGGCCTCCGATTCCACGCCCAGCCTGTTCTTTCGGAACCTGCACAACGGTACCTTCACCGAGGAGGGCGCTGAGGTCGGCACAGCCTTCAGCGCGGACGGTACGGAGCAGGCCGGAATGGGTGTGGCGGTCGGAGACTATAACCTGGACGGAAGACTGGATATATTCAAAACCCACTTCTCAGACGATACAAGCATCCTCTACCGCAATGATGGGGAGTCCGGCTTCACAGATGTGACGCTTGCTGCTGGATTCGGCGTGGAGACACGGTACATCTGCTGGGGTACGGGGTTCGCCGATTTCGATAACGATGGCTGGCCCGATTTGGCTGTGGTGACTGGCTCCGTCTACCCCGAGGTTGAAGCGCCGTTTCCGGACCATCCGCTGAAAACACCGCGGCTGCTCTTCCGTAATCTCGGGGGAGGAAAGTTTGAAGAGCTGGAGGATGTGGGACCAGGCATTGCAGCAAAGCACTGCAGTCGCGGGTGCGCCTTCGGAGACTTCGACAACGACGGCGATGTGGATATGGTCATCATCAACTTGAATGAAGCACCGTCTCTGTTGAGAAATGATGTCTCCAGCAAGCTGAACTGGCTGAAGGTTCTTTTGGTGGGAACGAAATCGAACCGAAGCGCCATCGGATCGCGGGTAGTCGCCCGTTATGGAAACAGGGTCCAGGCGCAGGCCGTCATGGCGCAATCCAGCTTCTATTCGGTTAATGACCGCCGGCTTCATTTCGGGCTGGGAGCGAACGATCGCGCCGATCTCGAGATTCACTGGACCAACGGCTCGATCGAACGATTTGCGAACGTCGAGTGCAATCAGCTGGTGACGATCACGGAGGGCCATGGCATCGCGAGATCGTCTTTTCCTCCGCCGATGGGATCCGCTCAGCGGCAGTAGTTTCTGAAGCGCGCAAGGGGACGCAGCCTGGATGGCTGCGCCCCTTCCCTTACAAGGGCTGGTTAGAAGGCGAACTTCGCGCCCAGTTGGATTGTTCTCGGATCGTACGCAGAAGTTATCTGGCCAAAGTTCTGATCTGTACTGTTGGCGTCGATTGCGTCGAATTGGGTGTGGTTGAACGTGTTGAAGGTCTCGAAGCGCAGCTGGAGTGTGGTTCCCTCGTGAAACACGATTGACTTGAACAGGGACATGTTGAAGTTGAATTGTCCGGGTAGCACCACGGCGTCCTTTCCGGCGTTGCCGAAGCCCTGGTTAGGCCCTCCGGCCCAGGGAGCGATTGGGCTCGAGAAGACACTTGTGTTGAACCACGCCAGCTGCCGCTTGGGATAGGTGACTTTCCCCGTAATGTTTGGCCTGTCCGTCGTGCCCCCTCCCAGTCCCAGGACGTCGGGGCCGTTATAGGTGATCGGCTGTGGCGTTCCGCTTTCCGCCACTGTGATTCCGGAGAAAGACCACCCGCCCAACAGATTACGTGCGAATCCGTTCGCGCCGGATCCGGGACCCGGTATGTTGTAGATGTAGTTGGCGTTGAAGTCATGGCGCCGATCATAAGCGCCGGACCCACGGTCGTATGCTTTGTTGAACGGATCGGATACTGCGGTGAGATCCGTGCTGACTTCATCGATCTCATGCGAGTAGGTATAGGCCAATTGAAGCGTCAGGCCATGCCGGGCTTCCATACGCAGACCGGCTTGAAGCGAGTTGTAGCTGAAGTTTGTCGTGTTCTCCTCTTGCGTGATGGTGCTATAGCCGGGGTACTGACGATACAGGTTGGCATTCAGAGTGTTATTGGCGACGCCCTCACGCAAATCGTAGGGGTCTGCTGCATTCCCTGGATCGGTCAAAGGCAACGTATTGACCGACCGATCGTCACTCTGGTGCCAACCGGTTGAGCCGGCATACTGGATGACGGCCACTACGGATTGCGCGACCTGACGCTGAACTCCCAGGCTGAACATCGCGGTGCCGGGATTCGGATAAGTGTAGGCCAGGTTCGTCAGGTCAGAGGGGAAGGTCTGAGACGTTGTCGCTCCGGTCAATGCGCTGGTGTTCGGATTGGAGAAATATACGTTTGTGGCAGAGGGCTGATAGGCGAAGGGCGGGTTCAGCGCGGCGTTGTACACATCGTTGCCCTGAACGCGTTCGAAGAACAGGCCGAAGCCGGACCGGATGACGGTCTTGCCATCTCCGCCCACATCATAGGCAAAGCCGACTCGTGGTTGGAACGTTCCATAATCGTTCTTGACCACTCCACGCGGAAACCCGCCGACACCGGCCTCCCGGATTCCGTTGAGGTAGAAAGGCGTCCCATCGTAGGTCGTCAGAGAAGTGGGATTGAGGGTGCCGTCCGAATTCAAAGGATACGGGAGTGACGGGTTGTAATCCGCGGCGTAGAAGTTGGCAAACTGGTTGTAGCGCTCGAAGGCATGGGGTAAGCCGTCATAGCGGAGACCGAGGTTGAGAGTGAGTCGCGGAAGCACGTGAAAGTTGTCGTTTGCGTAGCCGCTGTAATTGTTATTGACCCAGTGTTTGCCCGCCAGATAGTTGAGTTGCGTAAAGCTGGCTGTATCGCCGAGAAGGAAATTGACATAAGAGTCATGGGAGAACCCGCCGTTGGTGAAGGAGGCGGTTCCCTGGGTGTTTGCCTGCAGTTGCTGGTTCTTGGGGTCGTGCAGCCAGCTGGCGCCAAAAGTGAATTGATGCCGGCCCTTGTTGTAGGACAGGTCGTCCCGGGTCTCGTAGCCCTCGTAGGAGTTCTTCCAGGGAAAGTAGCTGGAGCTCCAATCGGTGCCGTAGGGCTGGCCCAGATCGATCTCCGGCAGGCGAAGCTCGGCGTTATCGGTGGAGGGAAAGAAACTTGTAGCCGTCCATCCAGCGGGTCGCGTGTACACGCCCACGGGGCTGAGATGAATCGTATTGCCGCTGTAGAGGAACGCAGTGACGTTGAGCAGATTGGGAGAGATGACCTGCGTCAGCTTGACCGTGGCCGACCAGGACGGATTGAGCATGGCCGTGCCTACGGTTGGATACGAACTGTCGCCCCATAGTGGTGGGTAATACGTCTGGGATACCTGGTCATGCAAGTAGTGACCCATCAACTGGAGCCGGCCGTTGATCTTGTGATCGATGCGAACTACGTCTTCGCGGACGTTGGTGGGCTGCGGGACGGATGAGATGTACTGGCTGGTCCCGTAGTTGGGTTTGGGAAACGTGCCGGCATTCAGTTCCAGAACCGAGTTCTGGTCGATCAGGTTTGCCGGGATGGTGTTGCCAGGGAACGGAGATCCAGGGGTCAACCCGTCTGCTGCGTAGATCGCCAGCTTGGCTGGGTCGCTCGTTACCGGAACGATGGGAGCGGTTCCGTTCGAAGGCACCATATAGGTCAGTGGTGCACCAAGTGCAGGAAAGTTGTCTGCCGCAATGGTGTTCACGATGGTTGGGGAGCTTCCCTGAATCAATCTGCGCCATTCCTCGTTGACGAAGAAGAAGGTTCTGTCCCGCGACGCGTTATATACGTGTGGGATCCACAGTGGGCCACCGATATTGCCGCCCGGTTCGTTGAGCCGGAACTCGGGCCGCCTCTGGCCCGCCTGGTTGGTGAAGTAGTTGTTGGCATCGTAGTCTTCGTTGCGGTTGAACTCGTATAACTCCCCGTGGAAGTCGTGGGTGCCGGACTTCAGGACCATCAGGATGGTGCCACCGGAGCCGATGCCATACTCCGGTGCGTAATTGCTGGCAAGGGTCTGAAATTCAGACAGAGCATCCAGGGAGGGCAGGGAGCTGAAGCACCCGCCGCAACCACGATCGTTCAATTCGCCGCCATCCAGCAGGTAAATGTTGTGGCTGGTGCGGGTACCGTCGAAGCTGATGCCATTTGCTGATGTCAAGGCGTTGACGCCGCCGAAGGCCGGTAGGGTGTTGGAGACGCCCAGACCGAGGGCGGCGAGCGCCGTAACGTTGCGGCCATCGGTGGCCAGTTGCGTTACCTGTTGACCACTGATCAGGTTGCTGAGTTCGTTCGTCTCCGTCTGGACCTGCAACGCGTTGGCCTGGACGGTGACCTCCTGAGCCTGGCTTCCGACCGTGAGGAGCACGTTCTCCTGTAAGGTCTGGCCAACGTTTACCGTGATGTCTTTTTTGTCGTACGTCTGAAAGCCCTGGGCCGTCGCGCTAAGGTCGAAGTGGCCAACACCGACGTTCGCGAACAGATACAATCCAGCATCATTCGAAACAGCCGTCCTGGCCTGACTTGTGGCGGGATTTTTGAGCGTTATCTGCACATGGGGAACAACGGCTCCAGTGGAATCCTGGACGGTTCCGGTAATCGTCGCATTCTCCTGCGCTCGGAGTTGCGACGCCGCCATCAGCATGATTGTGAAACATGCAAGTAGCCGAACGATTGCTTTGAACACTAAGACCTCCTAATCAAATCAATGATCTGTCGAGCGCGACCAAGCGGATCTGTCGAGCGCGACCGAGCGGTAAGCGAGAGCCCTTTAGTTGGGTACACCAGCATTGAGGGCATTTCGCTCCGTGTGGTTCCTTTCTCGTCTACTCCCAAAAGCGAATCCGCACACCGGTATTCAGAGGGCGCGGAGTAATCCTTTTCTCGTTCACGTGCTTCAACAGCCCGTGAACGGTGCTTCTTGGTAGCGGGAGGAAAGTACATGATCTTCTCCGGTGTTGTCAAGAAGATCCTGACGGGCATCAACAAGGGTTCCCTAAGATTGATGGCGTTTCCGTGCAGCATTTCGCCTGCGGTTGTACAGCGAAGCCTCAGAAGTAGAGGCCGTTCTCGCCAATGAAAAGCGGCACCCAAGCCCCTTTCCCGAACTCCCTGCTATCGCCAGAGCAATAGGAGAAATGCTTTAAACCATGAGCGGGCCAGCGTCAGGTTTTGGGTCGAAGCGGTGCAAGGAAGGACCGCTCCCAGAACCGTGTTGGCTGAATCCAGACGCACACCGGCCCGAAACGCCGCCTCTCTAACAGCCCTGGGAAACGATATCTGGGTTGCTCCTGACGACCTGGCGGGGTACGCCCACGGAATCCGAAGCTGCCTTCTACATCTGCGGGAAAAAGGCTCTGTGGCTCCGTCCTACAGCACGCGGCTGTGCCGGTAGCCTTCGGCGGTGAGCGCCGCCAGCAGCTCGGCCACCTGGTCGCGTCCGCGTGTCTCCATGGTGATGTCGATGGTGGTATCGCCAAGGTTCACGCCGTAGTACGCGCGGTTGTAGAGCGTGTCGACGATATTGGCGCGATGGCTGGCGATCAGCCGGGTCAGATCGGTCAGCGCCCCTGGCCGGTCCAGCAGGTGAATGCGCAGCCGGATCAGGCGCCCATCCTGCACCAGGCCGCGTTCGATGATGCGGCTGAGCAGCGTCACATCGATGTTGCCGCCACAAACCAGCACGGCCGTCTTCGTGCCCTCGGGCAGCCCGGTTCGCCGCTGCAGCAAAGCCGCCAGCGCGGTGGCGCCGGCGCCCTCGGCCAGGGTCTTCTCGCGCTCCAGCAGGGTGAGGATCGCGCTGGCAATCTCATCCTCGTCGACGGTGACGATCTCATCCACATAGCGTTCCACCACCGGCAGGGTCACATCGCCCGCGCGCCGCACCGCGATGCCATCGGCGATGGTGGTCGCCGGCTCCAGGGTCACGGGGTGGTGCTCGCGCACGGCCTGTTGCATGGAGGGCAGCCGCGATGTCTGCACGCCGATCACACGCACGCTGGACCCTGTCTCCCGGCCGGCCTCTTTTACGGCGCAGGCGATGCCGCCGATCAGGCCGCCGCCGCCGATCGGAACGACCACCGCTTCCAGGCCTTCGACCTGCTCCAGCAGTTCCAGGCCGATGGTGCCCTGTCCGGCCATCACCAGGGGATCGTCGAAGGGATGAATGAAGGTCATGTCCTGGCTGTCGCAGAGCCTCGTCGCCTCCACGCAGGCCTCATCGTAGTTGGCGCCGTGCAGCACCACCTCAGCGCCGAAGCCGCGCGTCGCCGTGACCTTGACCAGGGGCGTGGTCAGCGGCATCACGATGACGGCGCGAATGCCTCGCCGGGTGGCGTGATACGCCACTCCCTGGGCATGATTGCCCGCACTGGCCGCCACAACCCCGCGCGCGGCCTGCACCGGTGTCAGCGTGGCAATGCGGTTGAGCGCGCCGCGCTCCTTGAAGCTGCCTGTCATCTGCAGATTCTCAAGCTTCAGAAAGACACTCTGCCCGGTGGCGCGCGAGAGCATCTCGGAGCGGGTACAGGGCGTGCGATAGACGGCGCTGCCGATGCGCTCGCGGGCAGCGAGAATGTCAGCGAGCGTGAGGGTGGGTTGCGAGGGACTCATCGTCTTCTATCGTAAGCGTCCAGCATCTTCTCTTCGAAGTGTCGGACCGATGGCACATGGCCCACAAGCATTTCTCCTGTGGGTCGAGTCTCCTGTGGGTCGAAGTCTCCCGTGGGACGAGCGAGAACGCGCTCTCCGGCATGCAGCAACGGTAGAAAAGCTCTACACGTTGAATTTGAAGAAGAGTATGTCGCCGTCCTTCACCACATACTCCTTGCCTTCAGAGCGCAGCAGGCCCGCTTCTTTGACAGCCTGCTCGCTGCTCAGGCGGAACAGGTCGGCGGAGGCATAGCAATCTGCCTTGATGAAGCCGCGCTCGAAGTCCGAGTGAATGACACCCGCGGCTCCAGGAGCCTTGGTGCCGCGTTTGATGGTCCAGGCCCGCACTTCCTGCACGCCCGCCGTGAAATAGGTGATCAGGTCCAGCAGGCGATACGCCGAGTGAATCAGGCGATCGAGGCCAGGCTCCTCCAGCCCCAGGTCCGCGAGAAACTCCGCGCGTTCCCCCGGCTCCAGCAGGGCGATCTCGCTCTCCAGCGCGCCGCAGATGCGAACCACCTGCGCTCCCTCTTCGGCCGAGCGCCTCTCGACCGCCTGCGTGTGTGCGTTCCCGGAAGCCAGACCGGCTTCGTCGACGTTGGCGACATAGAGCATGGGCTTGGCCGTGATCAGGTGCAGGTCGCGCGATGCGGCCAGCTCGTCCTCACTCAACTCCACCGTGCGCGCCGGGCTGCCCGCCTCGAGCGCCTGTTTCAGCTTGGCGACCGCTGCTGCTTCGCTCTTGATCTTCGCGTCCGTGGTGTTCTTGGCCAGCTTCTCCAGCCGGGCGCTGCGCTTCTCCACGGTATCAAGATCGGCCAGCAGAAGTTCGGTGTTGATCACGTCGATGTCATGCAGCGGGTTCACGCCGCCGGCCACGTGCACCACCTCCGGATCGTCGAAGCAGCGCACTACATGCGCGATGGCGTCCGTAGAGCGGATGTGGCCGAGAAACTGATTGCCGAGTCCTTCCCCCTTGCTCGCGCCGGCCACCAGGCCCGCGATGTCGATGAATTCCATCGTGGTGGGAACCAGCGACTTGGGTTGGATCAGGGCGGCAATTTTCTGAAGACGTTCATCGGGCACCGAGACAATGCCGACGTTGGGATCAATGGTGCAGAACGGATAGTTTGCCGCCTGCGCCTTTGAGGCGGTCAGCGCGTTGAAGATGGTGGACTTGCCGACGTTCGGCAGCCCTACAATTCCACAGTTCAGAGGCATGGTTCCAGATTTCCTTCAGGCTCTATTGGAACACGCAGCCCGCCCCGAGCCGCGAGTGAAACTCGAAGCTGCCCTCTGAACCGGCAGCAGAAACGCCTATCCGCGCTACAGCAACCCGAGAATCGCGCTGCGATCTGCGGCCATCCAATAGCACATGCAGATTGGAATCGATAGCTTTGTGGAGACGGAGCTGGGCTCTGGAAAGGCTCCGGGAGTTCTGGGCGCGGAGCGTGTGCGCGAGCTGCTGGAGGAGGTCGTTCTGGCCGAGCAGGTGGGGCTCGACATCTTTGCCATCGGCGAGCACCATCGCGAGGAGTACATCGCCAGCTCGCCGGCGGTGCTGCTGGCCGCGGCCGCGGCGCGCACCGAACGCATACGGCTCAGCAGTGCGGTGACGGTGCTCAGCTCGGACGATCCGGTGCGCGTCTTCCAGGACTTCGCCACTCTTGACCTTATCTCCGAGGGACGTGTGGAGATCATCGTGGGCCGTGGTTCCTTCGTCGAGTCGTACCCCCTGTTCGGCTACGATCTGAACCACTATGACGAACTGTTTTCGGAGAAGCTGGAGTTGCTGTTGAAGCTGCGCGACGAAACGCGGGTGCATTGGCAGGGCAAGCATCGCGCCTCCCTCACCGGTCAGGGCGTGTGGCCGCGGCCGCTGCAAGGGGTGCTGCCAATTCGCCTGGGCGTGGGCGGTACACCGCAGTCGTTCGTCCGTGCGGGCAGGCTCGGTCTGCCCCTCACGGTGGCCATCATTGGGGGCGAGCCGCATCGCTTCCGGCCTCTGGTGGACCTCTATCGTGAGGCGGCCCGGCGTGCCGGTCACGATCCGGAGACACTTGATGTCGCGGTGCATGCGATCGGCTTTGTGGCCGAAACAGCGCAGCAGGCCGCGGATACGCTCTGGCCGGCGTACTCGACCACGTTTGCCCGCATTGGGCGCGAGCGCGGTTGGGGACCGACGACCCGTGCCGCCTTCGATGCGCAGCGTGGCGAAACCGGCGCCTTCTTCGTGGGCGACCCGCGGACCGTGGCTCGGAAGATGGGATACGTGAGCGATGCGCTGGGGGGCGTGTCGCGCATCTCCTTCATGATGAGCGGAGGTCCGCTGCCCCACGCGGATATGCTGCGCTGCATCGAGCTGATGGGAACACAGGTGCGGCCGCTGGTGAATCAGGCCGCGATCATAGACAAGCTCCCGGTCACCGTTTAAGCTTTGGCTTGCCTCTCGGTGCACCCGGTGGACCTCGTAGCAGCCACGGATTGCAGATACAGGATTATCCAGTGGGACAGCGTAGGTAATCTGCTTTAGGCTGGCAATGCAATCGAATGACAGACGAGACTCCGCAATCCGGCGCGAGGAAGCTGAGCCACCAGCAGGCTCGCACGGAACAGCGCCTTTATTGGAGCCGCAAGTCCGTTGCCGAACGGCTTGCCGCGGCCACGACGCTCACCGAGCGCCTGTACAAGATGCGGGGTGTCGACCTCAATGAACGAAAAGCAGATTTCACTGTTAGCCGCGTTCGTCGCCTGCAAGGTTGATTACGCCGTGGTTGGGGGTGTCGCTGTGAATGCGCACGGGTACGTCCGCGCCACGAATGACTTGGACCTCTTCATCCGACCGACTGAAGAAAACGCGCGGGCTGCTTACAATGCGCTTCTCTCACTGGGTGTGCCGCTGGAAGGCGTTCAGCCGAACGACCTCTTGAACGATGAAGAGAACCTCCGCTTTGGCCCCCCCGAGGACCACATCGACATACTTTCGTCGATTGGCCAGATGCCCTTCGATCAGGTTTGGAGGAACCGGGTCGAGGCCGACGTACAGGGCGTGCGCGTTGCCTTCATTTCGAAGTCCGATCTCATCGAGAACAAACGGCAGGTTGGACGACTGCGAGATCTCGCGGACGTTGAAGAGCTTGCGCTGCTTCAGGAAGATGAGCTTCCGCGCATACCGAACGGTAGTTAGAGACGGCGAGATGACTCGCCACTCAGCGAGCTCCCTCGTGTCTCTTCAGGACCTGGAGAGACGAGCACGTTAGCCTTCATACCAGGGGCCCGGCGCCAACTCGCGGCGCTCCTCGAACAGGAGCCGATAGCTACACGCGATGTAAAACAACGCGCAGAGGAGACACGCAACGGGAACAGGCCGCGCCAGCGGGAGGGTACTCCAGGTAGGGTGCTGCCGGACCCGGGAAAGACAGGAAGAGATCCCGTGCACGTTCCAAATCTGCGAGAAGGTCATGACGGTCATCAGGACGGAGACACCGAGCGCAGCGATTCCGAGTAAGCCCTTCCGGCAGAGTAAAAAAGCAAGGGCCGGAAAACACAGCAAAAGTAGTCGCGTGTCATAAACACGATGGCGAACTGGAAGCATCGCCAAGGGTGCGAGCGCTGCCAGGCACACGAAGTCCTTACGGAAACCGTTCTTCATGGCAATCGCGGGATAGGCCCAGAATGCGAACAGTGGAAGACAGATCAGCCACGTTGCCGGGTCGTAGAAACGCGGATCGTTTCGGACCAGACTCAACACGGATTGCAGACTTGCAATGGCGTAAGGTTCTGGACTGGTCGGTCCGGGATCGCTGAGATTTCCCTGGGCGGCTATGCCACTCAGGCTGACGCTCATGTCGTGATACCAGTTGTGGGTTGCAGGCATAGCGCTCGCCCAGAGAATGCCGGGCAGAGACAACAGCACGGTAGCCCCCAGTATCTGCCACGCTCTTTTTCTGTACTTCGCGTTTGCGAGGAAGAAGTACAGAAGGATGATTCCCATATGAGGCTTGAAAGTTAGGCTCAGAGCGAGACAAACGACACCAGCGATCTCAAACCGCTGCCGAAGGAAGCACCACACCGCGATACAGCAGAACCCTATAACAAGCGTGGTCGGTTGCCCCAGCATGATCAGGAACAGGCTGGTGATCACCATGAGCGAAAGCACACAGACGCTCACGATCGGGGAATAATCAATGCACAAGTCTCCGATCGCAAAGCAGCCAAGAACAAAGACAGCGAGGATTGCCGCAAGCCATAAATAGTGGGCTACAGGCCACGGTAGCGCGGCAAAAGGCGTGATCAGGAAAAGGACGCTGGGCGGATAGCCGAGATAATATGGGCGAAATGGCATTGGATCATCCAACGATCCGCCGCGTTTGAGAAACTCTGCTTGGAGAGCGTTGTTGTTGTAGGGGTTGCAGTTTGCCATCAGGCAAGCCGCACCCGCATAGATCGGCTTGAAGTCTCTGCTCTCCAGCGCTTCGTGCTCATCCCGAATCCCCCTCGCCATGAACATCACACAGGCGATGATAAGGAGCGCCCACCCAACACCTCTTATGCGGCGGCTGGAGTGGCACAGTACAGGCGCAGGCTCACTGGCAGAAGAGGATTCCAAGTGCTGCATGAGCCGAGTCTACACCGCGTGCAAGTGGCCGACTCGCGTCATGAGACGGGGTTCCCGGATTCAGATACATGCATGGGGAAGGATTGATAATCCATCGCGAGATCATTCAAAGGGCAGGTTCGGCGGCGATTGATCCGGCGTGAATCCGTGGATCTTCCGGCGTGAATCCGTGGATCTTCCGGCGTGAA
>CAXUIM010000073.1:8230-15144 GCA_964250885.1 uncultured Acidobacteriaceae bacterium | reverse complement strand
CCGGGGGACAGCAACCCTGATATTGCTTTAGGAGCTTGTTGAAAATTGGCTTTTGGGGCTTCGCTAGCTTCGCGAAGCCCGCTTTGATTGCGGGTTTCGTACTTGCCTCGCGGATATCCGAGGTGCTTTTTCAAAAAGCTCTTAGATCCGTGCACGGACAATCGGAGCTCTTTGAACCCCGAGCCGCGCGCATGCATCCAAAACCCACGGCTGTGTGGGATGGAGGTCTTCCCCTCTGACCTCCCACGGCCCGCACGACCGCAAGCCAGCCCGGGAGGCTCTCCTGTGAAGACCCGCACCATCTCGCCCTTCAGCCGCCAGCTCACCCGCTACGGCCTGATCAACTGCTACCTCGTTCAGGAGACGGACGGCTTCACGCTGATCGACACCGGTCTCTCCGGATCCGGCGACGCGATCCTCTCCGCCGCCGAACACCTGGGCCATGGGCACGTCCGCCGCATCCTCCTCACCCACGCGCACAGCGACCACACCGGCTCGGTCGACGAGCTGGCAAAACGGATCGGCGGCGGGGTTGGCAGCCCCGTCGACCTTGCCATCAGCGAACGCGAGGCCCCCCTGCTGGCCAAAAAGCCGCACCAGAACCGCGCGCTGGAACCCTCCGAGCCGCAATGCAAGGTCAAGGGAGGCTTTCCCGGCGCGGTCACGCCGCCCACACACCGCCTCAGCGATGGCGAGCTCTACGGGTCGCTGCGTTGTATCGCCACGCCGGGACACACCCCGGGGCACTTCTGCTACCTGGATGAGCGCGACGGCACGTTGTACGCCGGCGATGCGCTGGTCACCGTCGGCGGCCATCCCCATGTCTCCGGCTTCGGTCCCTGGTACTTCCCGCTGCCCAAACTGGCGACCTGGCACCGGCCCACCGCCGTAGCCAGCATCCGCCGGCTGCTCGACCTGCCCCACGCCACGCCCATTCAACGCCTGGCTGCCGGTCACGGGCGCGTGCTGACCGGCGGTTCGGACCTGCTGGAGAAAGCTCTGCGCCGGACGTAGAGTCTTTTCGCAGGAGAAGGCTCCCGCGCCAGTGCCGCGCTAACTCCTCCAGCCGCGCTAACTCCTCCAGCCGCGCTAACTCCTCCAGTGGAGTTCCACCGGGCCCTGCAAGGGATGCTCGCCCTCGCCCTTGAGGCGTCGCTGCTTCAGCGCGAAGTACCACTTCGCCGGCTGGTCCGCGTCGTCGATCAGCATCAGCCCGGGGTTGGAGCGTAGGCCCCGCGCCTGCTCGATCATCGTCTGCTGGTCCTGCGCCACGAAGCGCGCTCCGAAATGGCGTGCGATCGGAGTCACGAAGGGCAGGCGATACGCGATATCCCAGGCGGCGATTACGTCGATCCGGCACGTGCTTGCCGTCACCGGCGTGACCGTGGTCAGAGAACAGAACCAGCGCTCCCGCCCCCTGGCATTTACGGCCCGGATCGTCTCGTAGCGGCGGTTGGGCAGCACGAAGTCTATGGTGGTGACCGGCTTGCCCAGCAGCCTGTAGGGCGCACTGTTGGAAGATGGCGCATGCGCGCTCATCCGGAAGCCCGCGTTGCGGCCGGCATGCTCCCGGTCTTCGATCGGTTCGAAGCGCTTGGTCTTCTCGTGGATGCTGGCGGCGCCGCGCCACCACCAAGCACGATGCACAAACGGTCCATGGGCCGGATCCATCAGCCCGATAATTCCGTGATCGACATTGCACGGCAGATCCGCCTGCAGATGGGCCAGGCGAAACCTCGGCCCAAACTTCGGGAGCTCCGGAACCGGCGGCAGTGTGGCCGGATCGAGCAGCCGGCCCGCGCCCGGCGGGGCACAGTAGACCCAGGCCACGCCATCGCGCTGCTCCACGGGAAAAGCGTTGGCATAGATCCGGGTTGGCTCCAGGGAGTCGTGCGAGGTCAGCGAGGGGATCTCCTCACAACGCCCGCTGCACGGCTCAAAGCGCCAGCCGTGATACTTGCACTGCACCGTGTCGCCATCGAACCAGCCCGCGGACAGTGGAATTCCGCGATGCGGACACAAGTCGCGCAGGCAGAAGAGCGCACCGTCCCGCTTGCGTCCCAGCAGCATCGGGATGCCAAGCAGGGTCGTGAGCGCCGTGGCGCCGGGCCGCAAACCCTCCACGCGCACGGCCGGGTACCAGTCGCCGAAGATCATCTCCGCCGGGGGCCCGGCCGCGGCCGCACCCAGCTGCACCAGCGGGTCTGGCCTGACCGCGCCTATGGGCCGCATTCTGCTCTTCATCCGGTTCATCCGAGCATGAGTTTACGCGAGCGGCGCTTACACTGAAGGCCATGGCCCTGGAAGCTCCGCCGCGCCCGCGCTCCACACTGGCCACGATCCTGCTGCTCTGGATCGCCTTCTACGCCAGTTTCACGCTGTTCGTCCCGCCGCTGCTGGACGACGCCGACTCGGTCCACGTCGAGGTCGCGCGCGAGATGCTGCTGCGGCACGACTTTGTCACGCTCTATGCCAATGGCATCCGCTACCTGGAGAAAGCCCCCCTGCTCTACTGGTCGATGGCGCTGTCCATGAAATTTCTCGGCCTGCTGGGTGTCACCGCGCCCACGGCTCTGGCCGCCGCCGCGCGCCTGCCGCTGGCGTTGGCTGTGCTGGGACTCGCGCTGGCTGCTGAAACTTTTGCCCGCCGTATCTTCGGCATCGAGAAGGGCCAGTTACGCCACACCGCCGGTCCGCGCGCCGGCCTCTACGCCGCCCTGATCACCCTTTCCAGCTTCGGAATCTTCATCTTCACCCGCATCACGATTCCTGACGTGGGGATCTGCCTCTGGACCACCCTGGCAATGCTCTTTTTCTGGCGCACTGAGACGCTCGGCTGGGCGACGTTGCATGGAGCGCAGCAGGCGCCGCTGCATGGAGCGCAGCCGGCGCCGCATTCACACGTGGCGCGGCGGCATCACGGGCGCCTCCGCTGGATCAGCTTCCATCCGACGGACCGGCTTCGGCTCTACTGCGGCGGGTTCGCCGTCGCCTGCGCCCTGAACGTCCTCACCAAGGGCCTGATCGGTGTCGTCTTCCCGGTCGGCATCGTGCTGATCTATCTGCTGCTCACACGCGGCATTCACGGCGCCGTGGCCCGGCTGCGTGAACTTCATCCCTGGGCCTCACTTGAAGCCTTCCTGCTGATCGCCGCGCCCTGGCACATTCTGGCGGGGCTGGCCAATCCAACCCAGGGTCATCCCACCCCGTTCCGGTTGGTCCAGGGACACTGGCTGGCGCCGCTGCCCAGCGACGGCAACGTGCACGGCTGGTTCTGGTTCTACTTCATGAACGAGCACCTGCTGCGCTATCTGAATTTGCGCGTGCCGCATGATTACGACACATCCCCGCTCTGGCTCTTCTGGGGGCTGTGCCTGGTCTGGATGATGCCCTGGTCCGCCTTCGCCTTCAAGGCCGCCGGCTGGGCGCTGCCCTGGCGCGAGGCGGAATGGCGCAGCCAGTTTCGCCGCCACGAGTTGCCGCAGCGGCAGCGTGCTCTTCTTCTGCTCGTCCTCTGGGCGGCCTTCGTTCTGCTCTTCTTCGCGTTCTCCACGCGCCAGGAGTACTACGTTCTGCCGGCGCTGCCCGCGGGCGCCATCCTGCTGGCCGGCTGGCTTGCCGGCCGGCCGGCCTCCCCTACGGGCGCCGAAGCTCACCTTCGCGCGGCCCGGCGCGTGCTCGGCGTCCTGCTCCTGCTGGGCTGCATCTATGCCGGCTTCGCGGTCTTCTCCCTGCTGCACACGCGATCTCCGGCGCCCCACACCGATCTGGCCAGCCTGCTGCAGCAGAACCCGGCCGACTACGCGCTGAGCATGGGTCACTTCCTGGACCTCGATGCGCAGGCTCTGGGGCTCTTCCGTCTGCCTCTGATTCTCTCCGCGCTGAGCTTCGTGTTCGGTCCGCTGGCCGCTCTGCTCCTGCGCCGCCGGCACCAGGTTCATGCGGCCAACCTGGCGCTCGCGGCCGCTGCGTTCGTCTTCCTGCTGGCGGCGCACCTGGCGCTTCAGACCTTCGCCCCGGTGCTCAGCTCGGCGCAGTTGGCGCGTGCCATCGCGCCGCGGCTTCGCCCCCAGGATATGGTCGCTATCCACGGCGAGTACGAGTCCGGTTCGTCACTGGGCTTCTACCTGAAGCGGCCCGGCATCACGGGTACCGCCGCGGCGCCCGCCGGCCCGGCCGCGGCGGAGCAAGACATCCACATTCTCGAAGGACGCAGCTCCAACCTCTGGTATGGCAGCTTCTTCCCGGACAGTCCGAAGATCTTTGAAACACCCGCAACCTTCGCCGTCCGTTGGGCCGGCCCGCAGCGCATCTTTCTGTGGCAGTCCGTCACCGACGCGCCCAACCAGCTTCCTCCCCTGCCCGGACCGGTGTATGTGCTGGCACGTTCAGGCGGCAAGGAGATCGTCAGCAACCAGCCCAACCGCTAGCGCCGCGACAGCCAGCATGCGCGGCCTTCAATTACAAGACATCTCAAGGCAGCCAGTCCCAGCACGTTCCGGGTGCCGTCGATAAGGGCGGATTGTGGAGGCTTTTTCAGGGCTCCGCTGAAGCCTTCGACCCTTATCCGGGAAATGCTGGCGGTCGCGATACTAAAGCATTTTTCCTTTTACTGTGAACCGGAAAAAGTGTGAGAGTGCCGTTTTCTTAGGGAAAACGACGTTGAGAGTGTTGGCTTCGGTTTACACCTAAAGGAAAAATGGTCTAAGCGCCCGGGGCGGTTTGCCCGGCAACTTCCGCTGCGGTGTCGGGCGGCACGCCGTGGGGGCGATAGCGGACTTCGACCATGGTGCAGTCGTCCTGGGGCGGAGCTCCCGCGATGAAGGCGGCAATCTCGTCGAAGATCTGGCTGAGGGTGGCTCCGGAGGCCACCAGGCGCTGTATGTGGACGTCCCCGAAACATCGCCCTGACAAGTCTTCCGCCTCGGTGACCCCATCGGTGATGACGAAGAGGCGCTCTCCCGGGGTCAGGTGGAGCGTCTCCGAGGCGTACGTCGCCTCCGGGATGAGCCCGACAGGAAGATTGCAGTTTACGGCTGGGACCACGCTGTCTCCGGAAGCGGCGGTTTCCGCGGAATGCAGCAAGGGTTGAACGTGACCACAGTTGATGTACTCGCAGGCGCCATCCGGCTCGAGCCGCAGAAGAATCAGCGTGGCATATTTGCGGATGTTCTTATGGCAGATGTATTGGTTGGCGAAGAGGGCGATCTCCGGCAGGGATAGATTGGAGAGGATCTGTCCGTGGATGAGGCCTTGCAGCGTTGAGCCTAGGACCGCGGCAGAGACCCCCTTACCGGAGATGTCGGCCACCACGATGTACAACGCGTCCTTGTGGCAGAGCACATCGTAGAAGTCTCCGCCGATCCCGGTGCACGGGATGCTGTTGGCCTCGACCTCCGCAAAGGAGAGTTTCGGGATCCGGACCGACATCAGGCTCTGCTGGATCTCCGACGCAATCAGGAGTTCCTCGCGATAACGGCGGGCGGCGATCTCGGCCTGCACCAGAGCTGAATTTTCTACAAGCAGGCTCGCTTCGGCCGCGATCGTGCGCAACAGATCGTTATCCAGGCGGGTGAGCTGACCCCTGTGCCGGCTGTCCAGGTAGAGCACACCCAGTACCTGCGATTCTGCGGAGTGTTCATCCGGCGAGCGTTTGCGCAGAGGAATGCAGACGATGGCGCGAATGCTCTGGATCATCACGCTATGCGAGGGAGCCGCTTCGGCCGAAAGGGTGTCGGTCACAATGAATTCGGAGCCGCTCGCGATCGCCTGCTGGATGGCGCTGCGCGAGAGATTGGAGCCGTCTCCCGCGGCTTCCCCGCTGGAGGTGCGGCCGGCGGTGAGCTGCAGATCGGCGGCGGCGCTCTTGAGGAAGACGTATCCGCGCTCGAAGTGGGTCAGGTCCAGTGTGGTATCGATCAGGGCCTCCAGGATCTCCTGGACAGCACCCACGGTATTGAGACGCTGCGCGGCTTCCACGAACCAACTGAGCTTGGCCAGGTCGGCGCTGACCCCGGACGGCTGCTTCAGCTGATCGAGAGTGGCGCGAAGCGACGGAACGGTGGCCGTCTCGTCGGCCAGACGGAGCAGAGGCCCCTCCAGGAAGCCGAAGCGGACCTCATCGCTGGCGTTGAGCGTGTGGCGGCTCACGCGCTCGCCATTGACGAAACACTCTTTGGAGATCGCGACGATTTCCAGGTTCTGGCCGGAAGAGTCCAGCTGAAGATCCGCGTGGTGGCGCGAGATGTATTGATACGGCAAAACCAGGTTCATCTGCGGGAGCCGTCCGATCCGGAACGGCATCTGAGCGGCGATTCGGGTCTCCTTCCCGTCGTGCGTCAGGAGCAGGGCAAACGAGCGGGTGGAAGTGTCTGGCATGGCGGATCACCTTGGAGCATTCTGAGGCGCAGCCTTACTATACAATCGGCACGATAGTTGGAGCGGGCGCGTGCGGCGCGCGGCGTGACCCCCCAGGAGGATCCATGACAAGCGACAACAGCGTCTTCGAGCGGCTGCAATCGGCCGGGGTCATCGCGGGAGAGCAATTTTCCGAGAGCGACAAGAAAGAGCTCGATCAGATAACCGACGAGGAAGCCAATGTTCTCATCAAGCTCCACAAGAAGATGGGTAAAGCGCCCGCAGGCAAGGACCACATGCGGCCCAACTTTGGGGTCTGATTCGATCGGTCCAAAGCGCATTTCTGCTTAGCGGTGCATTCGATAAATTCTCCGAACAGATTTGACGAGCGGCGGTTCCCTTGAAAGCGTAGAGAACGCGTCCTGCAGCCACCAGCCTTCGCTCTCGATTTGCAGAGAAGAGATGCTTCAGAAGAAATCCTCTTGCCCCGCGCCGCGGTGAGGGTCTGCCCTTCGCCGCGCAGCCGCTTCTGATCCGGGCCCGGTAGTGCGTGAAGC
>CAXUIM010000073.1:0-8130 GCA_964250885.1 uncultured Acidobacteriaceae bacterium | reverse complement strand
GTATCGCAAGAATCCGTATCGCAAGAACCAGGAGTAAGCGATGGCGCCTCCGACGAACAGCGAAGTGCTGTGGGCCAAGATTCACCTGGCCGAGGGCCGGCTGTTCGCGGCGACCCATGCTTTCTGGAAGCATCCCGGCCTGGCTGCTTTGTTGCCCCGGTTTCTGGTGCAGGCGCATTGCCTGATGCGCAGCGGTCTGACTCTGATGACCGCGGCGCAGGAGCAGGCCTTGAGCCTGCGCGCCGATCCGGTGGCGCTGCCGCTTGCCGCGTATCTGGAGCGGCATCTGGAGGAGGAACGAGGCCATGACGTTTGGCTGCTGGACGACATTCGCAGCCTGGGTTTCGCGGAGCAGCAGGTGTTGGACGCTCAGCCGTGCGCGGCCCTGGTCGGCCTGGTCGGCGCGCAGTACTTCTGGATGAGGCATGTGCATCCGGTTGCGGTTCTGGGCTACCTCATCCTGATGGAAGGCTACGCTCCGCTGCTGGAGCAGTTAGAGGAGATCCAGCTTCGCACCGGGTTTCCCTCCAGCGCTTTCCGCTGCCTGAGAGCGCACGCCGAAGACGATCCCGCGCATCTGGCCGAGCTCAACGCGACTCTCGACCGCATGGATCTCTCCCCAAGCCAGGCGCAAGCCGTGGCCCTGTGCGCGTTCGCCGCCATCGAGGGCGTCGCGGCTCTGTTCGAGGAGTTGCTCGAGGAGCAGGCGGAGAGCCAGGGCTTTGCCGCTCCGGCAGCCGCCGCTGAGTTACAGGAGCTGGCCAATGTCCGCGGCTGAGGGTTCGAGGATTGCGCATTACGAGATCCTCGAACGGCTGGGCGCCGGCGCCATGGGCGTGGTGTGGAAGGCCAGGGACACGCGGCTGATGCGTCTGGTCGCCTTGAAGACTCTGGCTCCGGCCCAGAACAGCGATGCAGCCCAGCGCGCGCGAATGATCCAGGAGGCGCGATCCGCTTCGCAGATGGACCACCCCAACATCTGCAGTATCTATCAGGTTGAGGAGCTGCCTGGAGACGATATCGCCATCGTCATGGCCTTCTACCCGGGCACGACGCTGGCTGAAATGCTGAGCAGCGGTCCCCTGCCTCCCGAGTCGGCTGTAGACATCACCGCGCAGATCCTGTCGGGGCTGGAACATGCGCACCAGCGCGGCATCATCCATCGCGACGTGAAGCCGGCCAACCTGATGATGACGGAAACGGGCGCGGTGAAGATCGTCGACTTCGGTCTCGCCAAGCAGATGGCGGGGAGCGACGGCCTGACCATGACGGGCTCGGTTGTGGGCACCGTAAATTACATGTCTCCGGAACAGGTGCTTTGCCAGCAGCTCGATCACCGGGCGGATCTGTGGGCGTGCGGCGTGGTCCTGTATGAAATGCTTTGCGGCGTGCTGCCGTTTATCTCCGGGAGCACGTATGGAGTCTTCGAGGCCATTCTGCAGCAGTCGCCACGGCGGCTGCGGGAGCATGCTCCCCATCTGCCGGCCCATCTGGAAGATGTACTCGACACGGCGCTGCACAAAAACATTCAGCGGCGCTTTCAAAGCGCCGGAGATTTTCTGCAGGCGCTGCGTCCCGCCTCCGAAACTCACCTCTTTGGGACCACGCAGTCGATTGTGCCGCCGGCCGCCCTGTCCCCGGTCTCGCCGGCCAATGACAAGTCTCTGGTCGTGCTGCCCTTTACCAGCCCGGACCTGGATGAGGAGACGCGCGATTTCTGCGATGGGCTGGCGGACGAGATCATTACCGACCTCTCCGCCGTGCGCTCGCTGCGGACGATCTGCAGCACATCGTCCATGCGGCTGCGGGACTCGAAGGACTCGCCGCGCAAAATCGCCGCCGAGCTGGGGGTGCGCTACGTTCTACCCGGGACGGTGCGGCTGGGACTGGCTCCCGACAAGGCGCATGGAGCGGCCGGAAGGGCGATCCGCGTCACCGTGCAGCTGATTGACGGGCGCAGCGATTCGCTGGTGTGGGGCGACAAGTATCGCGGCACCATCGACGATGTCTTCGAGATTCAGGAGACAATCTCGCGCCAGATCGTCGCTGCGCTGAAGGTGACCCTCAGCCCGGAAGAGGACAAGAAGATTGAGGTGCGTCCCCTGCCCGATGTTCGCGCCGTCCAGTTCCACGTGAAAGCCAAGCTCGAGCTCTTGAAGTACTCGCGCGAGGGCCTGGACCTGGCGTTGGAGTATCTCGACATGGGCGAGCGGGTGGTGGGCAAAAACGCGCTGCTGCTGTGCACGCGGGGGCTGGTGTACTGGCAGTACGTGAACGCGGGCCTCAGCTCCGATCCGAAGTACCTGGCCAGCGCCAGCCGGTGCGCGGACGAGGCGGCGCAAATGGATCCGGATTCAGCGCCTGTGTTGCGCCTGCGGGGTCTGATCAGCCAGCAGAGGGGCAACATCCAGGAGGCTGTGCGGCTGCTGAAGCGTTCGGTGGCCGCGGATCCCAACGACTCCGACAGCCTGAGCTGGTACTCCGCCTTGTGCGCCCTGAGCGGCAAGGCGCATGCGGCGATGCCGCTGGCGCGCCGCATTCTCGAGATCGATCCGCTGACACCTGTATACCGCTTTGTGCCCGGGCTTCTCTCCCTTATGGCGGGCGAGTTTCCCGATGCGATGCCCTCCTTTGACGAGGCCCTTCACCTGGATCCCGGTAATGCGATGCTGCTTTGGTTTCGCGGACACGCGCTGGCGCTGAGCGGCCGGACTGAGGAGGCCATTGCCCAGTTCGAGGCCTTGAATCGCAGCTGCGGCGAGCACTACTTCTGCCAGCTGGGCAATGTGCTCACGGCCGCGCTCCGCGGCCAGGCGGGCGCTGCCGAAGCGGAGATCACCAGCGGCTTTGAGGAGATCACTGCCTGCGACCCCCATTACTCCTGGGCGCTCGCCGAAGCGTATGCACTGCTCGGCCGGCAGGAGACCGCCATGGTCTGGCTGCAGAAGGCCGTGGACAACGGATTCCTGAACTATCCCATGATTGCGCGCTGGGATCCCCTGCTGGTGTCGCTGCGCGGGACCGCCGCCTTCAACGATCTGCTGCAGCGCACACGGAAACTTTGGGAGAACTTCGAGGTTTAGAAGCTTGTCATGGCGCCTGCCTGGGCTTGGCGAGAAGCGGGGCCTCAAGAGAAAGAGGCGAGCGCTTGTTCTTCCTCCGCATAGACCTCGAAGAGTGGCAACACGTTGCACATCTTCAGCGCCAACTCCGCCGGCCGCGAGGGTTGGATGAGCTTGACCGAGCCACCCTTCTGCTTACAGATCCGCAGCAGGCGAACCAGAAGCCCGATACCACTCGAATCGAGCCGCTTCACTTCTGCCATATCGACAACAAATCGAACGCTGCCATGGGCAAGCAGATTTTCGACCACCTCATCGAGGCGGTTTACGGCTGCCCCAAGCACCAGGGGTCCCCGGAACACAATTGCGTCGACCGTACCGTGCTTTCGAGTTGCGAGATCGAACTCGTTCACTTGTTCCCCATTTGTTTTTGGAAATGAAAACCTGGCTGTTTTGGAAATGAAAACCTGGCCTGGCGCGGGACAACCAGAGATACAGCTCTGCCGCTGAGGCCCAATGGTATATTAGCTACCACTCGAATACCCAAGGAATGTTGGAGTTGAGCGCACCGCAACGGACCCACCTCATTCCCGATCTCTTCACCGCGCTCCTGGGTGAGTTAGAGATCGCGCCCAAGGCCCGCAGGGTCGCCCGCGCCATCGCGAACCATGTTCCGGCCTCCGCGGTCGTGGTGTACGTGGTGGAGGGTGAAGAGCCTGCAACCTGGATCGTGAAAGCGGTGGAAGGCGACGTGGCCCGCGAAGGCGCCGCGGTGGATCTTGAGGCGGGCATTCTGGGGCTGGCGGCGCAACAGCGCACGGCTCTCCACTTCCGTGGGGATGACCTTCTCCGCCACCAGTACCGGCATCTTGATGTGCGGCAGCGGCTGCTCGCGCTCTCCTGCTTTCCTGTCTTCCACGGCCAGCAGCTGCTGGGCTGCATCGAGGTCCTCTCGTATCAGGAGGAGCCCTCGCCGGAAGCGCTGCACGAGATTGAACAAATTGCCGATGGCGTCGGCGCGGCGTTTGTCGCAGGACGCCTTTATGAAGCGGAGCGAAATGCTGGGCTGGCTGCGGTCAGCCGGATGGTACAGCTCTACGACATTGAGAAGATCTTCAGCGCGACGCTCGAGATGCAGGCGCTGCTTCCCGTGATCTGCGACAAAGTTCAGGAGTTGATGCAGGCCGGCGCCGTAAACGTCTGGCTGGTGGACGGGAACGATCTGCTTCTCGCGCGGCAGATCGGAGACGCTGCGGAGCGACGCCCTGGGGAGCGGATCGGAGGCGGGAACAGCCTGGTCGAGCGTGTCAGCGAAGACGGCGAGCCCCGCCTGCAGGAAAGCGAAGCCGTTCCTGCCGATGAAAAGACAGCAGCGCACTCGCAGCGGCCCTGGTCGACGATGGCCGCACCGCTGATACATGAAGAGAGTCTTGTGGGCGTTCTGGAGGTGATGCGCCGCGATTCCGGGAATGGGTATTCAGAAGAAGATCTGTTCACGCTCGCGGAGGTGGCGGGCTCCGCCGCGCAGGCCCTGCACAACTCTTCTCTGTTGCAGGCGGAACGCAAGATCGAGATCTTGCAAATGCTGGTCGCGGTCAGCCAGGAGATTACCTCGACCCTGGACCGTCAGCAGGTCCTCAAGGCCGTCGTGGATCAGCCGGCAAGAATCTTCTCCTATGAACGTGCGGCCATTGCTCTGGCGGAACGGGGAACGTTTCGGATCAAGGCTGTCTCCGGAAAAGAAAAGGTTGACGGTTCCAGTCCGGAGATGGCTCCGCTGCAGGACATTCTGCAATGGGCCGGCTCCCTCGATGTAGAGGTCCAGGTCTCACAGCGAGATGGAGAGATCTCCGATCCGCGGCCGGAGACCCGCGCGAAATTTCTCCGCTACTTTGAGCAGACCGGTTCCCGGGGCTTTTATGCCCTTCCGCTTGCGGATGAGGAGAGCCGGTTGGGTGTGCTCTCTTTTGAGAGTCCGGACCCTGACTTTCTCACCAGCCTGCACATCGAAGCCATCAAGGTTCTTGCCGGACAAGTTACGGTGGCGCTGCGCAACGCCACTCTCTATCGAGAAGTGCCCTTCATCGGGCTGATTGAGCCCATGATGGAAAAACGGCGCCGTCTCTTCGCGATCCAGAAGAGGCGGCGGCTCTTCCTTGCAATGTCGCTGGCGCTGTTTGTTCTGCTGCTCCTGGTCCCCATTCCCATGCGGGTCTCGGGAGAGGCACTGGTCGCGCCCATCAGCGCTGCCGAGGTGACGGTCCAGATCGCCGTTCCGCAGCGCGATGTCCTGTTGCTCCGGACAGGAGATCCCGTGCGCATCAAGTTGGAATCGTTTCCGCTCGATGTGCTCCACGGCCGGGTGAGCCGCATCGGCGCTGCCGCACAGCTTGTGGGCGACGATCGCATGTTCTTCGCGAGCGTGAACGTTCCCAATCCTCGCGGTCAGATTCGGTCGGGCATGCAGGGCTTCGGCAAAATTCGTGTGAGTCTCCGCCCCTTGAGCTATGTTCTTCTTCGGACGCCTGCCCTCTGGTTATGGTCCAGGCTGTGGAGCTGGTTCAGTTGGTAGAGCATCTTCCCTTTTAGGTGTAGACCGAGGCCATCGACTTCAACGCCGTTTTTCGCCAGGGAAAAAGGCATTCTCACACTTCGTCCGGTTCACATCAAAGGCGAAATGCTCGAAGGAGCCGTTATGGAAGAGGCACGATCCCATGAACCTGGCTGAATCCCTGCGCGAGACGCTGTCGGAGCATTCCACGGGACGCATTCGCGAGCGTTTGCCGAAGCTCCATCCGGACCTGGTCTTTCGCAGGAACATCGAAGACGGTGAGCCCATTGTCGCCGCGATGGTTCGCGGCTCGGACAGGATCCTTCGCTTCGATATGCCACAGTGGCGGCTTATCGAGCTGTTCAATGGGGTGAGGTCGTATGAAGAGGTCGCTCGACTGTATGCCCAACGTTATGGCGTCCTGTACCCCATCCCGGATCTTCGCGAGTTCACCGCAAAGCTGGAAGATACCGGCATCTGGCAGAACACATGGCACGGCGGTGCGTACCACAAACACACCCGGCAATCGCGCTGGGGCGACGTCTCTCACATCACGTTTTCGGCATGGGATCCCAACCGCACCTTCGACTGGATTCATCCCCGGTTGAAATGGATCTATACCCGCTGGTTTACCGGCCTGACCCTGCTTGCATTCGCGTTCATGGCCGCAATCATCGCCGCCAACTGGGGCCGGATCACGCAAGACAGTCTCGCGTACTTCGATTTCCGAACCAAGTCCGCCGCCGATCTCACCGAGTTCTGGTTTCTGTTCCTGGTTGTCGGCTTGCTGCACGAATCGGCCCACGGCCTGACCTGCAGGCACTACGGCGGTGAAGTGCATTCCATGGGCTTTCAGCTGGTTTACTTTTTGCCGGCGTTCTTCGTGGACGTGACCGAGGCCTGGGTCTATGCAAGCCGCTGGCAGCGCTTCACGATCATCGTCGCCGGTGTCTGGAGCGAGTTGATCCTTGGCACGATCGCCACCTTCGTCTGGTGGGGAACGCCCTCCGGCAGCGACGTGCACGACATCGCGTACAAGTTGATTCTTCTTAACAGCTTCGCGGTTGTAATCCTCAATTTGAATCCACTGGTCAAGCTGGATGGCTACTATGCACTTGCCGAGATCGTCGGTTTCTCGGATATCAAGGAGAAGTCGACCGCCTTCCTCTCCGAGCTTCTGCGCTCCCGGCTGTTTCGCCTCCCTGTGCCGGTGCAGTATGTGCCCCGGCGGCGCCGGTTGGGCTATCTGCTGTATGCGGTCGTATCCGGCTTCTATAGCTACGCTCTTCTGTTCGCGTTTCTTGGCTTTTCGCACAACATCTTTGTTCGCTTCCTGCCCGTATGGGCCTTCGTTCCAACGACGCTGCTGGGTTTGCTCATCTTTCGCTCCCGCATCGGCACTTTCCTGAACTTTCTGCGTACCGTGTACCTCGATAAGAAGGAGCGGATCCATACCTTTTTCCCGCCCACCTCACGCTTCGGACTGGGAGCGTTGCTGATCGTACTCCTGCTCCTGCCGATCTGGCGCCAGACTGTGACCGCGCGCTTTGTTCTGCAGCCAGACCGCACGCAGCTGGTGCGCACCCTCGCTCCCGGCCAGGTGACCGCCGTGTTCGTCCGAGAGGGCCAGCAGGTCCATGCGGGGGATCCCTTGCTTCGCATGACAAGCCCTCCTGTGGAGTCCAAGGGTGAAGCCGCGCCAAGGGGTGAAGCCGCGGCAGGGGGTGCGGCCGGAACAGAAGAGCCCGAGGCTACCGGCCGCGAGCTGACGGCGCAGGCTCCCCAGGCTCCCTTCGATGGCGCCGTTCTGACGCCGGGCCTGCGCAACCTGCTCGGCAGCTATCTCCCGGCCGGCGCGCCCATCGCGGAGATCGCCGACATGCGGCGGATGCGCGCGCGCCTCTACATTCTGGGTTACGCGATCGGTCCGGTGAGCCCGGGCCAGAGAGTGGCCTTGCTGCTGGACGGTACGTACTCCAGGCTGGCAGCGAAGATCAACAGCATCGAGCCCAACGCCTCTCCTCTGCCCAACGGATTGGAATCCGTGCGGCAGATTGGACAAGCAGAGGCGTTGCGATACTACGTCGCCGATGCGGTGTTACCGAACAAGGGCGCTCTGCTGGACGGAATGACGGGAACAGCGAAGATCACCATAGCGCGGTGCAGCCTGGCATCGCTTGTGTGGAAGAATGTGCGGGAGTTCGTCGATCGAAAGCTCTGGTGAGGGCGTCTTCTCTCTCGGGATGTTGGCGATCGCGTCCGGAGCGCTCCGGACCGGAGAAAAGGCGCTAGGAGCTTGTTGAAAATTGGCTTTTGTGGCTTCGCCAGCTTCGCGAAACCCGCTTTGATTTCGGTTGTCGTACTTGCCTCGCGGACATACGAGGTGCTTTTTCAACAAGCTCCTAGAGCAAGTTTCCTGTAGGTGTAGAGCGAGTCAGGCTGTCATGGTCGGTTTCCCCTAAAACCGGCACTGCACGAGCTAATCCGCTTCACAGCAACAGGAAGTTCGCTCTTAGG
>CAXUIM010000072.1:0-15179 GCA_964250885.1 uncultured Acidobacteriaceae bacterium | reverse complement strand
ATAGTAGACGGACAGATGTCACTATTAGTTTAACGAACTAATGACTCAGCACTAGAGCTTCACTCTTATGTGGGTCAAAGCATGTAGTCAGCGCTCTTTGCCATGAGTCATCCCACTCTGCGCCCCCACCTCAATTGGATCACCCGCGCCTGCAAAAAAAGGGTCGACAGAAATGTGATCTGTTGCCGATGAAGCGGCACTCGGCCAGCTTTCACCAAACTGACCTTGCGGCAGGTTGGGTCGTGCAGGTTCCTGCCTGGTAATGCCGGCGCCAACGGGTTCCGGTTCAGGACAGCCGTACCACGGCTTAAGCATTTCTCCTGTTGCTGTGTAGCCAATAGTCTCTGCGAGTGCCGGTTCCCTAACGGAAACGGCCATGAACCCAAAGCTCCCCTCAACACCTGCAGGAGAAATGCTCTTGCGGATGCTCTGCCCTGCGTAGGACGGAGGCTCATCCACCATGAAGGGCGTACAAGTCGATATACCTCCACAAACTTAACTGAACTGACGCAACACCGAGCCACCACGGAACGAAGCAATCATCTTGTCGGCCAGATCCGCAGCGGAGACCCGGTAGCGGCCGCTGGCAATGGCTAAACGCAGCCGTACGACTTCCTCAAGGCGCACGTCCGAGAGATCCATCGCGCGGGCCAGCGCTGCGGAGCCCAAACCCGGAAGCGAAGCGCCCGTCGCGGCGGTGGCGCCATCCGCCGTCTTCGCGGCCCGCACGCCTTGAACAGAGCTGGTCTGGCTAGCTGTGTTCTCGGTTGCTTCAGCCCCAGTCGCATCCGGCCCAGCCCCCGCCGTCGAGGGACTGAAGCGGGATGGCATTGTCCCTGCCGCACCGGCAGTTCCGTGGTCTACGCCAGCACCTTCAGCCGCTTCGACCCGGACCTGTGCACGCTCCTGCGATTTCCGCTTTATCGATTCCATAGATCGCTCCTGAACCTCCTTATCGAGCAGACCTTAGGAAAACTTTAGAGGATTGGGAATTTTTTTTGCGCGCCAAGAGCGTTTCTCCTGCCATACAGTGGATGGATCGTGTGAGTCCCGTCTTCTTTGAGGAAAAATGGCCCTGGAACCCGAGACTTCCCGCTACACCTGCAGGAGAAATGCTTACGCCCTCGCTGCCTTGACCCCCTTCGCCGGAGTTGCCGGAGAGGTCCCCCGCAGCTGGGTGCGGAGGCGCTTCAAGGCCGAGGAGTGGATCTGGGAGATGCGCGACTCGACCACTCCCAGAGTCAAGCCGATCTCCTTCATCGTCAGCTCTTCGTAGTAGTACAGCGTCAGCACCATGCGCTCCTTCTCCGGAAGACAATCGATGGCGTCGATCAACTGCTGGCGCATTTCTCCCTGCATGCAGAGAAAGAGCGGATCGGCCTCTGCGGGTGCGGCCACGTAAGCCAGTTCCTCATCACCGGAGTCCTCGCCGCGCTGCACGTTCAGACTGCCAATCTCCAGGCCCTTGATGTTGCCTAGCAACTGTTGATACTCGACCAGATCCATCTCCATGTCCGCCGCAATCTCCTGTTCGGTCGGCGTACGGCCCAGACGGCGAGTCAGCGACTGAATGGCCTCTTCCACGGCGCGGCCCTTGCGGCGAAGATCGCGCGGGCTCCAGTCCAGTACCCGCAGCGAGTCAAGAATCGCACCGCGGATACGAAACTGTGCGTAGCTCTTGAATTGAACCTTCTTGGTGTGGTCGAACTTGCTGAAGGCGTCGATCAGGCCAATCATGCCGGCCGAAACCAGGTCGTCCATCTCAACGTGCTGGGGAAGCTTCTCGTGGAGCTTGCGGGCAACGTAGCGCACGGTGGGCAGATGCTCGATGAGAAGACGCTCCCGCTCTGCTTCCGTCAGAGGCCCCGCCGGGTAGGACTGCTCGGAGAAGATTTCCTGCACCGGGACCGCGGCGCCGGCGGCTACGAATCCCGCAGGGTTGTACTTTGGAAGCTCGGCTGCCGTCGTTGTCCGTCCCAGAACCGCCCAGCCGCCGATTTCGTTCGCCCGGTTGGTGCTTGCCTGATTCCTCATTGTCTGATTGATCGTCATTTCTCTCTCCTGTTTCCTGATCTCTGTTGGAATTGCTGCCTGTCTGGCTGTGTTCCGTTTGTTTTCGGGCTGGTTGAAGCGTCTGTTACCGGGATCTGGCGCCTTATCTGTGTGTCTTCAAAGCCCTGATTCCATCCTTAAGCGAAGTTAAAGCGAAGGTGCCTGGCCCAAAAAATGCCCTTGTCGGAAGGGCCGCCGTACGTCATCGGTACTTTGCTAAATCAGAGCTATCTCAGGATCGTGTCGCGCGCCGCAGACGGATCTGCTCGGCTCCGATCTCCGGCGAATCTCCCGCCAGGATCACTGCACGTTCCAGTACATGCGCCAGCTCCCGCACATTGCCCGGCCAGTGATGCTCATGCAATCGTTCGAGTGCACTGTCTGAGAGCCGCTTGCGGGGAGCGGTCCGGCTCATGCCGGCCAGAAAGTGTTCTGCCAGAGCCGCGATATCCTGCTTGCGGCCGCGCAGCGCCGGCACCTCGATCGGAAAGACGGCCAGTCGGTGATACAGGTCGAGGCGGAAGTGGCCTGCAGCGGCCCGCTCTTCCAGCGGCTGGTGGGTGGCTGCGATCACCCGCACGTCTACCCGGATCACCTCGTTTTCGCCCACCCGCTGCAGTTCACCGCACTCAAGAAACCGCAGCATTTTGGCCTGGAGCGCGAGAGGCATCTCGCCGATCTCATCGAGGAACAATGTTCCCCCGTGAGCTGCCTCGATGCGGCCGGTGCGGGAGTGGACCGCTCCGGTGAAGGCCCCGCGAGTGTGGCCGAACAGCTCGGCTTCCAGCAGCGCCTCGGGAATCGCTGCGCAGTTCAGCACCGCGAACGGCTTGCCGGAGCGTGGGCTCAAGCGGTGTAACGCCCGGGCCACAATTTCCTTCCCGGTTCCGGTCTCGCCTTCGATCAGCACGGTCGCCGAGCGCGGCGCCACCATACGAATCAAACCGGCCAACTCCATCATGGCGTCACTGTCACCGATCATCTCTTCCAGCGCCATCGGTGTTCTTGGCAGAGGGCTGGGCCGCAGGCCATGGGAGATGCCGAAGAGCACGGCATTGGGCCGCGCACGCAGCGTTGATACAGGCGCCCAACCCCCATGGTTCAACGCTGCCTCCCCGTCGCCTGAATCCATAGCCTCGCGCAAGGCGTGCTGAAGTTCATGATGGCCGAGATGTGCATCGGCTCCGGCGACCGTATCGCCGTCAGCGCGCAGCAGATCGACCGCGGGATAGTTCTGGCGCACAAAATCCGCGAACTCCGTTACCTCCAGGTCAGGCAGCCAATGGTCGAGCAACAGCACCTCCGGGGCCTGCTCTTCCAGGTGGGTCATCGCTTCCGCGCCCCCGCCCGCCTCGCGCACCTGCCAGCGCATGCGGCTCAAGCTGACGCGCAGCCTATGCCGTAGCGCCACATCGGCGCTCACCAGCACCACCGTCCTGCGTAGGCCGGTGGCTTCGCTGGCCGGTTTCATCTCATCTCCGAAGCTCTCAACCACTGTCGCTTGCATGTTCTACACCTCTTCCGGTCTTTGGTTCTCTTGCTGGGTGCTCTCGTCGAACAGGCGCTGGCGCATCTCGGCAATGGCTGCGAACATGCGAGCCGTTTCGATCAAGCTGTCCTCCACTGTCTCCAGCAGAAGGGTGGGATCCGCCTGCATCTTTGCCATCTCCAGACGGCATTGCAGCGCCGTCAGTGGCTGGCAAAGATCGTGCAGCTTCTCGCTCATCTCCCGCACAAATGCTTCGTGTCGGCTTACCGGCATCGCAACCTCCTAAAGTCCCGTGGCCATGCTTCGCTCTTCCTGAGGTCTGCGCAAAGAGGTCTCCACCGGGCGCAGACGGTAGCCACATCCGCGGACCGTTTCGATCACGGAACTGGCCGACTCGCCGGCCTGGGCCGCACCCAGCTTCTTACGCAGATAGTTGACATATACATCCACAACGTTTGCGCCCGCTTCCGGCGAACTGTGCCAGACCGCGGCCATAAGGTCCGTCCGGGAGGCGCAAGAACCCTTGCGCTGCAGCAGAAACTCGAGCAGCAGAAACTCCTTCGTTGTGAGCTCTACGGTCGAACCGTTGTAGCGCACGCTCCGGTCCATCCGGTTCATTTCGATGCCGGCGCAGCGGAGCAGCGGATCCGTGAAACGCTCCTTGCGCCGCAGAATGGCCCGGCACCGTGCGGACAGCTCATGAAAGCTGAAGGGCTTGAGCAGGCAGTCATCTGCCCCCAGGTTCAGGCAGCGGACTCGCTCCTCTACGGGACTGCGGCCGGTCAGCACCAGCACTGCCGTTCCATCGCACTGGCCGCGCATTGCCTCCAGGACCTCGGTCCCATCCAGTCCGGGAAGGCTCAAATCCAACACCATCAGGTCAGGACGGTCGGAGGTTGCATGCTGCAGGGCGTCGGTGCCATTGCCCACCCACTCCACTTCGTGGCCCTCGGAGATTAGCCCTTTCTGAAGAAACATACCCAGTGCACGATCGTCCTCGGCAACCAAGACACGCATTGCATTTCCCCCCTCGAACCGACAGTTGCGACCTTGAGACTGCGGGAGAATGTCTATTGCCCTCTCCTCAGCCGGCCTCGCTGGTGTCATGATCATGTGCCCTGTGGAAGTAAATTACCTACAGAATTCACACACAAAGCAAACTCACTTTTCCAAAGCGGGAACGATTGCCGCAGCGTTCCATTTTGGGCAAAGAAGCGGCGAAAGTGGACATGCCACAAATGCCGGAATAACGCTGAGAATCCCAGAGTTTCACGGAGAACGGAGCTCAAAAGCGAAACTTAATTGTGCGCGGAAAGCCGAACATCGAATTTCTTCGTAAGCAAACAGCGGGCGAAGATCGGCCGGGCTTTTTGACGCTGGGAAGACGCCTCCATCCAGCGATCTAAGCGAGCGCCGTACAGCACCGGAAACCGTGTTTCCGGCCCGCTTGCCTCCTTCCGCGGTTCTCTCCTTACCAGAGAGGGGATTCCACAAGATTTCTTCCCGCGAGCTGCAGGCACGGCGCGCTACAAGAAAGAAGGACGTGGAAGCCGTTGCCGCATCTGCGTTCCCGGAACTCCGCTTTACCGTGCAGGAGAAAGGCTCTTGAGCAGTAACAGCGTGACCATGCCCTCGGGAGCAGGTATGGAAAAAGCCTCTTGAACTCCTTAAGCCCTGGGTACAGCAACCCTGATCTTGCTCTAGGAGCTTGTTGGAAAAAGCACCTCGGATGTCCGAGAGGCAAGTACGAAACCCGCAATCAAAGCGGGTTTCGCGAAGCTAGCGAAGCCACAAAAGCCAATTTTCAACAAGCTCCTAAATCCCAAACCGCAGCTTGATACGGTGCAGCGTGGAGGTGCTACGCAGACCGAAGATCCGGATCGCGGCCGTAGCCAGGGCTTCGGCGATGGTGTGCCGCACAATATCGGACTCACCCCGGCCCGGCGTTGGAGCCGCGTGGGTTCGCCACATAAGGTGGGTGTACTGCAACAGCAGCGCAGTGCGCGGCAGATGTTCGGGGCTGCTGACGACCTCAACGCTTCGCCAGCCGTGGTCGTCCATTAGAGTCTGGCTGTTGAAAATATTTTCAACCGTGTTCCGCGACGCAGGCTCCTCTAGAACGTCCTGGGGAGGGATGCCCTCCCGCACAGCGTAGTCTGCCATCGCGCGGGCTTCAACAAACCGGTTGAACACGGCGCCCCCACTCACGATCATGCGGCCGGCGCGCCCCCGCCGGAACTCGCGGATGGATTCGTCCATACGCCACTTCTGCTCAATGCCGATGCTGCCGTCCTCTGCGGCGGGCGCACCCAGAACCAGGAGAGTATCGAAACGCTCCAGCCGAGTGTTGCTGGACGGCGCCTGACGAAAGGACAGAACGACGAAGGCGGCTATCGCGAGACTCGCCAGCAGGCTGCCCACGCACAACCACAGAAGAGGCAAATGTCTTCGGGGACGAACCCCCGACAGCGCGGTTCGGCCGATATCCCGTTCTCCCTGAACCGGGATTTTCTTGATTTGAATTTTCTTGCCTTTCGTGACTTGGATTTCCTTAAGCTGAATACGAAATTTTCCTGTGATTCTCGAGCGGGTGCGCCGGAGCCTGGGATCCTGGCGCAGACAAGAACAGCGGCCCGTCAGCCGCCGTTGAGCAGAGCCTGCGCCAGACGGACATAGAGATCGACGCACTCGACCAGCTCGCGCTTGGCGATCTTTTCCTCAGGAGTATGAGCGACGTGGATGCTGCCCGGCCCCAGCAGGAAGGGTTCTCCCCAGGCCGTGAGCGAAGGGATATCGGTCGTGAACTTGGCGACCATGGTCGCAAAGCCGGGGAGCGCCCGCATCTCCACGAAGGGCAGTTCCAGAGAGAACTCCACATCGCAGCGACCCTCTACGGCCGCAAGGATAGCCGCCCGGGTCTCGTCAGAGGGACCGACGAGACGCAGGAGCAGGTGGGCTTCGGCCTTATCGGCGATCACGTTGGGAGCACGGCCGCCCTGGATCAGGCCGATGTTCAGGGTGGAATCGCCGATGCCTTCGACCACGGGCAGCCGCAACGCCTGTATATCCTGGAGCACGGCCAGCAGCTTATCGATGGCCGAGTCACCGAGCTCCGGGTAGGCCGAGTGAGCCATCCGGCCATGGGCGTAGAGCTCAACCCGAAGGCACCCCTTGGAAGCCAGGGCCAGGCGATTGTCCGTGGGCTCCCCATTGATGAGAAAACGTGAACCGCGCGGATGGGCATTAGCGACCTTGGCGCCGGCGGAGTCACGCTCCTCGCCGACGACGAAGAGGAGACCTACCTTGACGCCGCTCGCGCGGAGCTGGTGGGCCGCGGCAATCTGCGCCGCGATGATGCCCTTGGCGTCGCAGGCGCCACGGCCGTAGAGGAACCCATCATCCTCGCGGCTGGCGCCCAGGAACGGCGGCACGGTATCCATGTGGGTGGAAAGCACGACATCCGGCGTGATACCGGGGGCGGCCGCATACACGTTAAATCGCGGACCGCGGCCACCGCCGGGGGTGTTCGGGGCGTCAGGCTGCGGCACCGGCTGGCGATCCACCGCATAGTCCTGCTCCGCCAGAAACGCGGCCAGAAAGTCGCCGGCAGGGGCTTCGTGGAAGGTGGTCGAATCGATGTCCACGAGCTGCCGCGTGAGCCGGATGGGATCGATCGCCGTGGGTTGAGCTAATGGACTGGTGGGTTGGGCCATCGAATTTCAGGATACGCGAGGTCTACCCTGGAAGCGGTTGGCCAGCGAGCCACGCGGGCGACGCAATCCTGCCTGTCATGGTCCATCGCAGCGACCACCCAGGCGAGATCCGCGATCACGCCGCATCGCATATTCCTGGCATCCGCGGCTAGACTCGGCATATGAGTGAAAGCATGAAATTCCAGTCGCACGTGAAGACGATTGAAGACCTGCGCGGCCCGGCAGGCCGGCTGGAGGCACTGCTCAATACCGGATGGGAGTACGCAACGTACGCGGCGATCGTGGCTCATCCGCACCCGCTGCACGGCGGCACGATGCACAACAAAGTGGTGTATCACGCGGCCAAGGCCTTCTCAAGCTTTGGTCTGCCGGTACTGCGCTTCAACTTTCGGGGAACGGGTTTGAGCGAAGGAATCCACGATCAGGGCCGCGGCGAGAAAGACGATCTGCGGGCCGCGCTCGATTGGGCCTCTGCCCGCTTCGCGCTTCCGCTCGTGTTCGCGGGCTTCTCGTTCGGCTCGTACGTCGGGATGCGAGCCTGCTGCGGAGATCCTCGCGTGCGTGGCCTGGTCGCGCTGGGGCTGCCGGTGCGGGCCGCCGGGCGCGATTACGGCTATCAGTTCCTGGCAGGCTGCGGCGGCGTTCCAAAGCTCTTCATCAGCGGCGACCACGATGAATTCAGTCCCCGCGGCGTGCTCGAATCGGCGCTCATCCCGGCGCCGGAGCCCAAACGGGTCGTCTGGGTAGAAGGCGCCGATCACTTCTTCGCGGGAATCACTCAGTCGCCGAACTCCAAGCTGGGAGTGCTGGGCGCGACGATCCGCGGCTGGCTGTCGGATGACTTGAAGTTGGAGATGCCGGCTTGAGGAAGCGTAGAACTCCTGCCGTTGTGGACTCGCTCCAGCCAGGCGCGAATCAACCGGCCACATTCTTCGGGAGCTTCTTCAGCAAGCAGATGTCCGCGTCCGTGGAGGGTAACGCGTTCGCTGTTGGCGAGACAGTCTTCCAGAGCCGCCGCCGAGGAGACCGGCACCACCGTATCCGCATCGCCCCACAGCAGCAGGGCGGGCTGGGAAACCGGCGTCGAAAGCAATGCCTGGCGCAGGCCGCTCATGTCCTCTTCCCAGGTGTGCAACATCTGCAAAACGCGGCGCAAGACGTCGCGGTTGCGCAGCACGCGCAGATACGGCTGCAGTTGCGCCAGGGTGATGGGACTGGAAGGACCGGCGGCCTGATTGAAAGCTCGTAAAATCAGCTGTTGCGGCGCCACAGGAATGCTGAGGGCCAGAAATCGTCCCCAGCGTTTGAGATAAAAAGCAACCACGTTCGGGCGGTATCCGGCGAACGGGTGCGCCGGACATAGAAGCACCAGGCCGCCGATCTGACTACCGGGGGACACCGCCAGTCGTAAGGCCAGGGTCCCGCCGTAGGAATGGCCAATCACAATCGCACGTTCCAGGTTCAGCGCTCGCGCGAAGTCACGAACCACGTCCGCCAACGCCTCCGAGCGCACGTCCAAGGCTTTCGGCCCGGATTCCAGCTCGGCCGAGGGCAGGTCCAGAACCACAATCCTTCGGTCCCGAGGCAAATTGCGGGTCAGATCGGCCAGGCTCTCCGCGGTCGCAAGCAGGCCGTGCAGCAGGAGCAGCGGAGCTTTCGTCGTTGCCGGCGAGGGCAGACAGTCCGAATACCGGAGCCGAACGCCGGCGACGGTGATCTTCCGTAGTGCACACTCCTTCAAAGCGGTTACACCGTAGCCGCAATCAGGGTATCGGCGCCAACCTTTTGATTCTGAAAGGTTTGCGTCTGCGCCGTCTTTCCCGTCTTGAGCAGGCTATGGAGCAGATCGACCGCGACATCCACATGGGTCCGCTCCAGCAGGAAGGCGGGCAGGAAGCGCAGGACATTGCCTTGCACGACGTTCAGCATCAGCCCTCGTTCGAGGGCGGCCTCGGCGATAGGGCGACCCGGTTCACGAAGCTCCAACCCAAGCAATAGCCCCGTACCGCGCGCTTCGACCGCAATGGGACTGGCGGCGGCCAGTTGGCGCAGGTTTTCCAGAAGGTAACTTCCAGTGTCGGTCACCCGCTCCAGCAGGGCCTCATCCTCCACGATCTGGAGGAACTCCAGGCCCAGCCGGCAGGCCAGCGGGCTTCCGCCTAGGGTACTGCCGTGCTTGGCGACGCCAAAGGAGTCGAAGAGCTGTTCATTGACCAGCAGGGCGCTCAGCGGGATGCCCCCACCCAGCGGCTTGCCCAGAATCAGCGCATCCGGCTGGACCCCCGTGTGCGTATAGGCGAACCATTCGCCGGTGCGGCCCAGACCGCACTGGATCTCATCGAAGATCAGCAGCGCGTGATGGCGGTTGGCGAGACGTCGCGCCTCGGCCAGGAAGGCTGCCTCCAGCTCGTGCACGCCGCCTTCGCCCAGGAGCGGCTCCATGAGTACCGCGGCCGTCTGCTCGGTCACCGCGGACCGGAGCTGTTCCAGGTTGTTGCGGTCCACGAAGGTGACGTGCGGCAAGCCGGGACCGAAGTCCAGCCGGTATTTCTCCTGCCCGGTAACCGAAAGCGAGCCGTAGGTACGCCCATGGTAGGAGTTCTTCAGGGCGACAATCCCGTGTTTCGGTTGGGCGAAGTTCTGGCGGGCGTGGGTGCGGGCCAGCTTCAGAGCGCCTTCGACCGCCTCTGAACCGCCCGTGGAGTAGAACACGCCTTTCATGCCGGAGAGCGCACACAGACGCTCGGCGAGCTGACCGGGAGAGCTGCTGGCGTACTGCGGTGAAATATGCACCAGCCTGGTGGCCTGTTCCACCATGACCGCGACCATGCGCGGGTGGGCATGGCCGAGGGCGTTCACGCCCAGACCGCCCATCAGGTCCAGGTAACTGTTTCCAGAGGTATCGTAGAGGGTGACGCCTTGCCCGTGGTCCATTACAACCGGATAGCGCGCGTAGACCGGCAGAAGGTGGTCGGCATCTCTCTCGAGTACACGCAGGGCGTCGGCACTTTGCCGAAATAAACTCATATCTTCCCATCTGACAGGAAATTCGCGCCCCGGGTCAAGCTGTGCGCGGGTGCGGAATCAGTCTGGATGCCTCACAATGGAAGAAGCTGACATAGCACAAGTTGAAGGCCGGCATGGAACAGAGTCTTCCGAATTGCGTATAAGCCTATGGCAATGTGCATTTCGAGCTGCGCGCACGTCGCGATAAGACAGCTTTCAGGCCGTTTCGGGGAAGAAGAAGGGTTTCGCTCTTTGGCCGATCATTTGCAATGCAATTAATGCAAAGCAGTTCCATTGCGAGTTCCCCGTGAAGAGCGGTCATCAAACTCGACTTCTCGCTGTGATCCTGGCGGTCTTCACTCTGGCTGCCTTCGGGCTTGCGATCGCCAACCTGATGCAGGAGAGCACCTACGATCCGGCCACGGACGGCGCCCGCTGGATTGAGACCAAGGGTGGTCTGCGCGCCTATATCGTGCCGCACGATACGCCCGCGGAGCGCGCCGGCATCCGCGCCGGCGACGTCGTCACGGCCATCGATGGCGTAGCAACGCCGCAAGTGGCCGCGGCGGAGCGGGAGATCGATCGCAGCGGCGTGTGGTCGCGCGCAACCTATTCCCTGCTGCGCAAGACCAGCGACTTCGGGCAGCCCGCGGCGCTGGAGATCGGCGTCATCCTGGAGCCGGCCGACCGCACCGACAACCAGGTCATGCGGCTGATTGCGCTGGTGTATCTGGCGATCGGACTATACATCCTCTTCCGCCGCTGGACCGCGCCCAAGTCGACCCACTTCTACGTCTTTTGCCTGGTTTCGTTCATCCTGTACGCGTTCGAATACACGGGCGTACTCGACGCCTTGGACCAGACGATCTTCTGGGCCAACGTGGTCGCAACCGCCTTGCAGCCGGCCTTGTTTCTGCACTTTGCCATCAGCTTCACGGGCACGGAGGGGGCGCGCCAGCGGCGGCGCTTTCTGTATCCGCTGCTCTACATTCCCGGCGCGGCGCTGGTCGCTCTGCGCTATCTGTCGCTGTTTCACTGGGCGCCGACCGAACGCCTGCAACACCGCCTCGACCAGCTCGACTACGGCACCATGGCCGTGTACTACCTGGTGGCGGCGGTGGTCTTCTGGGTGGAATACATCTCCGAGCAGCAGCCGCTGCAGCGCCAGCAGCTGAAGTGGCTGTCGCGCGGCACGCTGCTTACGGTGCTGCCCTTTACTGCCCTGTATGTCGTTCCTTTTCTGCTGGATGCCAACTTCCCCAGCACCCTGACGAAGATTGCCGTGCTTTCCCTGATCCTGCTTCCCCTGACCTTCAGTTGGGCGATCGTCCGGTACCGGCTCATGGACGTGGATCTGATCTTCAAGCGCGGCGTCACCTACACGCTGGCCACCGCGGCGCTGGTCGGGGTCTACTTCGGCATCATTGCCCTCACCGCGGAACTGGTGCATACCCGGCTCAAGGGTCTGGGCGCCTGGGGCCTGGTCGCGGCGGTCATCGTAACCGGTTTGACCTTCGATCCGCTCAAGCGCATCATCCAGGGCTGGGTTGACCGGTTTTTCGACCAGAAGAGCATCGACTACCGCGAGACGCTGGTAGAGTTCGGGCGCGAGTTGAACGCGCAAAAGGACCTGAGCGCCCTGGTGGACTCGATCGTGGAACGTCTCCCCGAAACGCTCCTGGTGACTCGGGTAGCCGTGTTCCTGGCTGGAGAGGACTCCGCGGCCTACGGGCTGACGTCGAGCAGCACGGCAATGAACGAGTCGCCGAACGGCATCGCTCCGGCTGCCGCCTCCCGGGTATCCGCACCGGGTGCGGCCACGGCGGCAAGAGTACGGCTGCCGAGCCGCAGAAGCCGGTTTTCTCTGGCCGCTTCGCACGGGCTGTCGCTGCAGGCCCTGGGGAGCGCCGATTCTCTCGATCTTGGGTTCCTGGATTTCGATCGCCGCGACAGCAGCAGCCATCTCTTCTTTGAAACGCCGCAAGCGGTACTGCGTCTGGCGGAGTCTGAGCGCCAGACCGCGGCCGCGCTCGACCTGAATTATTACGTTCCCTGCCGCGCCGCGCGGCATGAGGGCAGCGGCCGCAGCACGCTCGCCGTTCTCGGCCTGGGCCGGACCGGCGAAGGGGATTTTCTCTCCAGCGAGGACATGGAACTACTGGAGTCGCTGGCCGGCTACATCGGAATCGCCATCCAGAACGCTCAGCTGTATCGCCGCCTGGAGCAAAAGATGTTCGAGTTCGAGCGGCTGCGCGACTTCAATGAAAACATCGTCGAGTCCATCAACATTGGCGTCTTCGCCGTCGACCTTGAGGATCGGATTGAAAGCTGGAATGCGCAGATGGAAGTGATGTACGCCACACCGCGGGCCCAGGCCGTACGCAAGCCGCTGCGCGACGTCTTCCCTACCGAATTTCTGCAGGAGTTCGATCGGCTGCGCGGCGAGCATGGCGTCTCCACGCTGTACAAATTCCGCCTGCCAACACCCGCGGGCGAGTCCCGGACCGCCAACATCACGGTGGCCCCGCTGCTCAACCGGGATTTCCATGCCGTGGGCCGCATCGTGATCGTGGATGACATCACCGATCGCATCAACATGGAGACGCAGCTGACCCAGGCTGAGAAGCTGTCCTCCATCGGCCTGCTGGCCGCCGGCGTGGCTCACGAGGTCAACACGCCGCTTGCGGTCATCTCCAGCTACGCGCAGATGCTCGGCAAGCAACTGCGCGCCGACGAATCGACCCATGCCCGGCTGCAGCCCGTTCTGGAAAAGATTACCCAGCAGACCTTCCGTGCGTCAGAGATCGTCAACGGTCTGCTGAACTTCTCGCGCATGGGGACGGTAGACTTCGGACGGGTCGACCTCAATGCGATGGTGCGGGATACGGTGCTTCTGTTGGAACACCAGATGCGCTCCTCCAGCGTGCAGGTCGTGACGGATCTGGCCGGCAATCTCCCTCCGGTGGCGGGCAACCGCGGCAAGCTGCAGCAGGTTCTGGTAAACCTGGCGCTGAACTCGCGGGACGCCTTGCAGGAGCGGCGTGGGGGGCAGGAACGAGGCCAGGTACGAATCGTTACGGCAAGCACTCCCAAGGGCGTCGAGCTGCGCGTGGAAGACAACGGAACCGGCATGTCCAAGGAGACGCTGCGCAAGATCTATGACCCGTTCTTCACCACTAAGAGCAATCCGGGCGAAGGTCATCACAAGGGAACCGGCTTGGGACTGTCTGTAACCTACGGCATTGTCCAGGAGCACAACGGAACCATCGAGGTGAGCAGCCGGCTGGGAGAGGGGACAATCTTTCGCCTGGAACTGCCCGCGGCGGACTCACCGGCGCCCGTTTCCGGAGGCGGGCTTTCAGGCGTCGATACCGCCGGCGCGCAGGGAAAGGTAGTACATGTCTGAAGTCGCGGTAACGGAAAGAGTAGAGGCGGTCCATGTGAGTTCAGCTTCCACCGGCGAACGGATCCTGATCGTCGACGATGAGGCCGGCATCCGTGATTCGCTGTCGACTCTGCTGACGTTGGAGAACTTCCGCGTGGATCTGGCGCAGGATGGCCACAGCGGCCTGGATCAACTGACCCGCAACTCATACGACCTGATGCTGCTGGATCTGGCTCTGCCCGGAGAGAGCGGCATCGATCTGCTGCCGCGCATCAAAACGCTGGTTCCGGATCTTCCCGTAATCCTGATCACCGCCTACGGCACGGTCGGCAACGTAGTGGATGCGATCCGGGCGGGCGCGGTCAACTTCATCCAGAAGCCCTGGGACAATGAAAAGCTGCTGGCGGACATCCGCTCCGCTATCGGACGGAATCGTGCCGAGCAGGAACTCGTACACCTCAAGCGAACCCTGAAGCAGCGCTCCTCATTCGAGAACATCGTGGGCAAGAGCGAGCCGATGCTGCGTCTCTTCGATCTGGTGGCGCAGGTCGCACCCAGCCGGTCGACAGTACTCATTCAGGGAGAGAGCGGCACGGGCAAGGAGTTGATCGCAAAGGCGGTCCATGCGCACTCGCCGCGCCGGGATAAAACATTCATGCCTGTAAATACGGGAGCCGTGCCCTCGGAGCTGCTGGAATCCACGCTCTTCGGCCATGAACGCGGGGCGTTCACCTCCGCGGTCGCCGCGAAAAAAGGGCTCTTCGAAGTGGCCGATGGCGGCACCCTCTTTCTGGACGAGATCGGCACCATGCAGATGGATATGCAGGCCAAGATCCTGCGCGTCCTTCAGGACCGCCGCTTCATGCATGTGGGCGGCACACAGGAGATTCAGGTGGACGTGCGCATCGTCGCAGCCACCAACGTCAACCTGCAGCAGGCCGTGAAGGAAGGCCGGTTCCGGGAGGACCTCTTCTACCGGCTCAACGTCATCTCGCTTGAGCTGCCCCCGCTGCGCAATCGCAAAGAGGACATCCCTCTACTCGCCAATCATTACCTCCGCTTCTACGCCGAGGAGAACGGCTTTCCCCCGCCCGAGCTCTCGCCCGAGGCGCTCCGCCTGATGCTGGATTATGAGTGGCCGGGCAATGTGCGTGAACTGGAGAATGCGATGGAGCGCGGCGTTGTGCTCTCCAACGGACCGACGTTGACGCCAAGCCTTCTGCCGGCGCAGCTGCGCGGTCAGACCTATCCCACCACTCTGCTGGAGCAACGGCCGGACGCCTCGCTGTTCGACGTGCTGGAGGAGATCGAGCGGCGCATCATCGCGGATCGGCTGGAGCGCTGCAACTGGAACCAGACAGATGCCGCCGAGTTTTTCCGTATCCCGCTCTCCACCCTGAATCAAAAGATCAAGCGCCTCAGCATAGAGGTGAAGAAACGGGTACGGGACTAGAGCAGGGCTCCTGTACCCAGGGCCGCGGACCACAAGTGGCTAGTTCCCGAGAAAGCCATCTTGAACGTTGCCCTCGAGGGC
>CAXUIM010000071.1:0-15274 GCA_964250885.1 uncultured Acidobacteriaceae bacterium | reverse complement strand
TGCAGGGACAAGCCAATGGGAGCCAGCCCGGCCCGCAGGAGAATGGCTCCGGCGGCTTCTCCATGCAGGTGAATGCCAACATCGTGCTGAACAACGTTGTGGTGCGTGACCGGAAGACCGGAGCTATCGTCAAGGGCCTTAAGGCGAGCGACTTCACCGTCATCGAGAACAAGACGCCGCAGCACATCGTCAGCTTCGACTACCAAAACGTGGACGAGGCCGCCGTGCTGGCGGAGAAGACTACGGTCGCGGGAAAGACCTCCATCGCCGACCTGCTCGAGCGCAACTTCGCAGCCAGTCCCGAGCAGCTCAAGGACCATCGTCTGATCGTGATCTTCTTCGATCTGAGCTCGATGCAGGACGAAGACATCGATCGCGCCGTCGATGCCGCGGACAAATACGTGAACCAGCAGATGCAGCCGGCCGATCTGGTGGCCCTGGTGAGCATGTCCACCGGATTGAACATGGACCAGGACTTCACCTCGGATAAGGCGGCGCTGCTGCACGGTCTGGCCCAATACAACGGCAGCGACGAAACCGGCTTCGCGAACGGCGGCGCCACCGGATCGACCAATGGCACCAGCGATGACACCACCGCCTTTGCAGCCGATGACACGGAGTACAACAACCTGAACACCGATCGCGAGCTGTTGGCTATCCAGGCGATTGCCAAGTCTCTCGAGCGCGTCGATCAGCGCAAGTCCCTGCTCTACTTCTCCGGCGGCCTCACCCGCAACGGCATCGAAAACCAGGCCAGCCTGCGCGCGGCGACCAACGAGGCGGCCAGGGCCAACATGGCGATCTACAGCGTGGATGCCCGCGGTCTGCAGGCGCTGCCCCCGGGCGGCGATGCCAGCCAGGGAAGCCTTCGCGGCAACTCGGCTTATAGCGGATCGGCGGTGACGGCGCAGTTCAGCTCCAACTTCAGCTCGCAGGAGACCCTGGCCACGCTCAGCAGCGATACCGGCGGCAAGGCGTTCTTCGACTCCAACGACTTCGGGCCGGCCTTCCAGCAGGTCCAGCACGACACCGAGGCGTACTACATCATCGGCTTCCACTCCACCAACCAGAGGCGCGACGGTTCCTATCGCCACCTGACCATCAAGGTGGATCGCCCCGATGTGAAGCTGGAATACCGGCCGGGGTACTACGCGCCCGCTGACTTTCAGCACCAGAAGAGCGAGGACCGCGAGGTTGCGCTCACCGAACAGATGCGCAGCGATCTCCCGGCCACCGATGTCGCCGTATATCTGCAGGCCCTGTACTTCCGCGAGAGCGAAAACTCCTTCTACATTCCCATCAGCCTGGTCGTGCCGGGCTCACAGATTCCCTTCATCAAGGGAGGCGACCGCGACAAGGCGACTCTCGACATCCTGGGGCAGGTCAAGGATGCGCAAAACATCACGGTCGGCAACGTGCGCCAGACCGTAAAGCTGGCGGTCGATCCGTCGCAGCAGGTGCAGCGCAAGAACATTCAGTATTCGACCGGCTTCCGGCTGGCGCCCGGACTCTACCACCTGAAGTTTGTCGTGCGCGAAAACCAGACGGGAAACATGGGAAGCTTCGAGACGGACATCCACGTTCCCGATCTTAAAAAATCGCCGATCAAGTTGAGCTCCGTCGTGCTGGCCAGCCAGCGTGTGCCGGATGCTGTGAAGGACTCGCCCGACCCTCTGGTCCGGGATGGCCTGCAGTGGGTGCCGAACGTAGCCCATGTCTTCCGCCAGGACCAGCACCTGTACTTCCTGTACGAAATCTATGACCCCTCACATCCCAGGGGCGCCGCCATGCCGGCGCCTGCGCCGGGGCTGGAACGCCGGGAAGGCGGCCCGGTGCATGTGCTGACCAGCATCGAATTCATGAGCGGCGGGACCAAGGTGTACGAGACGCCAATGGTGACCGCCAATACGCTCAACGATCCGCAGCACGACGCCGTTGCGTTCCAGTTCGATGTGCCGCTCACGAAACTGAAGCCGGGCCTCTACATCTGCCAGGTGAATGTCATCGACGATGCCGGGGGCAGCTTCATCTTTCCCCGCATGGCGTTGCGCGTAGCATTACCCGCGCCGCCAGCGGTCGCTTCCACTCGCTGAGGGAACACACGCAACGGTTCAGTAGCGTGGCGACATCCAATGGATGACGCCATGCGTTTTGAGAAAGCGGCTTGCGTCCTCCGTGTTCGTCCGGACCGCAGCCGAGAAGCAGCGGTCGTCAGGAGCCTCGTTCTCCTGCGGGTCTGGAGGGGTTTTGGGCCCCGCATGCGTTTCCCCTCAAGTCGTTTCCCTCGAAGGAAGCGGCCATCGCACGCTCATTCGCTGTATAGCAATGGAGAGACGCTCTACTCTCCGGGTTGGTTCTCTGGAGCCTGCATCTCTGGGCACGGAGCAAGGATGGATTCCATGATTCGCAATCGCGCTACCGGCTTGTATTCCGCCGTTATCCTTCTGTTCGGCGGCGTGGCCGCGTTCGGCCAGGGCAATGTGGCCCCGGCGCCATCGGCACCGGCAAACCCAGGGACCGTTGCGCTCAACGTTGTAGTCACGCCGAAGAAGGGGGCTCCGGTTACCGGCCTCAACGAGCAGGATTTCAAGCTGCTCGACAACAATGTGCCCGTGCCGATCACCTCGTTTCGCGCTATTGCAGGCAAGCAGGCGCCGGTCGAAGTGGTCCTGGTCGTCGACGCGGTGAACGTTCCGTACACCGGCGTCGCCTACATGCGCGGGCAGATTGAGAAGTTCCTGCGCGCCGATGACGGCCAACTCGCCTTTCCGACCTCACTGGTCATCTTCACGGACACCGGTGCACAGGTTCAGCCGGGATTTTCCCGGGATGGAAACGCCGAAGCCACTTCGCTCGACCATGCCAGCATCGGTCTCCGTGACGTTAATCGCTCGGCAGGTTTCTGGGGGGCTACGGAACGCGTGCAGAAGTCCATCGACATGCTGCAACAGTTGACGGTGCGGGAAGCGTCGGTTCCGGGCCGTAAATTTATCGTCTGGGTTTCGCCGGGCTGGCCCCTGCTTTCGGGCCCCGCCATCCAGCTGAGCTCGAATCAGGAGCGCGGCATCTTCACCGAAGTGGTACAGCTGTCAGCCGAGCTTCGGCGAGCCAACGTTACTCTCTACAACGTGAATCCCATAGGCGCCGCGGAAGGTCCTGGCCGCACCTTCTACTTCCAGGAGTTTGTGAAGGGTGTAAGCCAACCAACCCAGGTGGAGCCTGCCGACCTGTCGTTGCAGGTGGTCGCCACCCAGAGTGGAGGCCTGGTTCTCACCTCGAGCAACGATCTGGCGCGCGAGTTGCAAGACTGTTACGCCGACGGGATGGCGTACTACGAGATCCATTTCGATCCAGCCCATGCGGAGAAGCCGGATCAATATCACTCGGTGAATGTGAAAGTCGACCAGCCCGGTCTGACCCCACGCACCTTGCAGGGCTATTACGCCCAGCCTTGAAGCACTTCACTTGACGTAGCCAGCCATCAATGCTGAAGCACTTAGGCTGTTCTATTCGTCACGAAGCGCGATGACCGGGTCGATGGATGAAGCCCGGCGCGCCGGCAAGTACCCGGCGGCCATTCCCGCAAACAGCAGAAGAGCCGTCGCCGCCAACAGACTGAACGGATCGGTTGCGCTCAGGCCATAGAGCATGTTGCGCACCAGCCGGATTCCGGACACGGTGAGTGGCAGGCCGATGACGATCCCCGCAAGAACCAGTAGCCCGATCTCGCGTAGCACCTGCCAGCCCATTGCAGAGCGGCTGGCGCCGAGCGCCATGCGTATCCCGATTTCGCCGGTGCGGCAGCCCACAAGGTACGACATCAGGCCATAGAGACCGATGCAGGAGAGGAACACCGCCACCAGGCCGAAGAAAGCGGAAAGCTCGGCGATGATGGCCTGGTTTGTGAAGGAGCGAGCCACCTGCACATCGAGCGTCGTGATGCCGGTGATCGGCAATCTGCGATCGACGGCGTGAATGGCCTGCTGCACCTCTTTGGAGATGGAACTGAAATCTCCTGAGTAACGGACCTCGAAGTTGCCGAAGGCCCATCCCCGCTGCGCGTACGGAAGGTAATCGATGTAACCGGCCGGTCTCTCGAGATTATGGAGCTTTACGTCCCTGGCTACGCCGATGACCTGTACATCCAAAGGGGTATCCAGGCTGTCATCGGAACCAATGAAGTAGGTGCGTCCGATGGGGGAACCGGACGGGAACAAGGCGCGCGCCATGTGCTCGCTGATGATAGCCACTCGCTGCGATGTGGAGGTGTCCTGGGAGCCGAAGGCACGGCCAGCCAGGATAGGAATCTGCATGGTCGTGAAGTATCGATCGCCGATGACGTTGTGGTTCACATTCGCGTCGCGATTCACGGACATGCCGGGAACGCGGATGGTGGTGTTCCAGCTACCCTCGATAAACGCGAAGGAAGAAAAGCTGGCCGCTTGAACTCCCGGAAGCGCGTTGACGCGGTCCTCGATCTGCTTGAAGAGCAGCTTCAGTCGGGGATCGTCGCCCTTGTAGCCGGTAACGTCGGAGTCGAGGTCCAGGCGCAGCACATTCTCCTTGTTGAAGCCGGCGTCGATACGGTTCAGGTTGACCAGCGTGCGCAGGAAGAGACTAGCGGCCGCCATTAATGCCAGCGAAAGGGCCACCTGAGACATAACAAGTAATTTCGCCAATGGTGACCGGCCGGCGGCAATGGAAGCGCCACGGCCGCTCTTGAGGCTTTCCACTAGTTGCAGGCGCGTGGCCCGCAGAGCCGGAAGAGTTCCGAACAACAGCGCGGTGCAAACGGTGACTGCGAAAGTGAAGGCGAGGAGCCGCAGGTTGAGCGAGACGTCGAGCGGAACGGTATCGGAGCCCCGCGAGATCATGCTCAACAGCACGCGGTCGGCAGCGACGGCGAAAGCCAGGCCCAGTCCTCCGCCGATCAGCGCTAACAACAGGCTTTCGGTGAGAAGCTGGCGTATGATACGCGACCGGCGCGCGCCGAGCGCCTGGCGCACCGCCAGTTCGCGCGACCGTGCCGTCGAGCGGGCCAGCAGCAGGTTGGCGATGTTGGCGCAGGCGATGAGAAGCACCAGCCCTACAATGGCCATGAGAACCATCAATGGCTCGGAGTAAGCGTGGCGCAGATCGGAGATGCCGTTGGCCAGGTTTTTCAGTTCCACGTGTGCGCGGGCCAGGCTGGCTACATTATCCTGGGTGAGCTTGGCATCGGGAAAGCCGCGCAGGATTCGCGGAAACAGAAAATTGACGTTGGCGGTGGCCTGCTTCATGGTGACCCCGGGTTTCAGCCGGCCCAGGATGTGAAGCGATTCGGAGAAGTCTCCCTTGTAGCCACCCCAACCGGGAGGTATAACGCCGGCCATGGATAACGGCGCCCAGGCATCGGGGGCTTCGCCTATCTTGATGCCGAAGAACTCCGCCGGCGCGACGCCAACAATGTCGTAAACCACGTTGCCCAGCCTTAGTTTATGGTTGAGGACCGACGGATCAGCGGCGAAGGTACGCTTCCAGAAGCCGTCGCTGATGACCACAACCGGATGGTCGCCTTCGCTCGAGTCGTCCGCGTCGTTGAGCATCCTACCCATGAGCGCGCCCACGCCGAGGGTTTGAAAGTATGTGCCCGAAACGGCCTGAACATGGATCATCTGCGACTCCTGGCGATTGTCGACGAAGCCGTGAACGTCATTCATCATGCTGAGCACGGCCGCGGTGTCGGAGAAGACGGCGTTCTTGCGCTGGAGCTGGCGGTAAAAGGGGTACGAGTAGAGCTCGGTACACGCGAAACCGTCGGTGGCGCCGCCCCAATCCTCGACGCCGAGTTTGACCAGCTGCTGCGGATCCCTGACCGGCAGCGAGCGCAGCATCATGGCGTCAAGAAAGCTGAAGATAGCGGTGTTGGCGCCTATCCCGAGGGCCAGAGAGATCAGCGCAACCACCGTGATTGCCGGCGTGCGCAGCATAGAGCGCAGTCCATAGCCGGCATCCTGTAGAAGTGTTTCCAGCCAATCCCAGCCCCATGCCATGTGGCTCTTCTCCTGGATGCGGGTAACATTGCCGAATCGCCGCTGCGCCAAACGATGAGCCGCTTCCGGCGTGAGTCCTGAGGCAATCTGCTGCTGGCTGCGCAATTCGAGATGAAGACGCATCTCTTCGTCGAGTTCGCGTTGAAACCGGCCGCGGTGCAACAGCATGTCAAGTCGCCGCCTGAATTCACCCGCGAGGCTCATATCTTCTCCTCACGCCGTCTGGATGATGCGGGAGATGGCGCCCATGACGCGCTGGAACTGGGATACCTCGATGCCGAGTTGCTTCTCGCCATCGCACGTAAGCGTGTAATAGCGGGCGCGGCGATTGCCGGCTGTCACACCCCACTCCGCCCTAACCCAACCTTTGATCAGCATTCGTTGTAGCGCCGGGTAGAGAGAGCCCTCCTCCACCTGAAGCACCTCGTCGGAGCAATTTTGGATCGACTCGGCAATCTCATAGCCGTGCAGCCGTCCACTGACCGCGAGCGTTTTAAGGATGAGCAGGTAGAGGGTGCCAGGTGGAATTTCGTCGCGATCGTCGTTGGACTTCCGGCGGATGAGCGCAACCATGGAACTGTCTCCGGGGACTGGCATAGTCTAGCTATGTCAGTCTTGCAGCGCTTCCAGAGTTTTGTCAATCAGCATCCTTGAACTCTCGTGCTGCTTCCGGGTTCGCAGTATTGGTAATGCGCTCAGTGAGAGCCTGACACGCAGTCACGTTCCGGCAACGGCTCAGGGAAATGCCCTAGGCTCCAAGTTCCTGATAAGGACAGTGCCGGCAGCCGGAGTTGCAACAGTATCCGCGACGTAGGTGGTAGGCCGCGGTGAAGACGACAAAGCCGTTCTCCATGTAGAAATCTTCCGGTCCAGGCGGTGCGTCGGGGGCCGGAGCGTCGGGGGCAGGCGTGACCACGGTGCTCTCTCTGGATGGGGAGGTCTTCGAGAGTTCCCCCGAGGCGGGCCCATCGAATTGAGTGACCCGCCCTTGATCTACGGGGGCTTTGGCTTCGCTCACGAGAACAAACCCGGGGTAGGACGCGCCGCCGCGGGCCGCGACGAGATGGCCTCGGCGCGAACAATGTCCGCGATGCGGCGCGTGCGAACCGGCTTTGCAGGCGCGGGCGCAGCAGCCGGTTGCGGGGCTACCGCATCTGTAGAGACCGGATCGCCGGCCACGCACCCGTCTACAAAGCGAACCTCGCGCCCCGGCACGGCCGAGACCCGCTCACCCGGAACGACGATGCCGGCCAGGTTGAGCGGATCGCAGGCCGCGACGGCAATCGTCTCGGAACTGCCGCCGCGGGAATCCATTTTGCCCCGGGCGGTGCGCAGACTCTCGACTGCCTCCGGCAGGGCGTATTGCTCGCCAAAGGGGCCACCCACAAAGCGCCCGCCACGAATCTCGCCGCGCGCCTCCAGCCGCCGCAGCACCGGCGCCAGCTGACTCCAGCGCGGCGCATTCGACTCGCGGGCCAGCAAATCGCGAAACAGCACACCGTAGCGGCAGAGCAGGATGCGCGCATGCGCATCGAGTGCGGCCTCGCGGCGTTTCGCCGCCTGAATGAGCTGGGCGCACTCAGCCTCGCTGGCGTGCGCCAGCGACCTCGGTGGGCTTGTAGCGGAGGAGGGGCCACTGTCCTGTTTGAGCGCCTGTGTCTCCGGCAGCAGCGCCTGCGGCTCTGAGAGTAACGACCAGCGTCCCGCCGTGGTTCGCGCCGCCGCGCGCTTGCGCAGGCTTAGCGTGGGCGCCGGTTCGCGCAGGGGAACCGCGGCCGCCGATTTGCGGCGGGGATCCATCAGCGCCCGCAGTTGATCGAAGCCATCCGCGGCGGCCAGACCGGCGGCGGCCAGCTCCCACAGGGCGGTCGCCGTCTGCAGCTTGCTCAAACCTGTGAGCCGCTGCAGATCGGCCGTGAACGCCGCGCCCCGCTCCGTCAGCAGCGAACGAACCTGCCGGGCTTCAGGGGAGAGCGCCTGGGCCAGCACCGCTTCCTCCACGCCCTTGGCGGCGAGCGCATCCTGCAGCCAATCCCCCGACTCGCGCAGGTAGAACGTGATGGGCGCCGCGCTGGTGGGGATCACACGTCGCGGCGCCGCGGCCTCGCACCCCAGCCACGCCGGATGCGGCGAGAGGCGGCCCCAGGCGACGACGCCCGCCAGGCACAGCGTATCCAGCCAGCGCGGATCGTAGTCCGCCACGCGGGCCGGCAGCAGCGTGCGCTCCCATTCAATCGCCGGAGCCTCAAAGCCCTCCATCTGCTCGATGGCTGCGAGCACGCCCTCTTCACCGCTGAGCTGCGTGCCCGGCGCAACGTGCTGCCAGTCGAGCAGCCAGCGCATGAAGACTGCCGGCGCAACCGGCTCGACCTGCTTGCGGCGTGTGCCAATCGTCAGGCGATGGATGCGCTGCAGAATGCGGCGCTCACACCATTCGGTGTCGAAGCCGGTTGCGCTTCCGGCCGCTTCGATCGTTGCGCCAGGGGTCTGAGTTGGCATGCCGCGTTCGAAGACGCCGCGCATCGCCAGGCCCTGCATCTCCATCGCCAGCAGCGCCTGGTGCACGGAGCGCGGATGCAGATGCGTGATGGCGGCCAGCCGCGCCGCGGTGGCCGGGCCGAGCAGCTGCAGCCAGCCCTGCGTCAGCTGCAGGATCGCGGCATCGCGACCCGGCAGGGATGCGGGCTGCGCGATTCCAGCCCCCGGCAGCGCAGCAACATCTATGGCCGCCAGCGCCGTGTTTCCCGGCCAGAGCAGCGCGGCTTCCGCAAGGCGTTCCGTCGCGATCCACGCCGGCCGCCCGTCGAGGTCCGCCACGTGCGCGCGTCCGCTGGCTCGCAGGCGCTCCAACAGCGGCGGCCAGTCCTGCGCCGCGCGCCCCTGGTTGGGGTGCGACTCGACGAAAGCCCAGGGAAGCACCAGCAGCGAGAGTAGCAGATCATGCAGCTCGTGCTCATCGCGGAGATCCGGCCAGAGCTGCGCGCGTACGGTTGCAATCGCCGCCAGGTCCAGCCTGCCGGCGCCCTCCGCCGCTGCATCCGGCCCCGCTCGCCGCGTCGAGACCGCCCGCGCCCGGCGCTCCTCCGTGCCCGCTTCGTCGAGATAGGCATAGGGCATCGCGTTGATCAGCTCATGCGCGAACTGCGACGGGATCGGCGTATCGACCGCCACGCACCGGATCGCGCCGCTGTCGATGCCGCGCAGCACATCAAGCAGGCCGTCCAGATCCATGGCCTCGCCCAGGGTGTCCTTCATCACCTCACGCACCAGGGGATGATCGGGAATCTGGATGTCGCCCACGATGGTTTCGAAGCACGCCGCGGCCTGGGGAAAGACGTTGGCCAGCAGATCGTCGGACCGGGTGCGCTGAATCTGAGGAGCGATGCGCTTGCCCTTCTGCATGCGCAGCAGTTGCAGGCTGCGCCCGGCGGCCCAGCGCCAGCGGTTCTTGAATAAAGGCGAAGGAATGGCCGCCTGTTCCAGCAGGTCTTTGGCGGTGTGCTCGGTGAGGAAGCGGAAGACATCGCTGAGCGGAAAGCTATGCTGCTCGGCCAGCGAGATGTTGATGCCGTTATCGGTCGCCGCCGCCTGCAGCTCGAAGTTGAAGCCGCGGCAGAAGCGCTTGCGCAGCGCCAGGCCCCAGGCCTTGTTGATGCGGCCGCCGAAGGGCGCATGCAGGATGAGTTGCTGTCCACCGCCTTCGTCGAAGAAGCGTTCCGCGATGATCGTGGTCTTGGTGGGAACGGCGCCCAGCACAGCGCGGCCGGCCACAACATAGGCGATCAGCTGCAGGGCCGCCGAGTCGCACAGGAAGCACTCGCGCCGTAGCCAGACCAGGCACGCGGCCACGTCAGGATTGCTTGCACGCACGGAACCCGGCGCTACATTGCGTGTGCGCGTATCGATCTCCGCGCGCAGGTCGCTGACCCCGTCGCAGAGCACGCCGCTGCGCTGCGGCGCTTCCCCCTCCCAGAACGGAAGGCTGGGCGGCGCGCCGTGGGCATCTTCCACCAGCACCTTGCCCTGCGGATCGACACGTTGGATGCGCCAGCTGGTGTTGCCCAGCAGCACCACGTCGCCGGGCGAGGAATCCACGGCAAAGTGCTCGTCCAGCGTGGCGATCTGCACATTCTCCGGCTGCAGCATCACCGCGTACAGTGCGGTGTCGGGAATAGCGCCGCCGTTGCCGATGGCCACCATGCGGGCGCCGCGGCGGGCGTGGAGCTGGCCCTGCACTCGGTCGCGCAGCAGATACGCGCCATACCGGCCGCGCGTGCTCTCAATGCCATTGTGCAGCAGATGCAGCAGTTCATCGAACTGCGCGCGCGCGAGATTGCGATAGGGAAACGCGCGGCGCAGCACATGGAACAGCGCCGTTTCGTCCCAGGACTCCGCACCACAGGCCGCCACGATCTGCTGCATCAGCACATCCGCGGGAGCGTCGGGGATCTCCAGAAGGTCGAGCTCGCCGGCCATCATCTTGCGCAGCAGCGCCGCCTGCTCGAGCAGGTCGTCGCGCGTGGTGGCGAAGAAGCGGCCTTTGGGAATCGCCCCGCGCCAATGGCCAGCGCGGCCCACGCGCTGCATGGCCACGGCAACGGCTCGGGTGGTGGCGATCTGGCAGACCAGGTCGACGTTGCCGATATCGATGCCCAGCTCGAGCGAAGCGGTTGCGATCAGGATCTTGATCTCGCCGGACTTCAGGCGCTGCTCCGCATCCAGCCGCAGCGTTCGCGAGAGCGATCCATGATGTGCGGCCACGGCCTCGCCGCCCAGCCGCTCGGTCAACTCGAAGCTGATCTTTTCCACCAGGCGGCGGGTGTTGACGAAGACCAGGGTGGAGCGATGCTGCTGAGCGAACACTGCCAATTTCTCGAAGATTTCGGTCCACATCGCCGTGCTGGTGACCGAGCCCAGCTCCATCGAAGGCACCTCGATGGCCAGGTCCAGCGTGCGCCGCTGGCCCACCTGCACGACCGTGGCCGGCTGCCGGGGCGTGGGTTGTACCTCGCGCCGGGGCGAGCTTTCGTGGGGAGCTTCGCCTGCGCACGGGAGGTCTGAATCTTCCGGCCGTGCGCCGACCAGAAACTCCGCCACCAGCTCGATTGGGTTCTGCGTGGCGGAGAGACCGATGCGCTGCGGCGGCGGCAGGGCTGCACGACTCCAGGGATTCCCTGGGGCCGGGGACAGCCGGTTTTCTCCGCATACCAGCGCCTCCAGGCGTTCCAGTGAAAGCGCCAGGTGCGCCCCGCGCTTGTCGTCGGCGATGGCGTGAATCTCATCGACGATCACCGTTCGCACGTGGCAAAGGTTCTGCCGCGATTTCCCGGCGGTCAGCAGAATGTAAAGCGACTCGGGTGTTGTGACCAGGATATGCGGCGGGTGTCTGAGCATGGCCGCGCGATCCTTGGCCAGCGTGTCGCCGGTGCGCACGCCGGTGCGGATCCGCGACTGGTTCTGCCCACAAAGGTAGCCGCGCTGCAGCGCCAGCCGCTGAATCTCCTCGAGCGGCCCATCCAGGTTCTTCTGCACATCGTTGGAGAGCGCCTTCAGCGGCGAGACGTAGACCGCCTGCGTCTGCGGCGGCAGATCGCCCGCCAGCGCCGCCCGCAGCAGACTGTCGATGCAGACCAGAAAGGCCGCCAGCGTCTTTCCGGAGCCAGTAGGCGCGGAGATCAGCGTGGGCTCGCCGCGCAGGATCGCGGGCCAGCCGGCGATCTGCGGCTCGGTCGGCGAGCCGAAGCGGTTGAGAAACCACTCCCGCAGAATGGGGTGCGCCCAGGCCAGGGCCTCGGCGCCGCCGGGGAGGGGCGGCACGGCTGCTTCGGATTGTGCGGTCTGCCGGCCGGGCATGAGCCATTGTACCGCGGAGCTTCGTGCTTTCTTCGCCTCAGGTCACGCGGGCGAAACTTGTTCAACTGCGGCGTAGATTGCCGGGCCGGGCCGGCTCTAACCCCGATCCGATCGAAGCAGGCCATCGAAGATCCCTGAGAGCAGGACTCGCAGCCGTTCTTCCGACAGCAACTTCGGTTCGAAATAGGCCTCCAGGGTCATGGCGGACAGAATCGGATCGATGGCCGTCATCGCGGTCTCCATCTGCTTTCGGCCGGCCGCAGGCAAGCTCCCATACAGCTTTTTCCGAAAGAGTTCCCGCCCCACCGATCGAATCAGGTCATGGGATTGCATCCAGCGTTCCCGTGATTCCGGGTGACGAACCGAATACAGTTTGAACTCCAGCGTCAGCAGCGGCCACGACTTGTCGCCGGAGAACCCAAGAAGGAAATTCTTGAAGCGGGGCAGCGCCTCTTCGCGGCTCTTGCAGTCCTTCAGGATCTCCACCAACCGGTTCATCTCGCGTCGGCTCCGGTGCTCATATAAAGCAAGGAACAGATCGTCCTTGCTCTTGTAATGGGCATAGATTGAACCTTTGGTGCGTCCGGCCGCTTTGGCAATCTCTTCCAGCTGCGCGCTTTCGAACCCCTCCCGTACGAAGATCTCTTCGGCCGCCGAGAGAAGGCGCGCCTTGGTTGTGTCGGTTCTGGCCTGGTGTCCATTCAAGACGTTCGCGCGCATGCTTTCCAAGTATGCGTTGTAACTTCTCAAAAAGTCTCTTTGATATTTCGTACCAGCGGGTATATCTTTGGGTCGTTGACAGTTGAGGCAGCGAGGGGCCCGGCTCGCGCGAGGAGCGGGCACTCGCACGATCTATCCGCTGTACCGCAACAGGAGAGACGCTTGGAACACTCCTGCTGAGTGACAAATCTGAACGAGGAACTCAAGATGCGCTTCGGTTCTCTGTGTGTCGCTCTTCTGGCGGCGGTACTTCATGCCCAATCGATGCCGGCCGCGCCGGCAATCTCCACAGGCTCTGTCAAACCCGCCGGCGCTGATGTGTGGTGGAAGCACGCGGTGATCTACGAGATCTACCCGCGCAGTTTTGCTGACTCCAACGGAGACGGTGTCGGGGATCTCAATGGAATCACGGAGCATCTCGACTATCTGAAGAAGCTCGGCGTGGATACGATCTGGCTGACGCCGATGTACCCATCACCCCAGGTCGACTTCGGCTACGACATCTCGGACTATGAAGCCGTTGACCCGATGTATGGCACGCTGGCCGACTTCGATCGCCTCCAGTCTGAAGCCGGCAAGCGCCACATGCGAATCGTGCTCGACATGGTGCTGAACCACACCTCGGATCAGGACAGGTGGTTCGTTGAGTCCGCAAGCTCGCGCACCAATCCGAAAGCGGACTGGTACGTGTGGAACTCCGGCGTCCCTGTGAACGGGCCTGGGGTCACGGCATACCAGAAGAAATTCGAGCATGACAGTATGGTCCCGCCCAACAACTGGGAGTCAAGCTTTGGCGGCTCCGCGTGGGAGTGGGTCCCGGCGCGAAAGCAGTTTTACTATCACTTCTTCTACCGGCAGCAGCCCGATCTCAACTGGCGCAACCCGGCGGTGGAGACCGCCATGTTCAACGTGATGAGGTTCTGGTTGGACCGCGGTGTCGCTGGGTTCCGTCTGGACGCTATAGGCACACTCTATGAAGATCCGCAGCTGCGCAACGACGGGGAGAGAGGAGGAGTGAATGCCCAGGGAGACCCGAATCTGGACCATGCGCACACGTATGACTTGCCGGAGGTGCACGATATGCTGCGCCGGCTTCGCGCGATGATCGACTCCTATCCGGGGGATCGTGTCCTGATCGGCGAGACGTATGTGTTCAACACGGCGGACCTCGACAAGTGGTACGGCGGTGCGGCGCACGATGAGTTCCAGTTGCCCATGGATACCCTGGTTGGATTCGGTCTCAGTCTCATGGGTAAACCCGCGAAGCTCAGTGCATCGACCTTCCGCCAATACATCGAAGAGGCTGTGACCCAACTTCATGGCTCTCAGCCTTTGCTGGTGTTCGACAACCACGACAATGCGCGATCGATCGACCGTTTCGGCGATGGAATTCACAACGTTCAGATCGCCAAGCTGATCGCCGCGGTGCTGTTTACCACTCCCGCGACCGCGATGACCTACTACGGCGCCCCTATCGGCATGGTCACCACCACACCCACTCGCAAGGAAGACGTGAAGGACCCGATCGGGATCACCGGTTGGCCCAGGGAGAAGGGCCGCGATGGCGAGCGCACTCCGATGCAATGGACGCCAGGACCGCAGGCGGGCTTCTCAACCAATCCCCATACGTGGCTTCCCGTCGCACCCGACTACAAGACCGTGAACGTCGAAACCGAAAGCGCCGAGCCGGCCTCTTTGCTGAACTGGTACAAGCAGCTCGTTGCTCTGCGGCGATCCAAACCCGCGCTGCACAGCGGCAGCCTGGTCATGTTGGATCGCAACAACCCGGAGGTGCTGTCGTACGTTCGTACGGCGCCCGCGGGCAGCCGGCCGGTTGTTGTCGTCATCAATATGAGCGGCGAATCGAGGACCGTGAACCTGGATCTTTCGGCAGCGAAGATTTCCGCGACGTCGCTGCAGGTTCTGGCCGCTTCGGTTGAGTCGTTGCGCGGCACACGGACCGCAAGTTCGCTGACGCTGCCTCCGTTTTCGGCGCTGGTCGCCTCGGTGCGGTAGAGCGTTCCTCTTGCGGGTGTACAGCGAAGCCAACAATGTGCCCGCTTTCGTCAAAAGAGCCGCGCCCAGGTGACCGGATCGAGCTCGCCCGCTTGCTGCGTGACGGCCTTGATCTGGAGCGCCATCTGCCGAGCCGCTTCGGGAACGATTGAACCCAATGCAGAGTTCTGCGCAGCCTGGCGATCGCCTGCGTTCGCGAGGCACACGGCTGGTGGTACCTTGGAGCCCATGAGAATTCTGCGCGAAGAGTCGCGAGGCACCCGGCGCGGGCCGGCGGCGTGGTTTTCAGGAATCGTCTGGCTGGACGATGTCGTTGCCGCCTCCACGGGTACCCTGAAGGCCACGCGGGTCTCCTTCGAGCCCGGCGCCCGCACTGCTTGGCACACGCATCCTCGAGGGCAGGCGCTGCATGTACTCAGCGGCCTCTGCGAGATTCAGTTGCGCGGCGGACCCAAACAGCTGATCGGCGCCGGAGACTCGGCGTGGATTGAGCCGGGCGAGCTGCACTGGCACGGAGCAGCGAAGGACCGCACCATGGTCCACCTTGCCATCCAGGAGCCCGATGAGAAGGGTGTGGATGTGGTCTGGATGGAGCACGTCGCCGTCGAGCCGGAGGAACGCCCAGCCGAGTAGCGGGCACGCGGAAGAGCGGG
>CAXUIM010000070.1:9156-15549 GCA_964250885.1 uncultured Acidobacteriaceae bacterium | reverse complement strand
CCGGCGGCAACTACGAGCTGATGCTCTGCGAGCGCGGCATCCGCACCTTCGAGACTTACACGCGCAACACCATGGACATCTCCGCGATCCCGGTGCTCAAGCAGCTGACCCATCTTCCCGTGCTGGGCGATCCCTCCCACGGCGTCGGCAAGCGCGACCTGGTTCCCCCGATGGCGCTGGCGGCCGTGGCCGCGGGTGCCGACGGCCTGCTGATGGAGATGCACCCGAATCCGGATAAGGCCATGTCCGACGGAGCGCAGTCGCTGTACCCGGAACAGCTGGATAAGCTGGTTGCCAAACTGCGCCAGCTTGCGCCGGTGGTCAACCGTCACATCGCCCCGGCCGTGTCACGGGTGCATGCGTAGAGCTAAGTTGCAGCACGGCAGAAGCATGCTGGAGCCGGTTGCTGCATCAACCGCGCGGCAGATCTCCTAAGCTTGAATTGATTGTCTGAGGTCCGCACTCTTTACCGCATACCGCATACCGCATACCGCATACCGCAGGGAGCTTGCTTGCGCCGCATCGTCGTCAAACTCGGCACCAACGTCATCATGCGCGCGGACGGCAAGGTCGCGCTGGGCCTACTGTGCGGCCTGGTCGAGCAGATCGCCGCATTGCGGCTGCAGGGCATAGAGGTTCTTCTGGTCAGCTCCGGAGCCATCGGGTTGGGCATGGAGCGGCTGGGCCTGACGACCCGGCCCAATGCGGTCGAACAGATCCAGGCCTGCGCCGCCATTGGACAGTCGCGTCTGATGGCGCTCTATGAAGAGGCCTTCGATCGGATGGACTGCCGGATCGCGCAGGTGCTGCTGACCGAGGATGACTTCCGCGATCCTGTGCGGCACCGGAATCTGCGCGCCACATTGACGGCGCTGCTCACTCTCGGCGTCATCCCCATCGTGAACGAGAACGACACGGTCTCGATCATGGAGCTGGACAGGCCGCTGGAGTCCGCGCCGCGCCAGCCGCGCACACGGATCTTCGGCGACAATGACAAGCTCTCTGCCCTGCTGATGAAGCACATCGACGCGGACCTGCTGGTCCTTCTCTCGGACGTGGATGGCCTCCACGACCGCAATCCGTCGCACCCCGAAGCCGTTGTGCTTCCGCTGGTTCAAACTGTGGATGAAGAAATCCTGGCCTTGGCGCAGGGGGGCAACGGGCGCGGACGCGGCGGCATGATCTCCAAGCTGGAGAGCGCCCGCATCGTGCTGGATGCGGGCAAGCAGGTCTTGATTGCCAATGGCCGTACACCGCAGGTACTGGAGCGTATTGTCGCCGGCGAGGCGCTGGGAACACGCTTCCAGGCGTCCGCCGCGCTGGCCGCAGAGCATGCTGTTGTGGCCGCAGAGCATGCTGTGGTGGCCGCAGAGAATGCAGCGCCGGAGACCGTGCGATGAGCCCGCAGGCCGCAAGTCCCGAAGCTTTCACGGCCGGCAGCACCCGTGCGGTCGCCGCTGCCGCGAAGAGGGCTTCGCGAACGCTGGCGCCGTTGCCCGAGGCGGCCCGGAACGCGGCGCTCGAGGCCATGGCGCGGACCCTGGAGGCGGCCACCGCGGAGCTGCTCTCGGCCAATGCCGAAGATCTGCGCCAAGCCGAAGCGCTGCAGGGTCCACACCAACTCGCGCCCGCAACCCTGGGCCGCCTGCAACTCACTCCCGTCAAGCTGCGCGAGATGATCGAGCAGGTGCGCTCGGTGGCGGCCCTGCCCGACCCGTTGGGGCGAATCCTGGATGCCATGGAGCTGGACGACTCGGACCCGGCGCCCTTCAGCGAGCCCAGGTCCGCACCCAGGTCCCCGCCCAGCGGCCTGCACCTGCAGAAGGTCAGCGTCCCATTGGGTGTGCTCGCGGTCATCTTCGAGGCGCGGCCGGATGCAGTCACGCAGATCGCTGCGCTGGCGCTGAAGTCGGGCAACGCGGTGATCCTCAAGCCCGGCCGCGAGGTGGAGCGAACCGCCGAGGCGCTGGTTCGCGTGCTACGGAAAACGATCGCACAGCAGAATCTGCCCGCCGACGCGATCGCCCTGGCGCTCGGACGAGAGCGCGTGGACGAGCTGCTCGAGATGCACGATCTCATCGACATGGTCATCCCCCGCGGCGGCAAGGCGCTGGTGGAGTACGTGCAGGCGAACACACGGATTCCGGTCCTGGGCCACGCCGAAGGGATCTGTCACATTTACGTCGACCGCAGCGCCGATGAAGCGCTCGCGGTGCGCGTCATCGATGATGCCAAGGTGGACTATCCCGCCGCCTGCAATGCGGTGGAGACGGTACTGGTGCATCGCGACCTCGCCGCGCGGTTTCTCCCCCGGCTTGCCGGCCGGCTGCGCGAGCGCGGCGTCGTAATCCACGGCGACGCAACCACACGCGAGACGCTGCGGACCCCGGAAAGCCTCGAACTGCCTGCCGTGTGCGACTGGCACACCGAGTACGGTGCTCTGGCGCTTTCTGTGGGAGTCGTGGACTCGCTCGATGCCGCCATCGAGCACATACACGCGCATGGCTCGGCGCACACGGAAAGCATTCTGACCGAAGATACCGCGGCCGCCGAACGCTTTCTCAGCGAAGTCGATGCGGCCGGGGTGTTCCACAATGTCTCGACGCGTTTCGCAGACGGCTTCCGCTATGGCCTCGGAGCCGAGGTGGGCGTCAGCACAAGCAAGTTTCATGCCCGCGGTCCGGTCGGCCTGGAGGGACTGACCACGTACAAGTATGTGCTGCGGGGGCAGGGGCACATCGCCGCGGATTATCGTGGTGTGAACGCGCGAACCTTCACGCACCGGCGCGAGCTCTGAAGTGCAGCGGCCACTCGGTGATTCCGATTCACAGCCACAGGAGAGATCGCTCTGATGCGTCTGCTGATCCTCGGAACCGGGCTTATCGGCGCCTCCCTCGGTTTGGCGCTCAAGTCCCTGTCGCTCAGTTCCCCGGACAGCATGCAGGAAAGCACGATCGCCGGCTGGGATGCTGACCCGAGAGAACTCGCCCAGGCCCTGGCGATGGGAGCGCTCGATACAGCTTTGCCGGACCGCGAGGCAGCGCTTGCAAAAGACGTTGCCGACATCTACATTCTGGCCACACCGGTGCTGCCGATCCTGGACTGGATGCAGCGCCTCGCACCGGTGCTGGGCCCGGATCAGCTGGTCACCGATGTGGGGAGCACCAAGCGTGAGATCGCCGCGCTGGCGGAAAGGCTCTACAACCAGCCTGGGCGCGCCCGGTTTCTGCCCGGCCATCCCATGGCCGGCAAAGAGTCCGGCGGCGCGGCGCTTGCTGAGGCGGCCCTGTTCCGGCCGGCGACATGGCTGTTTACACCGCTGCGAGGAAACGAAATCACGCCAGGCGATGGACCCGTTCTTTCTTCGCCTCCCGCATCTCCGGCTTCCGTAACCGCAAGCTCCTCCAGGCTTGAAGAGCAGTGGCGAAATCTGGTCGGCCGCATCGGCGCGCAGATTCTGGATCTCGACCCCGAGCGCCATGATGAGGTCTGCGCCTGGGTTTCTCACCTGCCGCAGATGTTGTCCACCGCGCTTGCGGCGCTGCTCCAGGATCGATTCGCGGGCGACCCGCAGGGACTGGCCGCCTTGCAGGCCATCGGCGGCCGGGCCTTGCGCGAGACCACCCGGTTGGGCCGCAGCCCCTACAGCATGTGGCGTGACATCGCGCTCACCAACACCGCGCCGATCGCCGAGACCTTGTCGGAGCTGGAGCAGCGCCTGGCGCATGTACGCGAGAACCTGCGCACGCCGGAGCTGCGCGATGAGTTCGCGACGGCCAACCGCTTCCGCCCGGCGAAGACTTCATAGGACAACTGCCGCATGGCGAAGAAGGTGTCCCTGAATCCAACGTTGGCCGGCGCCTGCTCCGTCGTAATTTGGGGAAGCGCTCTGCCCATCGTGAAGCTCGTCGAAGAACGGATCGGTCTGCTGGCCTTCATGGGCTTCGCGTATTCGGTCATCGCTGCCTTCGGGCTCATCAGCTATTGGCTTCGACGGCGCCCGCTGCCCGCCGGCCTCTTCCGCAAGCGCCCGTTTTACGCGCGCTGGCTGTTTTTCGTTCTCCATGAAGGCCTTCTGACGGCCGCGATCTTTCTTGTCCAGAAGAACAACATGCCGCTGGTCATCCTGATCAATTACCTGTGGCCCACCGCGATCATCCTCTGCTCCGTGCTGCTCGCCGTCGTCAAGGTGACCCGATGGTGGGCTTTTCTTCTGGGATCGTCCGCGGTCTTGCTGAGCCTGGTTGCTGAACTGGTCGGACCCGGCGGCTTCACACGCGAGTTGTTCTCGAGAAGAGCGGACTGCTGGGCGTATCTTCTCGTCTTTATCGGCGCGATTTCCTGGGGCATGTACTCCGCCTTGTCGCGCCGGTACGGTGACGCGACCGGCGCCGCCATGGTGCTTCCCCTGTTTCAAGCGACGCTCGGGCTGGCGCTTCCCATATCCTTGCTTCCTGGAAGGTCAACATGGGCGCGGCTTGGACCCGGGCCCCTGTTGCTCCTCGTCGGCTATTGCTTTCTGCTGTACCTTTCCTATGCCGCCTGGGACTTTGGCATGCGGCGGGGCAACGTTGTTCTCCTCAGCCTTTTCGCTGACCTGATTCCGTGGCTTTCCTTAGCATCCGCCAACCTGCTGTTGCACGTTTCCATAGGATCTCGGGCTCTGACTTCAGCCGTTGTTCTTATCGCCGGTGCGATGTTGGCTCGTTACGGAACGCTGCAGAAGAGGCCGATATTGGCTGCCTATACGGAACCGGGTATCTGACGCCGACGCAGTCGAGAGGCTTACCTTGATTTTTTTTGGAAAGCGCTTCGTGAAGCACACGACGTTCGCAGCCCTGCATGGGGCGGCGTCAATGCAATGCTTCTCCGTATAGGTTAGCCGCACAAAAACACTCGGAGTCAAAGCCGAAAAGTGGTCAACAGTGCCACCGGCTGTTCTAGGCTCAACGATGAAGGTTCATCTTTCCGCCAAGCAAGGATCTTGAACCAAACGAAGGAAGGTATACGGGGTACACAGCGAACGATCTGTAATCGCTTGACCCACCGCGCAGAGCGCTTCAGACTCTAAAGTCATGAGTACCCTCAGCAGCCCCAGGGCTTTGAATCGTCCGCGCCAGGTGTTGTTTGCCAGCCTGATCGGGACCACGATCGAGTTCTTCGACTTCTACATCTACGCGACCGCGGCGGTGCTTGTCTTTCCGAGGCTGTTCTTTCCCGCCTCCGATCCAGGCTCGGCCATGCTCGCCTCCCTGGCGACGTTCGGCATTGCCTTCCTGGCGCGGCCGGTCGGCTCCGTTCTCTTCGGACACTTTGGCGATCGGATCGGGCGCAAGAGGACACTGGTCCTCGCACTGCTCTCGATGGGAGTGTCCACGGTGGCCATTGGAGCGCTGCCCACCTATCGCACGATCGGGTTTGCGGCTCCGCTGCTGCTGGCGCTCTGCCGCTTCGGCCAGGGGATCGGTCTGGGCGGCGAGTGGGGCGGCGCGGTGCTGCTGGCCATCGAAAACGCGCCACCCAACAAGCGCGCCTGGTACGGCATGTTTCCGCAGCTGGGAGCGCCGCTCGGCTTCTTCCTTTCGGGCGGAGTTTTTCTGCTGCTCTCGCGCGGTATGACGAACCAGAGCTTCTTCCTCTATGGCTGGCGCTTGCCGTTCCTGGCCAGTGCCGTGCTGGTGTTTCTGGGGCTCTACGTGCGGCTGACGATCACCGAGACCCCTGTCTTTCAGCAATCCCGGGAGCGCGGCGAACAGGTGAAGGTACCGCTGGTGGCGATCTTCCGCGATCACAAGCGAGAGCTGGTGGCCGGGATCCTGATGTGTCTGGCGACGTTCGTTCTCTTCTACCTGATGACCGTGTTTGCACTCTCCTGGGGAACCAGCGCGCTGGGGTTCAGCCGCGGCAAGTTCTTGCTGATGCAGATGTTCGACATTCTGTTCTTCGCGCTCGGTATCCCCATATCAGCGGTACTGGCGGAGCGTGGGCGCAAGCCGGTGATGCTGTGGATCACCGTTGCTATCGGCCTCTTCGGCCTGGTGATGGCTCCGATGTTTGTGGCCGGCACAGCGGGCGCGATCGGAATGATGGCAGTCGGGCTGTTCCTGATGGGGCTGACGTATGGACCGCTGGGAACGATCATCTCCGAGCTGTTTTCCACCCGGGTACGTTACACCGGCAGCTCGCTGGCGTTCAGCCTTGCCGGCATTCTGGGCGCATCGCTCGCCCCATACATTGCGACGACACTGGCGCGTCGCTTTGGGCTGCAGTATGTCGGCTATTACCTCTCCGGATCGGCGCTGCTGACGCTGCTGGGACTGCTGATGATCCGCGAGACCCGCGGCGAGGACCTGGCCGAGGCCGTACCGCCCGTGTAGCCGTAGGGAGCGAGCC
>CAXUIM010000070.1:0-9056 GCA_964250885.1 uncultured Acidobacteriaceae bacterium | reverse complement strand
TTAGAGATATTGCTGACGATCGCCTCGTAACTGTAGCGGGGCGACGCCGAGAGTTTCTTCCAGGCCGGGTCACCGCCGAAGGCTTTCCACCCAGCCTCAAGCTGCTCCATTCCGGAGAATGAAAGCATATAGGTGAGGCTCGGCATACGTTGGTCCATCAATGTATCCGCAAAGAAGACCGGGCTGCAGCCGGATTTCTCGAAGATCTCAAACTCACCTTTGTGAAACATCTCTACCTTACGTACATGGGCTCCGTCGCTCGGGCTTTCATAGGTGCGTAGCTGGAAGATTCGCTTGCTGCTGTCATCGGCAAACTGTGGCAGGACCAGCTTAGGCCTTCCTTCGAAGGCCCGTAACAATGAATATTCCACCCGCTCAAATGCTGGAGCGTTCGCCGAAGCATTCCAGAAAGGAGCGGCTGCATCGACGAATTGAGCATCCTTCGTGAGCAGCGCGTCCACGTTGATCAGATCCTCAACCGAGGTCGCGGGAATCAGCACGAAGATCTCTGGAGTCTGCGGACCATACTCAAGCTGGAATGCGCCGATCGGACCCATGTGCATCCGGGTGAGAGCGGGAATCAAAGCGCGAGCGATGTAGCCTTCGGTCAGCGCGATCTGAGGTCCAGTCCTCAAATGATATCGGCGAATCTGGTAATACTCAGGACCCGGCTTTTCCATCGGCTGAGCCAAAGCGCCCTGGCTCAGCGCGAAGGCCGATGTGGCGACCGAAGCTGCTAGAAACTGACGCCGTTCCAAATTAGCCCCCCTTCATTCTGCGGTAAAGGATCGATCCTTGCCGAACGCAAGACAATTACGCTCTCAGCCCGGTCGCTATTTACCCGTGCAGGCCACCCGCCAAGTGCCGCGGGAGCCATCATCTGAAATATACAAGCACCGTTGTGACCCACGGCTATACCTGCCGCGAGGGAGTGCACGGTCCGCTCGCTGCAAACACCCTCGGAGATCGAGCGAATGCAGTCTGCCGATTGGGTTCTACAGAAGCGTGCCAAGGCTGCTTGAATTGGTCCCGTAAGCGTCTATGAGCTGACTTCATCCGGAAGAAAAAGGCTTCAAGAAGAAGCCGCAAGCCTTGAGCGAATGTTCGCGGGCATCAGACGCGTGTTTGCTGCGGGTGTCCATTCCAGGACAGCAGTGTCCGAATGCGAACACGCGAGGGTCACGTGACAACCTGATGGTGCTCCGGTAGGCGAAGAACCGGGCATTCTCCGCATACGACATGGCACTCGACGTGCATGAAGCACTCTGCGGGCTTCGAGTGAGGAAATCATGATGTTTTTACTTCAAGATCTACAGTATTCGATACGCCAGTTGCGCCGGGCTCCGGGTTTCCTGCTAACGGCTGTGCTGACCTTAGCGTTCGGTATCGGAGGCACAACCGCCATCTTTACTCTGGTGCACGCGGTTCTGCTCAAGTCCCTACCCGTGACGAAACCCGAGGAACTGTACCGGATCGGCGATGAAATCCACTGCTGTAACTGGGGCGGATACACGCAATCCCGAGAGTTTTCACTTTTCTCCGATGAGCTGTATCGACGGTTCCGAGACCGTACGCCAGCTTTCGTCGATTTAGCCGGATTTCAGGCTGGAAACACGAACCTGGGGGTGCGGCGGCCCGGTGTCGCTCAAGCGGCCGAGACCGGCAACGGACAGTTCGTGTCGGGGAACTTCTTCCGGACCTTCGGGATTGACGCCTGGATCGGTCGTGTCTTGAACGGAAGTGACGATCGCGAAGGCGCGCCTCCTGTGGCGGTGATGAGCTACCACGCATGGCAACAGAAGTACGGCGGGGACCGCTCGGTTGTGGGTGCGACGTTTCAAATCAACGGCAAGCCGTTCACCATCATCGGGGTCGCTCCTCCGGGTTTCTTCGGCGCGGTCCTGCGCAGTTATTTTGTACCCGACTTCTGGATACCGCTCGCGCAGGAACCGCTTCTGGACGGGAAGACGGAGCGCCTGACCCATGCCAACGAGCACTGGCTCGAAATTATCGGAAGAGTGCGGCCCGGGACTGATCCCAAAGCACTCGAGGCGCAACTGCGCCTGGAGCTGCGGCAATGGCAGACGAGTCATCTCGCGGACATGAACCCGCAGGAGAAGGGCGTCCTTGCCGGGCAGACATTGCACCTCACAGCGGGAGGCGCTGGTGTGACCGACATGCGGGCGCAGTACAAGGACAGCCTGCGGCTGCTGCTGGGGGCCGCGGGATGCGTCCTTCTCATCGCCTCGGCTAACCTCGCGAACCTGCTCCTGGCGCGCGGGATCAAGAACAGGCAGCAAACCTCCCTGCGCCTGGCGTTAGGAGCTTCGCGTGGACGGCTGGTTCGCGGGGCGCTTGTGGAGAGTGTCCTCCTGGGTTTGTTGGGCGGAGCCGCCGGCCTGGGCGTGGCGTATGCCGGCACTAGCCTCATTCTGCGCCTTGCATTCTCCGGGCTCTCTTACGTGCCCATTGCCGCTGCTCCATCCTGGCCCGTACTCCTGTTTGCGCTCGCTGTATCGCTGCTAACCGGAATTGGTTTCGGGATTGCACCTGCCTGGATGACTTCGAACGCGGATCCCATGGAGGCACTGCGCGGAGCAAACCGTTCTTCCGGGAGTAGCGTGCGATGGCCGCAGAAGGTACTGGTCATCGGGCAGGCGGCGGCATCACTCATACTCATCAGCGCAGCGGGGATGCTCGGACAGAGTTTGACCAACCTGGAACATCAGGACTTTGGGTTCAAAACCAAGGATCGATATTTGATTTACATGGATCCGATGGTGGCGAGCTATCCACCGGAGAAGCTTGCACTTCTCTATGAGCAGCTTGTGCAGCGTTTGCGGCGCATACCTGGTGTCGAGGGCAGTGCCGCCGCGACGTACGCTCCAATGAGTCAGGACAACTGGAATGCTGGAGTGGTCCTGCGGGGCGCAGCGGACAACACCGACGACGGGGCTCAGTGGACGCGCGTTACGCCCGGTTTCTTCACGGCGCTTGGAAACCACATCGTGAGGGGGCGTGCGGTGGACGAGCATGACACAGCCACCGCGCCCCGGGTTGCGGTGGTCAATGAAGCGTTTGCCCGGAAATTTTTCAAGGGGCAAGATCCCATCGGCCGGCATTTCGGTCAGGATGAGGCGAGCCATGAGGGTGACTACGATGTGGTCGGCGTGGCGGCGGACATGCGCTATTCCTCCTACGACCCGAGCGGTCCCGCTCCGGCGATGTTCTTTCTTCCCGAGACACAATCGGTCGTGATGGCAAGGAGCAACGACGAGGACACACAGATCGGCTCGCACTATCTGTACAACATCGTCCTTTGGGCGCCAGGTCAGCCCGCCGGCTTGGAATCGCAGCTCCGGCGCGCACTGGCAGAGATCGATCCGGACCTGACCATCGGCACGTTCGGAAGCTATCCGCAGGTGGTGCGCCTTGACTTTGGACAGCAGAACCTGATCTCCAAGCTGACGCTGATCTTCGGTGTACTGGCGCTTCTGCTCGCGGCCTTGGGGCTGTATGGTGTGACCGCATATTCGGTCGAACAGCGCACCAGCGAAATCGGGATTCGCATGGCTCTCGGGGCCAACCGCGGCTCTGTTCTCTCGATGGTGCTGCGCAGCGCGCTGCTTCAGGTTTCCATCGGGCTGGCAATTGGAATCCCGGCGGCAATCGGTGTGGGCCGAGCCATTGCCAGCCAGCTCTATGCGGTCGAAGCGTACGATCCGGCGATCCTGGCATTCGCAACCTCGGTGCTGAGCCTGGCTGCGTTGGTGGCAGCCATGATCCCGGCGCAACGAGCGGCAGGTCTGAATCCTATGCAGGCACTGCGGAGCGAGTAACGCCGCAGGCTTGATTGCGGATCAGCCAACACTGCGCAGAAAGCCGCAGGACAGACAATGGTTGAGCTTCGGCCACCGGTGGCGTGGCGAAGAGGGACCTGTGGAGACGAGTCGAACCGGACGGCGAGGGCGAAGAAGTGGTCTGGCTGAAATTCCGCCATACTCCTGCGAAGCCACGCGCCAAAATCGAGACGTAGGGCACCCGCCGCGTTTCGCAGATTCGGCTTGCAGCGGCGCCGCTGTCCAGACTACGAGCGCGCGGTGGACAGGAAGGCGCGGAGACGCCGCGGATCCTTCTGGCCGGGCGCGGCCTCCACGCCGCTGGCTACATCGACACCCCAGGGCGCGAGGGCCGCGACAGCGCCGGTCAAATTTTCCGCGCGGAGACCGCCAGCCACAATAAGCCGAGGCGGAGCACCGCTGTTTCCCACGGCAGCCGCGCGGGCGCGGGCAAGGATGGGTGCGGCACGGTCCCAGTCAAACGAGACACCCAGGCCCCCGGAGGCGCCTCGCCGCGCCGCGTCCATCAGCACCGACCAGATTGCCGGCTCGCTGAGGACTTCCGTAAGAGCCGTCTCGAAGCGGCGATCGGCAGGGAAGCGGTACTCTGCATCGATCTCGTAGGCGACGGTCTGAATGATTTTTACTTCCCCCCGTGCTGGGCCGTGCGAGCCGGCAGAAAAGCGGCTGGCTGGGTTTCCGGCAAGGGTTCGGGCGAGGCTCTGGACGAGCGAGCGATCGAACGTGCCATGCAGCTGCACAGCGGTGAGGCCAGAAGAGAATACGGCCTGCGCAATCTCCTCCGGATCGGTTGCGCTGAAGACTCCCACCTTCTCGACATGGGCCGGAAGCTCGCGGGTGATGGCCGCCACCTGAGGCGCGGTCACCTGCCGCTTGCTGGGGGCGAAGACGAAACCAACGGCATCCGCTCCCAGATCGGCGGCGAGCCGGGCGTCGGCGAGATTCGTGTTGGCGCAGATCTTGATCCACATGGTGAGTTGGGCTGGATGATGACTTGGCTAGATGATGAGTTGCGCTAATGACGAGTTGCGCGAATGGTGAGTGCGTAAGGCTCCGGAGCTACGATTTCGAGCTAAGGCTGTACGGAGGAGCGCTCCTCCACCTCGGTCAGCAGAGCGCGCAACGCCTCTCCCGGATTCGGCTGGCGCATCAGGGACTCGCCAATCAAGAATGCCTCGTAGCCGGCGGCGCGCAGACGCAGCATTTCGGCCGCCGTATGGATCCCGCTTTCGGCGACGCGCACCACCCCAGGGGGCAGATGCGTGGCCAACTCGCAGGCGCGGTCCAGCGAGACCTGGAACGTGCGCAGATTGCGGCTGTTTACCCCGATGCACTCGCAGTCCAGCGGGAGAGCGCGATCGAGCTCCGCGCGATCGTGCACTTCGCACAGCACATCCAGACCGTGCTGCCGGGCCGCGTCGCGCAGGGACCGCAGCTCCGGATCGGACAGCGCGGCCACGATCAGCAGGATGGCATCGGCCCCGTGGGCCCGCGCTTCCAGCACCTGGAACTCGTCCACCATGAAGTCCTTGCGCAGGCAGGGAAGGCTCACCGCGGCTGAGGCCCGGCGGAGGTTCTCGATCGAGCCCTGGAAGAATTTCTCATCGGTCAGTACCGAGAGCACCGCGGCTCCCCCGGCTTGCAGCTGCATGGCGATCCGGGTGGGATCGAACTCCGCGCGGATCAGGCCTCTGGAGGGCGAGGCCTTCTTTAACTCGGCAATGATGGCCGGGCCGTGCTGGGCCCGCGCGCGCAAAGCCTGCGCGAAGCCACGCGGCGCATGGGCCTGGGCGGCGCGCGCGAGGGTGGCCCGGTCCGCCGCGGCTTTGCGCTTCGCGACTACGGCGCGGGTATGCGCCATGATCTCGGGCAGGTACATCGTGGGTTCAGTGGCCGTCGTCGACATACTGGCTTAATGCTAGAGCATTTATCCCGGGCTCCCCAAACCACCCCGCGGAGAAATGCATTGCCGCCCGCCCCTGGACCATAGATCTGGCCATGAGCGGGCGCATGCGAGGCTAGCAGTATTACTGTAGGTCTACCCAAGGCTCCAGGTGTCAACGCCGTTTTTCCCCGAGAAAACGGCACTCGTACAATTCCAACTTGGGCACAAGGACAGTAATACTGCTCTATTCCCGGTCAGGCTTTGCCGGCCAGCTGGCGCAGCACGTATTGCAGGATGCCGCCGTGCTGGTAGTAGAGGATCTCCTGCGGCGTGTCGATGCGCACGGTCGCGGGGAACTCCCTGGTGGAACCGTCCGCGGCGGTGGCCACTACGGACAGGGTTTTGCCCCCAGCGAACCTGGCGTCCAGCATGGCCTTCAGCTCTCCCGGCTGACTGCCGAGCGTGTAGGTCTCTTCTCCGGTCAGCCCCAGCGACTGGACGTTCTCGCCCGGCTTGAATTGCAGCGGAAGAATGCCCATGCCGACCAGGTTGGAGCGGTGAATGCGCTCATAGCTCTCCGCGACGACGAAGCGGATGCCCAGCAGCCGGGGGCCTTTGGCCGCCCAGTCGCGCGAGGAGCCGGAGCCATACTCCTTGCCCGCCAGAATGGCCAGGGGGGTGCCGCGCTGGGCATAGGCGACGCTGGCGTCGTAGATGCTCATGCCGGCGCCTTCGGGCAGCAGCCGGGTGACGCCGCCCTCGGTTCCAGGGGCCAGCTTGTTGCGCAGGCGCACATTGGCGAAGGTGCCGCGCACCATAACCTCGTGGTTGCCGCGGCGCGAGCCGTAGGAGTTGAACTCCGCGGGCTGCACGCCGCGGTCGGTGAGGTATTTGCCCGCGGGGCCATTGAGCTTTATGGAGCCCGCCGGAGAGATGTGGTCGGTGGTCACGGAATCTCCCAACACCGCCAGAATGCGGGCGCCGGCGATGTCCTGCACCGGCTGGGGGTGGTCGGGCATGCCGTCGAAGTACGGGGCTTTGCGGATGTAGGTGGAGTCGGCCTCCCAGCCGTAGGTGTCGCCGGAGGGAAACTTGAGGTTCTGCCAGTTGGCGTCGCCGTCGCTGACGGTGGCGTACTGGGTGCGGAACATGTTGGAGTCGATGCAGCGGGCTACGGTCTCGGAGACCTCCTGCTGCGAGGGCCAGATGTCACGCAGATACACGGGCCGACCATCGCTTCCCTTGCCCAGCGGATCCATCTCAAAGTCATGCGCGATATGGCCGGCCAGGGCATAGGCCACGACCAGCGGGGGACTCATCAGGTAGTTGGCTCGCACCTCCGGTGAGATTCGGCCTTCAAAGTTGCGATTGCCGCTGAGCACCGCCACGGCGACCAGCCCGTGCTCCTCGATGGCCTTGGAGACGTCGGTGGGCAGAGGCCCGGAGTTGCCGATGCAGGTGGTGCAGCCATAACCGACCACCTGGAAGCGCAGGGTATCCAGATACTGCAGCAGACCCGCGCGGTTGTAGTAGTCGGTGACCACGCGCGAGCCGGGAGCCAGCGATGTCTTGACCCAGGGTGGCGTGCGCAGCCCGGCTTCCACGGCTTTCTTGGCGAGCAGGCCGGCCGCAATCATGACATAGGGATTGCTGGTGTTAGTGCAGCTGGTAATGGCCGCGATGACAATGGAGCCGTCGACCAGATACTTGTCCGGGTCGAGGCCGAAACGAGCTTCGACCGAGTGCATGAGCTCGGCCTGGCTGGTCTCGCGCTTCTCCGCAGCCGGCTCCTCATGCAAGGTGGGCGTGAGGGTCACCAGGGCGGGCGCCCCGGGAGCAGGAGCCCCTACGGAGCTGGCCAGATCGCCGCCGGCTGAGGTGTGCCCGCCCTCACCTTCCCAGCGCACCATCTGGCGAATCACCGTCTTGTTGGCATTGGTTCCCTGCAGGGTGGGCAATTGAGCCGCGAAGCTCTCCGGGGTCCTGGACAGCAGGACGCGATCTTGCGGGCGCTTGGGGCCGGCGACGCTGGGCTCGACCGTGCCCAGGTCCAGGGACAGCGTCGCGGAGTACTCGGCTTCGGGGGCGTCCGGTGTATGGAACAGTCCCTGCGCACGGTAGTAGGCCTCGGTGAGCGCGATGTGCTCCGCGCTGCGGCCGGTCAAAGCCATATAGCGCAGCGTCTCGGCATCGACCGGGAAGATGCCGCAGGTGGCGCCGTACTCCGGCGCCATGTTGGCAATGGTGGCGCGGTCGGCCAGGGGAAGCTCCCCGATTCCTGGCCCGTAGAATTCGACGAACTTGCCGACGACGCCCAGCTTGCGCAGCATCTCGGTGACGGTGAGCACGAGGTCGGTGGCGGTCGCGCCTTCCTTCAGTTTTCCGTTGAGTTTGAAGCCGACTACCTGCGGGACCAGCATGCTGACCGGCTGGCCGAGCATGGCCGCCTCGGCCTCGATGCCGCCGACGCCCCAGCCCAGCACGCCCAGGCCATTGATCATGGTGGTGTGGGAGTCAGTGCCGACCAGGGTGTCGGGGTAGGCTGTGACGCTGCCGTCGGCTTCGGTGCGGGTGAACACCACGCGGGCGAGGTGCTCCAGGTTGACCTGGTGGCAGATGCCCATGCCCGGAGGCACGGCGGAGAAGTTGCGGAAGGCGGTCTGGCCCCACTTGAGGAAGGCGTAGCGCTCGCGGTTGCGGGTGAACTCGAGCGCCGCGTTCAGGTCGTAGGCCTGGGCGCTACCGTATTCGTCGACCTGCACGCTGTGATCGATGACCAGCTCGGCCGGCTGCAGCGGGTTGATCTTTTCGGGGTCGCCCCCCAGTTGCTTCATGGCGTCGCGCATGGCGGCGAGGTCGACGATGGCGGGCACGCCGGTGAAGTCCTGCATCAGCACACGGGCCGGCATGTAGGCGATCTCGCGCGACGGCTCGGCCCGCGGGTCCCACGCGGCCAGGAAGCGGATGTCGCCGGCGCTAACCGTCTTGCCATCTTCGCAACGCAACAGATTCTCTAGCAGAATGCGCAACGAGTAAGGCAGCCGCGTCAGCCCGCTGGGGTCCAGAGTACCGAGCCGGAAGTAATTGACTGTTTGCGTGCCGGACTGCAGCGTGGCAGCGGCCTGGAAGCTGTTCGGGTGCGATTCGTTCAGCATGTTGTGGGATCTCCTGTGAGGCCGGCGAAGGGAAGCATTCCTCCCGGGGGCGAGGTTGGCGCGGCGGGACGGCGTTCCGGTTAAGACAAGGAGGGCGGCCGGAGGCGGTATCGCGATCGCGAAATCTAAGGGTCTAAATCGAACACTGGATCGGAA
>CAXUIM010000069.1:3746-15572 GCA_964250885.1 uncultured Acidobacteriaceae bacterium | reverse complement strand
GCGATACAGGACACGGAAACACCCGCGCAGCGCGATGCCCGCATGGCCTGGTGGCGTGAAGCGCGCTTTGGAATGTTCATTCACTGGGGACTTTACTCAGAGCTTGGGGGTACATGGAATGGCAACGAAGTTCCCGGGATAGGAGAGTGGATCATGAACAATGCCTCCATTCCGGTCGACGAGTATAAAGCGCTTGCCAAGCAGTTCAATCCGACCGCATTCAACGCGCACGATATCGTGGCGCTCGCCAAGTCCGCCGGCATGAAGTACATCATCATCACCGCCAAGCATCATGACGGCTTCGCGATGTTCGACTCAAAAGCCAATTCCTTCAACATAGTTCAGGCAACTCCGTTCCATCGCGATCCCATTCGTGAACTGGCGGAAGAGTGCCGCAAACAGGGGATCAAGCTGGGCTTCTATTACTCGCAGGATCAGGACTGGACGGCCCCGGGCGGAGCGGCCTACAAGACCGACCATCATGATCTGCCGTCCCACCACTGGGACAAAGCGCAGGACGGCGATTTCGCCACGTATCTGCACACCAAGGCGATCCCGCAGCTCAAAGAGCTCCTTCAGAACTATGGCGATTTCCCTGCCGTCATCTGGTTCGACACACCGACCAAAGATATGACGCCGGAACTCGCCGGCGAAATTGTAACTCTGCTGAACCAGCATCCTAATCTGATTTGGAACAACCGGCTGGGAGGAGGCTACGAGGGCGACACCAACACACCGGAGCAATATATTCCCGCGCATGGATATCCCGGCCGCGACTGGGAAGCCTGTATGACGATCAATGACACGTGGGGATTCAAAACCTACGACCAGAACTTCAAGAGCACGGAGACGCTGCTGCGTAATCTCATCGACATCGCCAGCAAAGGGGGCAACTACCTGCTCAACATTGGCCCGGACGGCAAGGGCAATGTTCCCACGACGGAGGTGGAGCATCTGCACCAGATGGGTAAGTGGCTCGCCGTCAATGGCGAAGCAATCTACGGCACGCAGGCGACTCTCTTCGGACCCGAGGCGGGCAGCTTTAGCCCCACCGAGAAAGACAAGGACGGCAGCCCCAGGTTCATTCCCGCATGGAATTGGCGTTCCACCACCGGACCGCATAAGATCTACATCGAGTTATTCACCTGGCCCGGCCAGAGCTTCCACCTGGATCATCTCCCCCGGCAGGTTACGGGAGCCTATCTGCTGGCGGATCCGGCTCACAAACCACTGAAGTTTAATGAGCAGTCAGGCACTCTTAATGTCAGCCTTCCACCATCGGCTTTGGATGGCATTGCAACCGTTCTGGTGCTCAACACCAATTGACGGTTGAAACAGATCGGCCGCTTGCATCCACTTTTGTGGATTGCAGTGGAGATGCGGTCCCGAACGCAGACCTGGACGCAGGGCGCATCTCCAAAGGCTCGGTGTTTCGCTGGAGGAAGCGGTGCTCCCATCTTCTTCGGCTCACACCGACGGATTGAGATTCTCGGAAGAAACGGCTGTACCTGGAGATACGGCATGTTGGAACGCAGAAGCTTTCTCAAGGGCGTGGCCACTTTCGGTGCGTCCGCGCTTCTTCCTCACTCGCTCAGCGCGGAGCCCGAAGAGGAACAAGCAAAGCCTGAGAGGATTGCCGAGATCTTTCTGGACCTTAACAAGGTCCACAAATGGGACAACTCCAACGGCGACACCTGGGACCCTTTCTGGGCTGACGACGACAATCTGTACGCTTTCAATTGTGACGGCCGTGGCTTCGGCAAGAACAGCATGAATCTGGCGTTCAACCGGCTGGCGGGAAGCACGCCAACCGCACTCGTGGGAACGCAGGTCAATCCCATGGATGAGTATGGAAAGGGAAGCGAGAAGGGACCGGACAACGCCACCTGGAAGGCTTGTGGCCAGGAGTGCATTGACAACGTCTTCTATGCTTTCGTGTCGAGGAATGTCTACGGCAGCGACAGCAAAGATCCTTTTCTGCGTCAGCTGGCGCTGAATGCGAGTCTCATCAAATCGCACGATCATGGCCGCACCTGGACTCGCAGCGCAGCCGAGAACTATGCCCATCCCATGTGGCCCGGCAGCTCCTTCGGAGCGCCCTTCTTCGTTCATTACGGGCGTAACGGAGGTCAGGGTACAAGCGATGGCGCGGCCGAGTTTGTCTATGCCGTTTCAACAAACGGTTTTTGGAACGACGGAGACAAACTCATCCTGGCCCGGGTCCGCCGCTCGAAGCTGCCTGATCTGAACAGCGCGGATTGGGAGTACCATGCAGGTTCGCAAGACGCGCTCTCCCCCCGGTGGACTCGGCAGATCGAAGCTGCCGCCGCCATACTGGACCGGCCGGCGAAATGCGGTCAGACACCAATCTGCTTTATTCCTGAGCTGAACATTTACCTGCTGATCTCCTGGTACAACACCTCAGTCATGCAGAAGTGGTTCGAGCCGAACGAGATGCAGTATGACTTCTACCAGGCACCGCACCCCTGGGGACCATGGTTCCCGGTCAGCTCGTTCACGGACCGCTTCATGGGGCCCGGCTACCATATGTATGGGCCAAGCCTGTGCGCCCGGTTCCAGCAGCGCCGTGGGTCGGATGTCGAGATTTCACTCTTCACCGCCGGATGCCCCTTTGAGGACGTGACCGATGGCCCGTACAAGATGTGGCGGATACCGGTGCTGCTAAGGAACACAGCGCTGCCCGCACCTATCTCCATCGCGGCGGCTGACTCTCGAATTTCGTATCACGGCAGCTGGTACCCTCTCGCCACAGTGGAAGGAGCCGATCCTGCGCACCTGCCCAGGGCCAGCCAAATCCAGGGCAGCAGCGCCGAGTTCTCCTTCGAGGGCACGGGCATCGAGTACATCGCTGACAAATTCCTGGGCGAAGGCAATGTCGCTATCACCCTGGATGGCGTGCAACAGGAGCCCGTCAGCCTTGCCCTTTCAGACTTTCCCGTCTTCCTGGGCGTAGTCTGTTTTGCTCGCTATGAGATGCCGCGAGGCAAACACGTCATCAAGATTGTCAATCTAAACGATACGCGCGTGAACCTGGGATCGTTTACAGTTCGCGTTTAGGAACGCGCTGTTCCTGAACACTCAGGTGCGAAGGAATCATGTCTGATTGAGTGAGTCTTTGGCGAGATGAAGCTCTGGTGAGATGAATGAAGCTCTGGCGAGAACCAGGGGCAAGCGAGGATCGAATGCAGCGAAGGGACTTTTGCAAACTGATAGCCGCAGCGAGCGCGGCGAAGGCCTGGCCGGCTGTTGCACAAACCGTGGGGTCTGGATCAACGGCGCTGCCTCCGGGCTTCAACACCTACACGCAGGATTATGCGCAGTTCTGCGCGATGGCGCCCGGCGAGCGAATCTTCTATGCCTTGCGCGGCGGAAAGATTGTCGAAACCAGGCTGGATGAGGCAGCCTGGCATCCGACCGCATGGGGCGAACCGCCGGAGCTTCCTGTAACCGGTGGCTCGTGGGATGGAGTGCCGATGAATTCGCCTCTCCCTGACCTCAGCGGCCAGGGACCTTACAAGCCCACGTGGGACTCGCTGCTGCAGTACGACGCACCGGACTGGTACCGTGATGCCAAGTTCGGCATCTGGTGTCATTGGACTCCGCAGTGCGTACCTGAAGCGGGTGATTGGTATGCCCGCAATATGTACATGGAAGGTTCAGACCAATACAAGTTTCAGCTGGAGCACTACGGGCATCCCTCGAAGTTTGGGTACAAGGAGCTTTGCGCGCAGTGGACGCTGCTCAATTGGGAACCGGACCAGCTGATTACGCAGTTCAAGAATGCCGGCGCGCGGTTCTTCCTCACTGTTGCGAACCACCATGACAGCTTCGATACCTGGATGTCGAAGCACCAGCCGTGGAATGCCACTGTGATCGGACCGCATCGCGATGTAGTGGGTACATGGGCCACGGCGGCCCGCAAGCAGGGCTTGCGGTTGGGAGTGACGGTTCACCAGGCCCGGAACTGGTGGTGGTTTCAGACTTCGCACGGTGCGGATAAGGCGGGTCCCCTGGCGGGTGTCTCCTACGACGGCGATCTCACGGCAGCCGAGGGCAAACAGCAATGGTGGCAGGGACTGGATCCGCATCGCATCTATGATGTGAAGCACCCGGTCGATGCGCTTCCCGATGTTTCCTATGTCAAGAACTTCTACGATCGGACGCGCGATCTGATCGACCTGCACGACCCGGACCTGCTCTACTTCGACAACTCGCTGCTGCCGCTCGGTTGGGGTGGGATGAATATCGGCGCCTACTTCTACAACCACAATCTGCAGACCCACGGCGGAAAAATGGAGGCCGTGCTCAATGGAAAGCAAGTCCCGGATCGACTCGCCAAGGCTCTGGTTGCCGATTATGAACGCGGCTTGACCAGCGCCATCATGCCCTACGCCTGGCAGTCGGAGACGTGCATCGGAGACTGGCACTACAAGCGGAGCCTGTTTGACGCGCCGGGCGAATACGGGGGATATCTGCCGCCGCGAGATGTCATCCACTGGATGATCGATACGGTGAGCAAGAACGGCACGTTTGTCCTGAACATCCCGGGCAAACCCGATGGCACCATCGACAGCAAGGAGTCTGCCGTGCTGGATGGAATTACCGCGTGGATGCAGAGCAACAGCGAGGCGATCTATGCGACCCGGCCGTGGAAGATCTCCGGGGAGGGCCCCGACATGGTGAAGAGTGGATCGTTCCAGGGCAACAGCGTGAGCAAGCTGGGACCCAGGGACATTCGGTTCACGCGCAACAAGGCCAACACGGTCCTTTATGCCATCGCGCTGGGATGGCCTACCGAGCCGATCGTGGTGCAGGCGCTCGGAACCGCCGCGACGACGAATTCCGGGAGAGTGGCCAGGGTAGAGCTCCTGGGGACGGGCGAGCCCCTGAAGTGGAAGCAAAGCAGTGAGAATCTTCGCGTCGAGCTGCCGCGGCAGTATCACCCCGCCGCTGATTACGCGGCGGCCCTGAAGATATCGTTGTCATAGAGTGCGGTGCCGGAACGCGACCGGGCGCGAAAGCTTCAATGTCTTCAGGGGAGAGATGAACGAGACAGCATTACAGGTTAGAGCATCCTCCTGCAGGAGGATGCTCTAGGAGCTTGTTGAAAATTGGCTTTTGTGGCTTCGCTAGCTTAGCGAAACCCGCTTTGATTGCGGGTTTCGTACTTGCCTCGCGGACATCCGAGGTGCTTTTTCAACAAGCTCCTAACGAAGGCTTCGATATGGCGCGGGCGCAGAGGCTGTGGACTGCAGTTGATGCGCCGCGATACTAAGCACCGGTGATGGCAGCGGGCAGAGCTGCGGCGGCGGGGCCAGCAAAGTAGAAGGATCCGCTGAGCGGGCGGGCGCCGCGTCTGGCAGGCTCTGAAACGATGCGGGACCCACAGCGCTGAGGTGGATATTGGGCAGTGTCCTGAACCAGCTTTCTGCATGTTGCCGCACTGCGTCTCGCCCGTCTCGGTTGGCAAAAGAGTGATCGGTCTCTTCGATATGCGCTACAGTCACCTGAGCCTTGCGGCCCGCCATCTGGACAGCATATTTCATGTAATCGAACTGCCCCGGTATTGGCCTAAGACCCGGTGAGCCCAGGATCAGAATGGGGAGACCGCCGGAAGCGACTCGTTTCCATTGCGCCAGAAGCGCCAGGTTTGCGTTGCCAGGCAGAGCGTCCTTGGAACCGACGCGAGGGAACTCTCGAGCCATGTCGTACGTCTTGCGAAGCATTTCATAGGCTCGCGAGCCGCGCGAGATCTCCGCCAGCCGCGGCAGAATCTTCGTGATCCGCCGGGCGTGGTTGAAGTACGGATCCATCAAGATGAGGCCCTTGCATAATTTCTGATCGGACGCGCCGTAGAGAGCTGTGACGGCTCCTGCGCAATGACCCATGAGGATGACGCCGCGGAGGTGGAACCGGGCAACCAGTTCCTTCGCTTTCTGCTCGATGAGCGCGGCATAGCCTCCGTCCGTTATGAACGTGAGAAGCTCCGCGGGCAAATCCCCGCGGGTGTCTCCAAGCCCCGGCAGGTCGAAGCGGAAGCAGGGAATGCCGACACGCGCGAACGAGTCGGCCCAGTACACAGCCGAATCGCCGTAACCGGCTCGTGGCGCGGCAAGGGCATTTACGATAAGCACGGCTGTCCGGCCAGTCGTGCTGTTGCATAGGTCCGAATCCGTTGTGTGACCGGAAGGCAGGTGAAAGGTACCGTGAAGATCAACGCCTGAGCCACCAAGCGTGATCAGCGCCCGATTTGAGAGAGTCTGTTTCATCGTCCGTACTCCTGAGGAAAGTTGAACGTCGAACCCATCCATTCGAAACCCGCTGAGTAGAGCCAATTGAGGTCGTTGGACTCTTCATACCCAGTAATGCCACCACGTACAAGCGGTACAGCTTCGCGGCCGAGACTTACAATTTTGACGGGTTTGTTGTATGCCGCGGTTGCGGTTACCTGGGCGCAGAGCGACGGTGGGAGTTCAACGCTGAACGACTCCCGCCACAGATCCAGCGACCATAGATAACCATTCACTTCCACCCGGCCTTCGATCTCCAGCTGGCCGAGATAATGCGCGAGCGGTTTACGCTCGTCTACACTCTTGAGGAATTTCTGCAATGTGACCCAGTTCATCAGCGCCGAGTGCAGAACGACGTTGGCATTTGCCGGCGGGGCCCAAAGAAGCAAACCGTCGCCTATGCCCTCGTGAAACGCCTTGCCGGCAAGAATCGCCCCAACCCCAAGGCCGTGCAACACAAACGGGATTTTCGGTGTACGTTTCTGCATCCAGGCGGATAGTTGGGTGACATCGTCCATCCAGTCGGAGAAGCTGAATCTCTCGAACTCCCCCGTGCTCTCACCAACGCCGCGATGATCGAAGCGAAGGACTTCAACGCCGTGCAGGGCGAGGTACCGTGCCCAACGAACCAGCGGGAGATAGGCGCGCGAACGTTCCGAAGCGAACGGACTTACCAGCAGGACCCGAGCGAGGGGCGATGGAGCCTCATGCAATACCGTGTACAGATGATCCCCGGCAACTTCAAAATATCCGGTCTGCTCTCTGTTTCTTGAATCGGTGGGCCCAGAAGAGCGTACCGAGGGATTCGGTATGGACTGCGGGCTTCCGCCGGAGTCAGCTAACACACGCTCTTGATCGGTTTCCATAGCAAGGATCAGGACGCCGGGCCCTGGGAACTGCTCCGAAAGCATCCACGTTGATTCCTGCATTTTAGAATCGGCGCAGCGACATTGAAAATCTTTTTTTTCCAAACTGTGGGGTTGCCTTGTCGGCTCTCACCTACTGTAGGTGTGTACCCTCGGATCAGGGCGTATGCTTCTACAAAATCGCCTGCAGAGAGGCCGCCATCGCGCGCCAAAGACCTTCCCTTTACCGTCGAATCGAGTTGTTCGTGGTGTTTCGGAATGGTCGGGTAGGTCAACGGGCCCCACGATCTTTTGGCGGATCCTATTCTAGGAGCTTGTTGAAAATCGGCTTTTATGGCTTCGTTAGCTTCGCGAAACCCGCTTTGATTGAGGGTTTCGTACTTGCCTCGCGGACATCCGAGGTGCTTTTTCAACCAGCTCCTAGCGCCGAGAGGTGTCATCTGGTCTGGATTCGCTCCCTGGTTATGCAGACAAGTATGTGGAAGCAGGATTATGGGGAGCTGGAGCCACGGGGAGGGTCGGTTGGTGAAGCGCTCCGAAAGATATGTTTCGCAAGGTATCTACATCCATCTCAGACCAGGCCGGCTGCCCTGGAACGAACGTTGCGCGTTGAAGCTTCCTGCGGTGTGGACCGCCGCTGGCCACGGACCGACCCGGCTTAGCAGCTGATTCATTCCGCCTGCAGGGCGCAACTTCAAGGGCTTAGTTGCAAGGACTTAGCTTTAGGGCTCAACTTCATACGCCGCGTATATATAAGAAGAGATCAAGGAGTTCCCGAATGGACGTCAGATCAGAGGTTGTGGCGCAGTTCAATCAAATAGCCGAGGAACAGGGTAAGCGACTTGCACCGTTGTCGGATGATCTTCCTTTGTACGACTCCGGGTTAGACTCTTTTTGCTTTGCCGTGGTTGTGGCGCGGCTTGAGATTGCTGTTGGAGTGGACCCATTTGCGACCGAAGAAGAGATCGAGTTCCCGATCACCTTTGGAGATTTCGTGGCCGCCTATCAACGCGCGGCAGCCTAGGACAGTTCCGCTCAGGATCTGCAGGAAACACGACGGCCTGAACCCTTGAGGGGCGAGACGTCCGGGCGCCGCCGGCTCGGATGTGGCGCTGACGCGCGAATTCCGCTACAGACGGCTTGTGCACGCGACCTTTCCAGGGGGCTCGAACGGGGAGGAAGGGCCGGCTGGTCTTCGCCCTGGCAAGCCCTTCGGATGCTGCCGGATTCTGCTGACGGAAGCTCCCGGCCAGAGATTGCGGTTGTTCGTTTGTGGACATCTCGATCTGAAAGCGGACGGTCCTGCGCAACCGAGCGCAGATTCCACAGGTATTCCAGGCATTTCTCCGGTTCTGTCACCCGTATGGATCGCGCGAGTGCGATTTCTCGCGGCAAAACGCCACGGAACCCGCAGCTCCGCTTTGGCAGCCCAGAGAAGATCTCAGCAGCCAGAGAAAAGCAGAAGCCAGATTGTTTGGCTGCCGGATTGCAGCTTCTTCGCTGAAGAATCAGACAATCGGAGCCCAACGATGAAGACCCTTCCGCAGGATCTGCGCTTTGCATTCCGCCAGATGCTCCGCACTCCCGGTTTTGCGTTCACAGCGGTGGTGACCCTGACCCTCGGTATCGCTGCCAATGTCATCGTCTTCGGGGTTCTGCAGGCGCTGGTTCTCAGGCCGCTGGACGTGCCGCACCCCGGCCAGGTCGTGTCCCTGGAACGTGGTGAGAACGGCGCCAACTTCTCCTTTCCCGATGTTCGCGACATCCGTGACGACAACTCGGTCTTCTCCGCCGTCGCGGCCGATCGCGTCATGGACTTCGGCCTGGAGTCCAGCGGCGCGAGCCGGAGCGTGTGGGGTTATGAGGTCAGTGGTCAGTACTTCGAGGTTCTGCCCATCAAGCCGCTGCTGGGCCGGCTGATCCAGCGTGCCGACGACGATCACCCGGGGGCCGCGGAGGTGGCGGTACTCTCCTTCAATGCCTGGAAGAGCTTCTTCAACAGCGACCCGGCAATTGTCGGGAAGAGCGTACGCCTCGACAAGCATCCCTATGTCGTGATCGGGGTCACCCCTCAGGGCTTCTACGGGACCGAGAAGTTCCTTCAGCCGGCGGTCTTCGTCCCCATGGCGAATGAAGCGGAGCTGGAAAGTTTCAACTGGATCGATTTCCGCCGAAACCAGGGTGTCTGGGCCATTGCACGCATCAAGGATGGTGTTACGCGCGCCCAAGTGCAAAGTAATCTGAAGGCCGTAGCCACTCGCATTACCCGGCAGTTCCCAAAGGACGAGGACGGCCTGTCCCTAAGGATTGTCCGCCCAGGGCTACTGGGTGACGCCCTGGGAGGTCCCGCCCGCGCCTTTCTCTCCGGCATTATGGCCCTGGCCGCCATTGTCCTGCTAGCGGCCTGTGCGAATCTGGGGAGCCTGTTTGCCGCCCGCATCGCGGACCGGGGCCGTGAGTTGGCAATTCGTGTGGCGCTGGGCTCGACCCGCTGGCGCATTGTCCGCCAGGTCTTTACAGAAGCCTCTGTGATCGCGCTCGCCGGCGGCCTGTGCGCTGCAGGATTCGCCTGGGTGGCACTCACCAGCCTGGCTGGCTGGAGCCCTCCCACCAGTTTTCCCATTCAGTTGGCTGTGCTGCCGCAGCCCTCCTTGATTGTGGTCGCCTGCATCGTCTCGCTCTTCGCGGCTGGAATCTTCGGCATGATGCCTCTGCGCCAAATCTTGAAAGCGGACCCGAACGAAGCCCTTCGGAGCGGCAGCGGATCTTGGGGTGCGAGCCGCCGCTGGGCGTTGCGCGACATCCTGCTCGCCGCCCAGATTGCTCTGTGCTGTGTCGCCGTCACCGCGGCTCTGGTGGCCCTGCGCAGCCTCGGAAAATCGATCCACATGAATCTCGGTTTTGTTTCTGCCGATGCTGTGCGCGCGCACTTCGATCTGGCGCAGGCCGGATACACCGCCGAGACCGCGGCGCCGTTTCAGCGCCGGCTTCTCGACACCCTTTCCGGGCTCCCCGGTGTTGTCGCGGCCGGGTATGCCAACACCACCCCGCTCGCTGTCGATCAATCCGGGGCCAGCGTATTTCCCGCCGGAACCACCGATATGCGTCCCTCCCATGAAGCTTTTGGAGCCAGTTTCTACGATGTTTCCCCTGGGTATCTGGCGGCGTCGGGCACGCGGCTGCTCGGTGGCCGGGATTTCAGATCCTCCGACACCGCCAAGAGTCCCGCCGTCGCGATCGTTAACCAGGAGTTTGCACGGCGTCTGTTCCACGCCGGTTCTCCCATCGGACGCACCTTCACGAATCTCAGCGGAACCGTGATTCAGATCGTTGGCGTCGTCGAAGACGGAAGGTACACCACTCTCAACGAAGATCCGGGTCCGGCCATGTTCTTTCCCATGGCTCAACAGGGAAATACCTCCACCACACTGGTTGTGCGCACCCGGCCCGATGCCAGCGGCGATACAGCGCGGGCGATGGCTGCGTTGGTTCGCCGCTCGATCCATGATCTTGACTCCGGAATTCCCATTCAGGACTGCAGCGCCTGGAGCAGTCAGTTGGGCCTGCAGCTTTTGCCGGCGCAGGTCGCGAGTGTGGCTCTCAGCCTCTTCGGCGCCTTCGGGCTTCTGCTTTCGATCACGGGCACTTTCGGGCTGGCGTCCTATACGGTCACCAAGCGGCTTCGTGACCTCGGCATCCGGGTGGCGCTGGGCGCTTCCGCCCGGCAGATCGTCGCCGCGGCGCTGGGGCGGATGCTCGTTCTGCTGGGGACCGGGTGCCTGGTCGGCCTGGCTCTCGGGGTAGCCACCAGCCGGCTACTTTCCGCCGTCGTGTACCAGGCGTCCGCGCAGGACCCGCTCGTGCTTTCCGCGGTGGCGCTGGTGATGATTGTCACGGGACTGCTTTCGCTTGCCGGCCCCATCCAGCGCGCCCTGCATCTCGATCCGGCCAGCATTCTCCGCGAGTCCTGATATTTGCTCCGGGTGAATGAATGCCCTGGAGAATGAATGCTCTGGAGAATGAATGCCCTGGAGAATGAATGCCCTGGAGAATGAATGCTCTATTGAGAGGGCACCATGCTCATCACCGAGAGGGTCGTCAGGCCGTGCACCCAGCGCGCGGGCTTGGCGCCGTCGGTGTTGATCAATTGGATGTTGCCGCCTTCCGTGTCGGGCAGATCGCCCTTCATCACCGCCACGATCACTTTGCCGGTGCTGAAGGCAGGCTCCATCTCGGCCGCCGAGTAGAGAACGTAGTAATGGTCGGTGCCGGTGGCGACCACGGTACTGTGCAGGATGAGCGGCTCGGTCTCCTTGGAAGAATTGAGGCCGGCGCGCGCCAGCACGTCCGAGACCAGCGGGCCCGAGTAGGTCTCCTCGCGGTTGAGATGGGCGTTATGAACCTGGACCGTCACCTGCGGCAGCTTCAGCAGATCTGTCACGCTGAGGACGGTGGTCGCACCCTGGAACGTTACCGTCAGAGACTTCGACGGCGGCACAGGCGCCTTGTCGATGTGCATGGCGGGGCTGGGCTCCGGCTGGTCCTGCGGGGCTGGGTTTTGCGCCGAAAGAACGGCGGGAGCGAGAACCAGGAGCAGGGCGGCGGCACACAGGGTCTTCATGGGGATAGAGTATCGCGAGCCGGCGTGC
>CAXUIM010000069.1:0-3646 GCA_964250885.1 uncultured Acidobacteriaceae bacterium | reverse complement strand
CGCGAGCCGGCGTGCGGCATCCGTGCGGAGTGAAGACCGGCTGAGCCTGCCAGGACGGAAGAATGAAGCGGCCTGGCGGTCTGGCGGTCTTGGCCTGACTCAGCCCGCTGCCGGGGAAGCCGGGGAAAAGATGTAAAAATCCGCGAAGGAAGTATGGACCGGGTCAGCCGAATCGAACGGAAAGGCGTTCGGTATGCAGCTCTGGAGCTGCCAGTAGGAAGCATTCTCCTCGATCCAGCGTGTAAAGAGGCGATGCCTGACATGCCGGCTGGGAGTGGTTTCGTCCCGGTTGCTGGAGTAGATGATTACATTCTGCCGGGCCGAAGCAAACAGGCCGTGCATATAGCGCTCGAAGATCGAATCCTCCACCAGGTGATACACCACATCGAGCGAGAGTGCGAGATCCGCGGTAAGTTCCGACGGAAGACGATTGGCTCGAAAGAACTGCTTTGAGGGGTCGTCCGCAAACATCGCCTTGCATCGCTCGATCGCGGTGGGAGAGACATCCACGCCCGTGTAGCGGGGATACCGGGCCAACTTGAGTTGCGCGCCGTCACCGCATCCATGTTCCACCACCGAGCCGATTCGATGCTGCGCTACAAACTCATTCAGGACTGTGGCTTTGAACTCAGCCAGGCGATTGTAACTACCAGCGCCCGATGTTCCTCCGGCTCTGTATCGCCGGTCCCAATAGGTTGACGAATCGCCGAACGTAACCCTTCGATGGAGGCGAGCCGCCAATCCGCCCAGCATCGGTAGCTTCCGCATCATTTCGTTCAGGGGGAGCCTCATTAGGGCGATCTTAAGCCGGGTACGTGAAAGATCGTGTCGCTGATGAGCGACGCCCGGACTCCGAGCTCCTGGATCGATTCACGGTCCGCGGCCGGTTCAGGACCCCGCCCGCGGACCGTCCGAAAAGGATCCGCCATGCTGTTCCGCCGGAAGAAAGCCGTATACTTGAGCCATGTCGATTGTCCGCAACATCGCCGCCATCGCCAAGGGTATGAGCATCACGCTGCGGGAGGGGTTCCAACCGACCGAGGTCGAGAACTATCCGGATGGGCCGGGGCCGACGCGGGGGGCTGTACTCGAGCAGCGGTTCCGCGGCAAGCACCAGCTGCAGCGGGATGAGAATGGCCTGGAGAAGTGCGTGGCCTGCTTCCTGTGCGCGGCGGCTTGCCCTTCCAACTGCATCTACATCGAGGCCGCGGACAACACGGCGGAGCAGCGCATCAGTTCCGCGGAGCGCTATGCCAAGGTCTACAACATCGACTACAACCGCTGCATCTTTTGCGGGTACTGTGTGGAAGCCTGCCCTACCGATGCGATCACGCATGGACACGGATTTGAGCTGGCCAGCCTGAACGCAACCAGCATGGTGATGCGTAAGGAGAATTTGCTGGTGCCGGTGGAGACCGCACTGCGGAGGCCGGGCGCACATTCCGACACGGAAGAGGCTGAGGCGCTGGCCTAAAAGCTTGTTGAAAAAGCACCTCGGATGTCCGCGAGGCAAGTACGAAACCCGCAATCAAAGCGGGTTTCGCGAAGCTAGCGAAGCCACAAAAGCCAATTTTCAATAAGCTCCTGGAGTGGTTTTCTCAAGGCCGTAGAGCCGTTTGCACAGGGCCAGGAACAGCAACAGCCGAATTCGAACAGGACGGATCCATGCGAAGAGGTTGGCAAAGGTGGGGAATGCTTGCGTCTGCGCTGCTCGCGGCGTCACAGATGGCGGGGGCCAAAACTGGGGTGGCCCAAACTGCGGGGGCGCAGACCGTGGGAACCCGCACCGCGCCGCGGCTGCCGGAGCCCGACCGGGCGCAGGCCCTGCAGATCTTTCAGCAGATTATCGACATCAACTCGCAGGACTCGAATGGAAGTGTGACCGCGGTTGCGGTGGCGGTGCGCGGCGACCTGTTGAAGGCCGGATTCGCGCCCGGCGACCTGATCCTGGCCGGTCCCAATGACCGCAAGCAGAATCTCGTCGTCCGCTACCGCGGTGTGCCCGGGTCGACCCTGAAACCGATCCTGATCATCGGGCACATCGATGTGGTGGAGGCGCGGCGCGCGGACTGGACCACGGACCCGTACCAGATGGTGGAGAAAAATGGCTACTTCTACGGGCGCGGCACCCAGGACATGAAGTCCGGCGACGCCGATGTGGTGGAGAGCTTTATCCGTTTGAAGCGCGAGGGCTTCGTTCCCAAGCGCGACATTGTGCTGGCCCTGACCGCCGATGAGGAGGGAGGCAAGTCCAATGGAGTCTCCTGGCTGCTGAAGAACCGCCCCGATCTGATGGCCGCCGCCTTCGCTCTGAACCCGGATTCGGGTGGCGTGGAACTGCGCGACGGCAAGCCTACGGAGATGGACGTAGAAGCCACCGAGAAGACGTATGCGGACTTCCGTTTGACCGCGATCGATCCGGGCGGGCACAGCTCCGAGCCGCGGCCGGACAATGCGATCTATGAGCTGATGCATGCTCTGGACAAGCTGGAGGCCAACCCGTTCCCCATGGAGCTGAACGCCGTGTCGCGGGCGTCCCTGGAGCAGATAGAGAAGATCGCCTCGCCCGAGCGGGCTGCGCAGATTCGCGGTGTGCTGGCGACCCCGCCCGACCCGGCCGCGGTGGCGGCGTTCTCGCGGAGTCCGGGCGACAGCGCCCTGCTGCGCACCACCTGCGTGGCCACCATGTTGAGTGGAGGCGACGCGCCCAATGCTCTCCCGCAGATTGCGCAGGCCAACGTAAATTGCCGGATTCTGCCCGGCCACTCGCAGGAGCAGACCCGGCAGACACTGATTGCGCTGTTTGCCGATCCCAAGCTCAAGGTGGAGTATGTGGCCGATGACGGCACGGTCTCGGCGGCGGCTCCGTCGCGCGAGAGCCTGCCCCCGCCCCCGGTGCGCGAGGATGTCTTCGTGCCGCTGCGCCAGGTGACGGCGGAGATGTGGCCTGGAATTCCAGTTATTCCGGTTCTGGATGTGGGGGCCAGCGACTCGATCTATACGATGGCGGCGGGAATTCCGAGCTATGGCGTGGGAGGCGTGGGTGTCGATTACAACGATGTCCGGGCCCATGGCCGCGATGAGCGCGTCCGGGTCTCCTCGTATTACAACAGCGTGGAGTTCTATTACCTGTACCTGAAGGCGTTGGGGACGGAGACGTCCTAGGCCCACGAATTGACAAGCGGTTTGTCAAAAGCGATCTTCAATACAATCTAGCTCGACTTCTAACCACATTTAGATAATTTCTCGGTGCATGAGCTCGCACATTCGCCGCGGAAGGCGGAGGACACATGGAAAGCCAGGAACTGGCGCGTCTCTCATGTTGCGGTAAGTACATAATTCCGACAGACATTACGGCGCTGGCCTGACTCCGGCGGATATCCTGACTCCGGCGGATGGCCTCACTCCGCGGATCCTGATTCCATCCCGGCAGCACTAAGAGCTTGTTGAAAATCGGCTTTTGTGGCTTCGCTAGCTTCGCGGAACCCGCTTTGATTGCGGGTTTCGTATTTGCCTCGCGAACATCCGAGGTGCTTTTTCAAACAAGCTCCTAAACCCGGTCAGGTCTTCGAAGGAGCCATCGCGGCCAGGTTGCCGGTGGGTGCGGCGCCGGGTTTGGCGGGGGCGTACTTGCTGGCGCACTTGG
>CAXUIM010000068.1:0-15579 GCA_964250885.1 uncultured Acidobacteriaceae bacterium | reverse complement strand
CTCGATTCTCTTCTCCTTGACAAGTCAGGAGAGAACCTTCTACTCTCCTGACCAACCAAGCAAAGAAGCCAATGGGGAAAGACGTCGATCTTCTACAGGGAACGTTGAACCTGCTGATCCTTAAGGCAGTCTCGCTCGGGCCACTGCATGGATATGCAGTCCTTTTGCGGATTCAGCAGCTCTCCGGCAACCGCATGGAGATTCAGCAGGGCACGCTGTAGCCGGCGCTCTACCGCCTGGAGCGCGCTCCAAAATACTGAAGAACTTTCCCCTGCTCTACGTGGCCGTCAGTGCTTTGCTGCTGATCGGTTGCGGAAACTGCTCCTTGTTGCTGCTGGCGCGCGGAAGCTACCGCATGCATGAGTTTGCGCTCCGTTCCGCGGTGGGCGCCTCTCGGCTACGCATCATGCGGCAGATCATCGTCGAGTGCCTGACGATCTCGGTCATCGGCTCCGCTCTCGGTGTGGCGCTCGCTTACGTTCTGGCCCGTCTTCCGCTGCAATTGGCCAACGATCTGTTCCCATCCGAGGCGGTGATCCGAATTAATCTGCCGGTGCTCGGCTTTTCAATTGCGGTGGCGATGGGCGCCGGCCTGCTTTTTGGGCTCGCTCCGGCTCTGAATGCATCGAGGCCACAGCTTGCAGGCACGCTGCAGGCCAGCAGCAGGCGCACATCTTCGAGTGAAAGCAACTTGCCTTTGCAGTTGATGATCGGCGCTCAGATCGCCCTGACGCTGGTGCTGCTCAGCGTAGCCGGCGCAGCTGCTTCCGGATTCCGGCAGATCCTAAGAGCTTGTTGAAAAAGCACCTCGGATGTCCGCGAGGCACGTACGAAACCCGCAATCAAAGCGGGTTTCGCGAAGCTAGCGAAGCCACAAAAGCCAATTTTCAACAAGCTCCTGAAGATGCCATTGGGATACGATCCGTCGAACACGATGATGATCAGCGTTGCCTTCGATCCGGGACAACTGAAGAGCTGGGCCGAGCGAGTCGCTCGCCTCGATGCGGTTCAAGAGAACCTGCAGCATGTTCCTGGCGTACTGAGCCTGACCTCGGCAGCCGATATTCCTCCATCGGGTCCGCCGGCGCAACCGTTCGAATTAGTAGGTGAAACGTCCCTGCGGCCGAAGCAGGCTGAACAGGACAGCGTGGGTCAGAATTACTTTTCTCAACTGCATATCCCGTTGTTGGAAGGTCGTCTTTGGACCAGCGACGAAGAGCACGAAGGGATTCCGCTGGCGGTAGTGAACGCAACCTTCGCCCGCCGCTTTTCTCCCAATCGCAGCCTCCTCGGTCGCACGGTCCGTTTGCTGTCCCTTGATCTCAAGGACCGAGTGGGCGCCGTCCTCTCTCCAGCACTGAACCAGCCGGAGGTGGAGATCGTCGGAGTTGTGGGCGACGCCGTGAACGATGGCCTGGATAAGCCGGTGCTCCCGGCGATCTACCTGAATGACACACTCATCTTGTGGCCCGGAAAGCTGTTCTTCGTTCACACCGCGGGTCCTCCAGCTGAGTACAGCCGCCAGATCGCATTGGCGGCTCATAGCGCAGCGGGCAAGTCGTTCCTATACATCTTTCCCGACAGTCTGCAGGATTTTGTCGAGCATGAGCCCATGTGGCGCACGCAGCGCCTGGTCTCGGTGCTGCTCGGGATTTTTGCTGTGTTCGCCCTTGCGCTTTCGCTGGTCGGACTTTATAGCGTTGTATCCTTTGTGGTTGCGCGGCGTACCTCGGAATTCGGCATTCGCCTGGCGCTGGGCGCAAATCGCGGGGGGATCCTTGCGCTGGTGTTGCGCTCGAACGCTGGGGTCATTCTCTGCGGCGTTGCGATCGGTCTGCTCTTCAGCTTTGCCGTGCGAGCGCGGTTTGCGCATTGGTCGGAGTACAGTTCACGGGATCCACTGCTCACCTGTATGGCGGCGCTGCTGCTGGTCGCAGCGGCCATCCTGGCGAGTCTGCTGCCGGCGTACCGGGCTTCGCGTGTGGAACCGAGCGTGGCCCTGCGTGCCGAGTGACGAGTCGCGGCAGGGCAGCACCCGTAAGTAGCGTGCGCGCCGCGGACAATCGCCAGGAGCCACTTCTATGCAGAGCTTGGTGTCGCGGCATCCAACAGACTGAAATGACAACAACCCTCAAGTCTTATCCAGCACGTTGGCAAGGAGGAGTCATTCTGGCGTGCCGGAAGTGCCAGAAGAAGCTCAAACGAAGTGGTGTCACCAGGTCGCTGGCAAATCTGAAGAAGACAATGAAGAAACGCGACTCGGAAGTCGGAATGCATGTCCTCAATGTTCCATGCATGGATCTGTGCCCGAAGAATGCGGTTACCGTCTGCGTGCCCTCCGTATCGGAAGATCGGCTTTTTATCCTGCGCAGCGAAGCGGATCTCGATAGTCTTCGCGGTTAGTTAGCCTCTGTTCTTCTAGAACGGGACAGAGTTATGCGAGTACTGCCGTTAGGCGAGCCGGGAGACTCGAAGTTGCGGGAAGCACCTGCAGGAGATTATCTTCTCGCGCCGGAAGGACAGGGGGCGGGCTCGTGTTCGTGGAGCACAGCCGGATCGACGCAACTCTCGCCGTGCATTTTGGTGAAGGTGGCATCCAGTGAAGTTTGATCTTTGCCGTGAAGTTTAGTCCCATCGGCGGACAGTTTGCCGATGAATCGATACGAGCAACAGATAGGGCTGTCGGCGCCAAACTCCACCGACACAAACTTGTCACCAGCAAGATCGACCTTCGCGAGAGAGCCAAATCTCTCGTACAACACATGGGGTTGTGGAATATTGGGGCCGAACCGGATGCGGCCGGGAATCATGAGCGAGTCCGACCAACCTACGAACGTGGCAAGGCCGGTCTGGGCGATGTGGATGCAGTCCCAACCGGCGCCGGAAGTCTGGAACCATGTGCCGACGAGGGGACTCACCACCGCATGACGACCCGGCGTGGGCCGGCAGAGCTCCACCATAGAGTCGAAAGCGCCGCGACGAAAGCGGCCGTGCCAGCAGCCATTGAGTTGAAGAAGAAGGTCGAGATCGACGGAAGGAGTGTCCTTCGACTTTGAGACGAAATGAAGTTTCAACCGGTTGTCCTGGAACAACGCTCCGCCGCCTCGGATGGAATCGGAGGAATGGTTCTCTTCTCCGATCGCTATTTCAGGCCCGGTCCGATCGAAGACGCCAACTTCCAGATCGAGCCAGGACTGCGGTGTCCAGAGAGGCGGGCTGGCTTCGCCGGGCAGCGTGGTCGCGAGCTGAAGATGGAGACCCACGGCTCCGCCGCGACCGTCGGGAGCCTCCCATATACCGGAGAGAGCTTCGGGATGGATGACCGGCCGGTTGAGGTAAAAGCTGCGATCCTCTGGAGCTACCTGGGTCTGGCCGGTAGTACCGGATTGCGCAAAGACGCAGGTCGCGAGAAAACTGCCAGCGAGCAACCCGAGCGTTGTGCGGCGTTGGTGCACAATGGGGTAGACAAATCAGCCCCCGAGAAAGTTCCCGAAGCAACAGCACACGATTCGCATCCGCTTCGAATGCAGGAGAGCTCTTGGACGACCACGGAAACACGGGCGCGCCGGCGGCCGCCGAGTTGCCGCTGGCGCATACGCCGACCCTGACGCTGCTCTTCCTGGCAGGCATTCTCAATTTTCTGGATCGCAGCTCGCTCTCAATCGCGAATGGCTCCATACGCCATGACCTTGGCCTATCCGCAACCAGTATGGGTGGGCTGTTTTCGGCATTCTCTCTCGCTTATGGCTTTGCGCAGCTACCGATTGGCCCTTTACTCGATCGTATGGGAGCCCGGCGCGTCCTGGGAGCCGGTCTGACGATCTGGTCCGTGGCGACGGGGATTACCAGTCTGGTCGCGAGCTTCTCTAGTTTTCTTACCGTGCGCGTGGTCCTCGGCCTGGGAGAGTCTCCCTTCTTTCCGGCTGCTCTCAAATTGATTCGCGACCAGTTCCCGATCGAACGGAGAGCACGTGCGATCGCGGCCATCAACATCTCAACGGTCCTGGGGCAGGGCATCGCTCCGCCGCTGCTTACGCTGCTCCTGCTGTGGGCGGGTTGGCGTTCGATGTTCGCGCTGACGGGAGTCGCAGGGCTCTTCCTCGCGGCGGCGTGGTTTCGCGGAGTGCGCCCTGTTGCGGCGAAGGATGCGACAGTGACCCCGATAGCCAGACCGCTGGCGGAGACGCTGAAGCAGTGGACCGCCCTCTTTCGTGTACCGGCGGTGTGGGGTCTCATGTTGGGGTTCGGCGGTATCAACTATACGGCGTGGTTTTATATCACGTGGCTGCCGGGATATCTCCAGGCCGGGCGCGGCCTCAGCATCATGAAAAGCGGATGGTTGGCGGCATTGCCCTTCCTGGCTGCATCCCTGGGCATGTTCTTGAGCGGGGTGGCCGCCGACCGACGGGTGCGCGCGGGAGCCGTAGCGGCAAAGGTGCATCGCTCCCAGGTGATCGCCGGGATGTTGTCTTCGGCACTATGCACCCTGTGGGCGGTGCGCGTGGCGTCGATCCCAGCGGCCATGACGCTCCTCTGCGGAGCGCTTTTCTTCATCCATTTCGCCGGAACTTCCGCCTGGGGCTATGTTCAGGCCGCCAGTCCGCGCCGGCTGGTCGCCACGGTGGGTTCTATCCAGAACTTTGGCAGCTTTGTCATCGCGTCGGCGGCGCCGTTTCTAACCGGATGGACCCTCGATCTCACTCACAGTTTCAACTGGAGCTTCTTCCTTTGCTCTGCTGTTACGGCGCTAGGCGCGCTCAGCTATTTCATCTTCGTCCGCGATACCGCGCTGCCCATATCCGCACAGTAGAGCGATTCCCTCACGGCTGTGGAGCGGGTGAATCGAACTAAGAAAGGCCGCGCTGGGGAGCGCGGCCTTTCTTTCTTTCCGAGTCGGATTCCGATTCAGAAAGCGAAAAAGATCAGTGAGACGTTCCGGTGCTGGCTGTCTGGGTCTTCTGCTCTGAAGGCAGGGTGTGGTTCTCAAGCGCCAGCGCCTCCGGCATAAAGGTCAGCGCCTTGTTGATCTGGGGATCCCACTCCGCGCGAACCTCAAGTCCCTGCGCCTGCCCGAATTGCGAGGTGAACAGCTCGGCCTTGATGCTGGACTTCACCCAATCGATGTTGTCGGCGATGTCCTTGTCGGTGTAGTCGATCTTCTGCGACTTCAGGAAATCCTCGAACTGCTGCAGCAGGGCGTCATCCACCACCATATCCTTGGTTACGCTGTGATTGGCGAGGTAGTGCTTGGTGAAATCGAAAAAGGCATAGTGCAGCAGCAGCTCATCCTGGAAGTGATTGGACTTGAGCTCAGAGATCTTTTCATCCGGTGTGATTCCGCCGCCGCCATACACGGGACGCCCCGCGTCGGTGAGCTTTACCTCGCGGTTGGTGCTGTTGGCCGGCAGCGCGTCGTTGCGCACGTAGTAGTAGTCATAGAGCGAGACGCCGTTGTAGTTGCGCTGGATCAAGCGCCCTGAAGGCGTGTAGTAGTGAAACGTGGTCAGGGCCAGTTCGGTGTCGTCGGAGGTGGGGATCAGGGTCTGCACCAGGCCCTTGCCGAAGGTCGTCTCGCCCACGATCAGGGCGCGGTCGTGATCCTGCAGGGCGCCGGACAAAATCTCCGCCGCCGAGGCCGTGTTGCGGTTGACCAGAACCACGATCGGATACTTCAGCGACGATCCGGTCGGAGCGCGGTAGATCTGATCGGGGAAGGCGCGGCCGCGCTGCGACACCACGATCTGACCCTTCTGCAGGAACTTGTCGGCTACGTCGACCGACTCGTTCAGCAGGCCGCCCGGGTTGCCGCGCAGGTCAATCAGCAGCCCATTGATGTTAGGGCCGAATTTATCTAGCGCGTCCTGCACCTCGCGCGCGGTGGTCTCCGAGGAGAAGCTGGTGATGTGGATATAGCCGATTTCGGGGCGGATCAGGAAGGCAATGTCCACGGTGGGCCGCGGAATCTCGTCGCGAACCAGGTCGAACACCAGTGGCTTCGGCATGCCTTCGCGTGCCATCGTCACCGAGACGTGGGTGCTGCGCGAGCCCTTCAGCAGCGACGCGACAGCGGCGGTGTCCATGCCTTCAGTAGACTTGCCATCCACAGCCAGGATGACGTCGCCCGGGCGAATGCCGGCGCGATAGGACGGGGTGCCTTCAAACGGAGCCACCACCACGATTTTCGCGCCTTGCTCCTGAATCTGCATACCCACGCCGAAATATTTGCCGTTCTGCTCCTCGCGCTGCGCCGCGAAGGCCTTCGGGTCGTAGAAGTTGGAGTGCGGATCCAGCACATGCAGCATGCCCGGAATGGCCCCATCGTAGATCGACTTGTCCACCGCGTCCTGGTTGAACTTGTCGGCATAGTTCTGCTCCACCAGGGCGTAGACATCGGTGAAGGACTTCATGGAATCGCGCAGCGCCGACTCGTCGGTGGTGGACTGAGCGGCGACGCCGCCGCCGAGAAGCGAGCCGGTGAAGGCGCAGGCTGCCAGAAAAATGGTGGCCGAGAAGAGTGCGCGGCGGGTAGGCGAAATCATGGTGGGCAGGGAGAACCTCGAAGGGAAACGCACGCGGGCCCCGGTTCGAAACCGCGGTTGACCTTTGGACGGAGTATAGCATCGCTCGGTTAGCCGACAGGCAGCCCGTGGCGCTCGCTTGAGGCGAAAGCAGTGCCGCATTGGAAAGGGCTGCGCCGGCCGTCAGCGTCGTTTTCTCGCTGTGAAAACCACACTGCACAATCCCCACGACATTACAGGTACCGCCATACTGCTCTAGAATGGGGAGGCAAGGTAACCTCTAACCAATCCGGCGGTCCAATACTCCGTCGCTTGCGTTTGAAGACGTCGATAGAGAGTGCTCCGGCTGGGGGCGCCTCAGCATGCGCTCCGCGGGTCCGCTCTCGAGCGTCCTGAATTGCCCAACCAGCGAGGCGAGCGGAGAGCCGCAAAGGAACGGATGACCGAGAAGCGCATACGCATCAATTTCAGGGGCCGGTTGGGTTTCAGGACCGCAGCCCGCGCCGTTTCCCGTACATCGAACGACCGGGGCGCGGCCGTTCCGGCTGTCCCGTCCGGTGACGCCTGGCTCCTGCCATGGCGCCAGGTGTTTGTGGCTGCGGTGAGCCTGACTGCGATCTCAATTGCCGCCGTCGCGGTGCGGGCGCAGACGCCCCAACAGAGCTACCCGGCGCAGAACGGAGGCTTTGCTCCGGCTTCCACTCTGTCATTGCCGCCCCTGCCAGTGCAGCAGCCGATCACACCGAACGGAGCGGTCGTTGAAGATGTGATTGCGCGAGTCAACAACCAGATCATCACGCGCAGTGAGTACCAGCGCGCGGAGGAGCAACTGTTGCAGGAAGCGCAGCAGCAGAATCTCTCCGAGGGCGAACTCAAGGACCGCCAGCAGAATCTGCTGCGCGACATGATCGACCAGCAGCTGCTGCTCTCCAAGGGCAAAGAGCTGGGCATCACGGGCGACGCGGACACGATGCGTGAGCTCGACGATATCCGCAAGAAGAACAACCTGCCGGATATGGAGGCGCTGCAGAAGGCGGCAGCGCAACAAGGCGTCTCTTTCGAAGATTTCAAGGAGAAGATTCGCGACAGCGCCATTACACAGCAGGTGGTGCGCGACGAGGTGGGCCGCCACTTGAACCTGACCCACGCGCAGGAAGCGTCCTACTACACCGCCCATGCCAAGGATTTCGAGGTGCCCGAGCAGGTGCATCTGAGCGAAATTCTGATTTCTACTCCGGAAGATGCGACCGAGGCCCAGTTGGCTGCGGCGCAGGCCAAGGCCGATAAAATTGACGCGCAGCTGAAAGCCGGCGCTAACTTCGCGCAGTTGGCCAAGACCGATTCAGGCGGTTCCACGGCTGCAGCCGGCGGCGATCTGGGCGACTTCAAGCGCGGGGCCCTGGGCTCGGCTCTTCTGGAGAATGCGACGTTTCCCTTGCCGGTGGGCGGACAAACGGCGCCGATCCGCACCAAGCAGGGCTATGTGATTCTGCGCGTGGACAGCCACCAGGCAGCCGGGGTTCCGCCCCTCAGTGCGGTGGAGCCGCAGGTTGAAGAAGCGATCTATCTGGATCAGTTGCAGCCGGCTTTGCGGACCTATCTGACCAAAGCCCGGGAACAGGCCTACCTGACGACCGCTCCGGGCTACATCGACACCGGATCCACCCGGAGAGCGACCCGGGCTCCGGATATTGCGTATACCGCGTACAAACCGCCCGCGATCAAAAAGAAAGTACTGGCGAAGCAGCACGCGGAGCAGCAGCGTGCGGCCCGGGCGCAGACTGAATTGGCTTCGGCGCGTGAAAAACTGGCGGAGAAGCAGGCCGCCAAGGCCCAGGCAAACTCCGCGAGCGGGAAGCGCAATGTTGTGCATGCGATGAGACCGCCGAAGATTCACCGTGAAAAGATCCGTTATGGCCAGGCTCCTGAGAAGTCATTGCCGCCGGCGGCGGTGCAGACCGCGGAGACCTCGGGAAATCCAGGAGGCGTAACCGGTGAGGCTCCGGGTGTGGCCATGTCTCCGACATCTTCCCTGACCTCAATCACGACCGGGACCGGTGTGGATGCCGAGACCACCAGCGATGACCTGGCTCCGAAGGCAGCGCCCACGCATAAGACGCGCTTCTCGGGGCACGAGACGGACTCCGAAGAGGTGCACGCCAAAGCCAAACTGGCCAAGGCTGAGGTTACGGCGACCGATCGTCCGCTAGCTCAAACTCCGACCGAGAGTGCGACGGAGAAGCTACAGGCGGCGCCTCTCGGGTTGAGCGGAGACACGACCAAGAAACCCAAGAAACCGAAGCACCAGAAGGGCGAGCAAAAGGAACGCCTGCAGGAGAAGCCCAAGCCGAGTACAGGGCCGGCTCCCGTGGCTCCCACGGTGAATCCGGCACTGGCGCCGGCGCTGCCCAGTGCAAGCGAGGCCCCGGCGACCACCCCGGCCCCGAATCCGCCGGCACAGCCGTAAGCGGGAGCAATAGGCGCGAGCCGGAGACGCGACATTCGGACGCGAGGTCGCGACGCGAGATCCCCAAGAGTTCAGGCCATGAAAGACTTCTACATTGCCGATTCCGTGCGCCTGGAAAACCAGGCCGTGACCAGCTTCTTCTGCCTGGCCTCCATCAGCGTCCGCGATCGTAAGGGGGGTGGCCAATACCTGGCGCTGACCCTCTCGGACAAGACCGGCCAATTCGAGGCGCGCATGTGGGAGGAGTTCGCGGACCTCATCCAGAGTTGCTCCTGCGGCTGCTATGTCAAGGTGCAGGGCCAGATCTCCAGGTACCAGGGAAAGTTCCAGATCACGGTCACCAAGATGCGGCCGGCCGCCGACTCCGAGATCGACCCCGGCGACTTCATCCCGACCAGTCAGTTCGATATAGCCAGCATGGATGCGGAGCTGCGCGGCTACGTCGAAGCCTTCAGCAACTCCCATTTGCGCGCCCTGGTGTTGAGTTTCCTGGATGACCCGGTCATAGGAAAGCAATTTCGCGAGGCTCCGGCGGCCAAACGGCTGCATCATGCCTGGATCGGCGGCCTGCTGGAACATGTTCTGGCGCTGGTGCGGGTCTGCCGCGTGACGGCGCCGTTCTACCCCGAGGCCGATCCGGATCTGCTAGTCACCGGCGCGATCCTGCACGATATCGGCAAGGTCCGCGAGCTCTCCTGGCGCTCCAGCTTTGAGTACACCCTGGAGGGTCAGCTCATCGGGCATATCTCCATCGCGCAGGGCATGCTGCAGCAGAAGATTGCGGAGCTGGATGCGGCCGCGACTGCGGCTCACGACCCCGCCGACGCCGCTGGACCGGACCTGTTTCCGCCGCCGCTGCGGCTCCTGGTGGAGCACATGATCGTGGCGCATCACGGCAAGCTGGAGTTCGGTTCGCCCAAGCTGCCGATGACTCCCGAGGCCCTGCTGCTCAGCGCGCTGGACGATCTGGAGGCCAAATTCCAGACCATGCGCAGTGAGTTCGCCGCGGCAGCCAGCAATGGCCGGCCAGTCCGGGAGACCACCGAGTGGGTGCGCTCCATGGACCGTGCGCTGTTCAATTCGCGAGCCTACCTGGGCGAAGACTCCGGGTCGTAAGGTGAATTCTGCGATGTGCGTCTCACCCGGCCAAAAGGGTACTGAGGGCGTGGTTGCCTTCGTGAGCACCGAGGTCTGCGTTGATGGGCAGAGCCGCTCTGCCGAAACCCAGCGAAAGGGAAGATGCGGCGCCGGGAGGGCCGGTATAATCGGTCTTCGATGCTTCGTTTCTCCACAGCCGGCGAGAGCCATGGCGAATCCCTTGTAGCACTTATCAGCGGACTTCCCGCGGGCGTGTCCGTGGATCAGGGGTTTGTAGACCACGAGCTCTGGCGGCGTCAGCAGGGTTACGGCCGCGGGGGCCGGATGCGCATCGAGCGGGATACGGCGCACATTCTCTCCGGCGTGCGCCACGGCAAGACCATCGGCTCGCCGATTGCCATGACGCTGGCCAACCGTGATTGGAAGAACTGGGAGGACATCCTGCCGGTAGAAGAAGGGGATCCGTCACGGCACAAAGCGGTCGCCAGCCCCCGTCCCGGCCACGCCGACCTCGCCGGAGCTCTAAAGTATGATTTCAAGGATGCACGCTATGTACTTGAAAGAGCATCAGCTAGAGAGTCTGCCGCGCGCGTCGCCTGTGGTGCGCTGGCCAAGCTGCTGCTGCGGGAACTCGAGATAGAGGTGGCCAGCCACGTGATCCGCGTGGGCTCGGCCGAGCTATCGCGTGCGGCCAGTTTCGCCGAGGTTGCCGCGCTTGCGCAGCGTGAGGAGGTCCTGCTGGCCTGTGTCGACCCGGAGGCTGAGGCACGGATGAAGGCTGAGGTCGACCACGCGCTACGCACCGGCGACACCATCGGCGGCATCTTCGAGGTGGTAGTGCATGGACTACCACCTGGCGTGGGAACGCACGTGAACTGGGATGAGCGGCTGGACGGCCTGCTGGCCCAGGCCGTAATGAGCCTGCAGGCGGTCAAAGCAGTGGAGTTGGGCCGCGGCGTGACCGCGGCGCAGTCACCCGGATCGCAGGTGCACGATGCGATCGGCTACGATAGAGAGTCGCAGGCAATGCCAGATGAAAACGGTTCCGCGGAGGGCCTGTCCAGCTCGGGGAACAACCGCTTTACTCGCTTCACGCGGGAGCATAACAATGCCGGAGGCATAGAGGGCGGCATCTCCAACGGAGAAGACCTGGTGGTCCGCGGGTATCTCAAGCCAATCTCAACTCTGCGGCGGCCTCTGGCTTCAGTGGATTTCGCCACGCGCGAGGCCACCAAAGCGGCGTACGAACGCTCCGATGTATGCGTGGTGCCAGCCGCCGGTGTCGCCGGAGAAGCCATGACCGCGCTTACGGTAGCGCGGCTGGTAGTTGAGAAATTCGGGGGAGATAGCCTGCAAGAGCTAAAGCGGAACTTTAAAGGTTATTGCGAGCAGGTGCGAGCCTACTGATGAGCGGAACCGATACCACAAGAAACGATCCCAAGCCAGAGCCGATGTCCAGTCAGGCCAGGCGCAAGGCCACCAGCGACGACGTGCGCCGGAACGCCCATAAGATCTACGAGGTGCTGAAGTACCCGGATCCCGTCCTGGCTAAAGAGGGGGAGCCGGTGACCGAATTTACGCCCGAACTGGCTCAGTTCGTCGAGGAGATGTTCGACAGCATGTATGCCGCCCAGGGTATTGGCCTGGCCGCTCCTCAGATCGGTATCTCGAAGCAGATCACGGTAATCGATGTCTCGTTCAAGGAAAAGCCCGAAGACAAGCTGGTCCTGATTAACCCGCGGGTCGTAGAAGCCGAAGGCAAGCAGGTCGAGGAGGAGGGCTGCCTCAGCCTGCCCGAGATTCGTGAAAAGGTGCAGCGAGCAGCACGGGTTAAAGTTCGCGCTCAGAACGAGAAGGGGGAGTTCTTTGAAGTGGAGGGTGAGCAGCTGCTGGCACGCGCTCTGCTGCACGAGATCGATCACCTGCACGGCGTTCTGTTTATCGATCGTCTGAGCCGGCTGAAGCGGGACATGGTGCAGCGGCGTATCCGCAAGCTGCAGAAGAACGGCGAGTGGTAGCCGCGCCCGTGAGGCTGATGTGAGGCTCGTCTTTTGTGGAACGCCGGAGTTCGCCGTGCCCTCTCTGGCGGCTCTGCTCGAGGCGGGTCATGAGGTCGCTCTGGCGGTCACCCAGCCGGACCGGGCTGCGGGGCGAAAGCTGGAAATTCAGATTCCCGCGGTGAAGCAGCTCGCGCTGACGCATGGCATTGAAGTGCTGCAACCGGAACGGCTCAAAAACAATGCGGAGCTGCGTGGGCGCCTGGAGACCATCCAGCCGGACGCGATCGTGGTCGTAGCGTACGGCCGCATTATTCCGGTATGGATGCTGGAGCTGCCCCGCTTTGGTTGCGTGAATGTGCACGGATCGTTGCTGCCGAAGTATCGCGGCGCAGCCCCGATCCAATGGGCCGTGGCCCAGGGAGAGACCGAGACAGGGGTGACCACGATGCAGCTCGATCCGGGGCTCGACACCGGCGATACACTGCAAATGCGCAGGATTTCCATAGGCCCGGACACAACCGCCGCAGAGCTTTTTCCACAGCTTTCCCGCATTGGCGCGAGGGTGTTGATCGAGACGATGGACGGTCTGGAGCGCGGCACGCTGCGGGGCCAGCCGCAGGACCACTCGAAGGCGACACTGGCGCCCATCCTGACCCGGGAGGACGGGCGCATGAACCTGCACCATCAGACGGCTCAAACAGCGTACAACCGCTGGCGCGGGTTCTCGCCCTGGCCGGGTGCGCATGCTGGGTTTCGGGGCAAGCGGTTCCTGGTGCACCGCATGCATCCGGCGCAGGGTGGACCGCGGCTTGAGCCGGGACAACTCTACGGCGCAACCGGAGATCTGCTGGTTGGCGCCGCTGAAGGAACCCTGCTGGCACTGGATGAGGTCCAGATGGAAGGCAAGGCGCGTCTGCCCGGCGGGCTGTTCGCACGGCAGATGCAACTGCGGGCGGGGGACCGGCTGGAAAGGGAGTTCCTTGAATAACCCCGCGGGGCGGCGGCGTGCCAGCACCGCGGCAGGTTCGGGAACCGCTCCGATCAGCCCAGCGCGGGCAGCGGCCTTCGCCATTCTGGAGCGTGTGGGACAAAGCAGCGCGCATAGCGACGATCTGCTGCATGGGCCGGGACTCTCCGGGCTCACGCAGGCCGACCGCAACCTGACAACAACCCTGGTGCTGGGCGTTTTGCGGTGGCAGATCGCGCTTGATGCGCGCCTGCGGCCTCTGCTGCAGCGGCCGGATGTGGCCCTGGCCAGTCCGGTGGCGACGTCCCTGCGGATGGGCGCTTTCCAGCTCTTGTATCTGGACCGAATTCCGGCGCATGCGGCTTTGAGCGAGAGCGTGGAACTGGTACGGGCGGCCGGGCACGCGCATGCGGCCGGGATGGTGAATGCGGTGCTGCGCCACCTGACCCGCGAGCCCGCGCCCGTGCCGAAGCTGTACGAAACCACCGCGGCGCTGGCGGAGCGGCTGGCCCATCCGCGCTGGCTGGTCGAACGCTGGGTGCGCGCGTATGGCCGAAGCGGGACGCTGGCTGCGCTGGAATACGACCAGCGACCACCGGTTGCGGGAGGCCTCTTTCCCCCTGAAGCTGCGGAAGGTACTTCCCATCCCGCCGTGAGGCTGCCGCAGATGGACGAGGGATCGCGGCTGGTGGCCGAGCTGGCCGCAGCCAGCCAACCGGCGGCGCGGCGAATATGGGACTGCTGCGCGGCGCCCGGCGGCAAGACCATCGTGCTGGCACGGCGGCATCCCGAGGCGGCGCTGCTGGCTTCCGACCTGAGTCCGAAGCGGGTACAGGCGCTCGAGAAACGTTTGCGGGATGCGGCCCCCACGGCACGAACCGTGCAGGCAGACGCCGCGCGGCTTCCGGAGGCGGAGGGCGAGTTCGACCTCGTGCTGTGCGATGCGCCCTGCACCGGGACAGGGACGCTGGCCCGGAATCCGGAGATCAAGGACCGGCTGAGGCCGGAAGATCTTTCCCGGCAGGCCGAGCGGCAGCGCACCCTTCTGTGTGCTGCATTGCGACGGCTGGCTCCCGGCGGGCGGCTGGTGTACTCCACCTGTTCTCTGGAGCGGGAGGAGAACGAAGACGTGGTTGAGGCGGTACTGGGCAAGACCGCGGCCGGAGCGGGGATCAGCCGGGTCCCGGTGAGTCCTGTTCTGGAGAAAATCCAGGCGTCCGGACTCCTGCTGCCGCAGCCGCAGGTAGAGGAGGCGGTGCGGGACGGCTGCCTGCGCACGCTGCCGGGCGGGAGTCTTCCCGGGGACGGATTCTTCGCGGCAGTGCTGCAACGTGAGTAGCTTCGAGCAGTGTGAGTAGCGGGAGCGGCAAGTCGACCGACTTTCCTCTGGCGAGTCCACGCGATCCAGGCCAGGCGCCTTCCCCTCACCCTGCCCAGGTGGAGGGACGGCGAAGCGGCGAGGACGTCGCCTTTACCGACCGGGAATAACGCGCCGAAGGGATATCTTTTTAGTAAATTTTCTTCGTTACTTCGAACGTTATGAGGCACAATCGTTCATCGGGTTTTGATTGCAGAGTTCTCCCCCGTACTCACTTCTTCCGCAGGAGAGTACATTGCTGAACGCTTTGTCATCCCCCACCCAGGTCCGTAAATCTCAACTCATCCAGTTTCAAAACCAGGGATTTCTGCATCTTCCGCAGCTTATGAGCCCGGCTCTCACGCAGAGAGTCAGGGGCGCTTATCAGCGCGCGCAGGACCAGTTCATCTCGCCCCAGCGATCCAGGCAACCGGGACCGTTCTACGATGTGCCGTTTCTGTTGGAGTCCGATCCTGTCTTCAGCGAATTAGCCATCCTGCCGGAGCTGCTGCCGTACCTGCTCGCCACGGTGGGCGACGATGTGCAGCTCACCCAGACCTGCGCTCGGCTATTTCCCCCAGGCAAGAGCTTCACCGCTCCCTGGCACAGCGATATGGCGGAGACGCTGGGGATCGACCTGGCGCACAGTATCTCTTTCCATGTGAAGGTGCACTTTTACTTCGAAAATCTGCTGCCGAACCAGGGCTGCCTGGCGTTCTTACCCGGAACGCACCGGCTGCCGCGGGAGCTGGATCGGCCGCGGCCGCAGGATATCGATCCGGAGACCGACTCGGCGATCATCGTTCCCCGCGCCGGAGATGCGGTGTTGTTCAATACGCACTGTTTGCACATGTGCCTGGATAACACCAGTCAGGCGGACCGCCGCACCCTGATCTACTCCTATTCTCACTTCTGGGTGAAGCAGTTCGACGACGCCCTGCCGACGGACCTGACGGTACTCCCTGATAGCCGGCTGGAGCGCCAGATCTTCGGATACGGTGTGGAGGGGGTCAACATGTTCAGCCAGCGGCCCTGGTCGGAGCCGCGAGGAACGACGGCGATACGCAGCTTTCGCCAGCGCCTGGGAAAGAAGGTCATGGGTCGGAACAGCTAAGTCTTGTTGCGAACAGGGAGGGTATGGAGTGGCGTTTTGATTGGGGAGACGACGCTCC
>CAXUIM010000067.1:13288-15670 GCA_964250885.1 uncultured Acidobacteriaceae bacterium | reverse complement strand
GCGCGGCCGGTCGATGATGTCGTCGATGATGCCGTATTCCTTGGCCTGAGGCGAGTTCATGATGAAGTCGCGTTCCACGTCGCGCTCGATGCGATCGAGCGGCTGGCCCGTGCTGGCGCTCATCAGCTTGTTGGTGATCTCCCGAATGCGCAGGATTTCACGTGCATGGATGTCGATATCGGTGGCCTGTCCGCTCAACCCGCCCATCGACGGCTGATGGATCAGAATTCGCGAGTTTGGCAGCGCAAACCGCTTGCCTCTTTTTCCCGCCATCAGCAGGAACGCGCCCATCGACGCGGCTTGCCCAATGCAGAACGTCACCACATCGTTTTTGATGTACTGCATGGTGTCGTAGATTGCGAGACCGGCGGTGATAGAGCCGCCTGGCGAGTTGATGTAGAGCTGAATATCCTTCTCCGGGTCTTCTCCGGAGAGAAACAGCATCTGCGCGATGATGAGGTTCGCGACGTTGTCGTCGATCGGCGTTCCCAGGAAGATGATGTTATCGCGCAGCAGACGGCTGTAAATGTCATAGGAGCGTTCGCCCCGGCTCGTCTGCTCGAGCACCATCGGTATAAGTCCCATAGCTCTTTTTCCTTTGCTTCAAAACGTGCGTGAGGGAAAACGTTAACGTTGGTGGCGCTGGCCAGCCGCTTCAGAGAGCAGTATCACAGCTACTGCACTTTCGCGGCAATTGTGCAGTGTGGTTTCCCTCGCGGAGAAGACCACGCGAGCCTCCTGCGTTCGAGCGCACAGCGACCGTCGAAGGCTAACTTGCAAGCCGTTCGTACAGTGCCGCCCCGGTCTTTTCGCGCCGCATCTGTTCGCGAATTCGCCCCAGGGAGCCGTCCTCCAATAGCCGTTTGCGCAGAGCCTCGAGCGGTTCGCGCGCCTGGATGGACAGCAGGAGCAGTTCGCGCTCCAGATCCTCGTCGCTGACGACAACGTTCTCCCGCTCGGCGATGCGGTCCAGGATCAAAGACACCTTGACCTCATTGACCGCCTGATCCCGCTGTGCCTCGCGCAGACGGCCAAAGTCCAGCTGGCGCATGGCGTCCGAGCTCATGCCCTGCTGCGCGAGGGCGCGCAGACCCCGCTCCAGACGCGCGTCCACCTGCTGCTGCACGAAGGTTTCGGGAACCGGAAAACTCGCTCTCGCAACCAGTTGATCCAGCATCTGATCGCGGGCCTGAGACTCCAGCGCGTTCTTCTTGCGCTGCGCCAGGCGCTCGCGCAACTGAGTCTCGAAGGTTTCCCAGCTGTCATAGGAGCCCAGTTCCTTGGCGAACTCCTCATTGCGCTCCGGAAACGACTTGCGCTTGATTGCTTTCACGGTTACGTCGTAGTGCACGGTCCTGCCGGCCAGCCGCTGATCGCCGAACTCCGACGGATAGGTTGCCTCGAAGGAAAGCTCCTGTCCGACCCGGGCGCCGCGCAGCGCCTCGTTGAAGGCTTGGAGCGTGTTCCGGCCGCCGATCTCGATCAAGACATCCTCTCCCGTGATGGGCTGATCCTCGCTGCCGCCGGTGAGACCCTCCTCACCGGCCGTCTGGGCCAGCTCCTGCACCTGACCCTTGAAGCCGATCTCGGCCCAGTCGCCGTCGCCCAGCGGACGGTCCTCTTCAACCGGCTCCACGGTGGCATGGTGATCGAGCACATTGGCCAACTCGGCCTGGAACTCGTCTTCGCTGACCGAGCTGTCCGGGCGCTCGACCTGGACTGTGTCATAGCCCTCGATGTCGACCTCCGGCAATACTTCGAAGGTGGCCTTGAAGCGAAGCGGCTGCCCCTCAAAGAGCTGAAGTTCACTGATCTGCGGCTGCGAGACAGGACGCAGATGCTGCTCTTCCAGAGTCTCGCGGAAGCGGTCCGATACCAGGGAGTCCAAAACCTCCTGGCGAATCTCCTTGGCGAAGCGGGAGCGAATCAGCGACTCGGGCACTTTACCGGCGCGAAAGCCCGGGATTCGGGCCAGACTGGTGTAGCGCCGGGTCACCTTGCGAAAGGACCGCTCAACCTCCGGGGCTGGAGCTTCCACTTCGATCGAGCGAGTCAGCTCGGGGTTGAGTGTGGGGGCATGATGGGCATGCTCATGACCGGTATGGTCTGCAGCCTCGCTACCATGCTCTTGAGTGGCCGCATCCGGGCCGGTCTGCTCCAGCGCTGTCGACTCCTGCGCTGCAGGTTCTGGAGCTTCAAGGTTGTGTTCCGAGGATTCCTGGATTGTCTCTGGAGGAGTCAAAATGGTGTGGCCTTCCGAAGGGGTGTGTATTTCGATGGCGGCGAAGGCGCGCGCGGCGCAAGCAGCGCCCGTCAAGCCCGGGTGAAGTGCTGTCTTTGAGCTGCCGCCGTCGCGCGGCGTCTCTCTAGCACCGCCACCCG
>CAXUIM010000067.1:2888-13188 GCA_964250885.1 uncultured Acidobacteriaceae bacterium | reverse complement strand
CCAGGGGTGCGATCTCGAGCCGCACCTTCCACTGGATGCTGGCGCCCGGCGCGAGAGTGACGATTCCGCTGTCGCTGGGATCGCTCCACTCCGAGCCTAAAGGATCGTCCACGTTCGTATCGGGTTCGATAGAAACCCAAGGCTTGCCAGCTGGTGCGATTACATGCAGAGCGGTGATGTTGCGGGTGGCCGGAACCAGGCGCAGCGTGATGTTTTCGGCCGTATCGCTTAGCTCCGCCACCGGGCCATCGGCCAGCAGGCTGGAGTGCAGCCCCGTGTAGGTCTGGTCCAGGCGGGCCGGCAGCCGCGATCCTCGGGCACGACTCAGGTCGAGCGCCGTACCGCCGATTTGCATGTTCCGCCCGGTGGGCAGCCCCGTCTTTTCATTCATCTCCAGAACCCGATCGGAGGGAATGGTGAGCAGAGCATTGGCGCGGTCCCCGCTGGGTATGGCGAACAGAGGCTTCCAGCCGATTCCGAACGGCAGCGGCTCTCTACCTGTATTGCTGGCGGAGACGGTAATGTCCAGGGTTTCGGCCGAAAGCTCCACCTGGACCGTGGCGTCGATGGTCGACGGGAGCGAGCCGGAAAAGGACCCTGCATGGAAGACAGCCTGGGCCGACTGACCGTCGGGAAGAACCGAGGTTTTGAATTCGCTGGTACCGAGCTTGAGCAGCAGACCTTCGGTTGAAGCGGTATCGTTCGAGGCTGAGGCGGGGAAGGTGAAGGACTCCCCGTTCCAGGTAGTGCCCAGGACTCCAGGGGTGGCCGTAGGCTTGCCCGAAAGCCGCGCGGCCCATGGCAGCAGGAGAGCACCGCCCAACGTGGTGCTGCCGGAGCCGTCGGCATCCGCGCCTTGACCGGACAGGATGGACGTTGCATCCGCCAGTGGCGGCGAATACAGGAGCGAGACTTCGCCACGACCGGGCACCATCGCGGTGATCTGGTAAATGTTCATCCCTCGGCCGGGCAGCAAAATCGCGGAAAGGAATTCGGGACGCCGGCCAATCTGGGTCGCGCTGCGCGACAGGCGAATGGCGTCCTGGCCGCCCGGCCGGAAGGTGCCCAGTTCAGGAGTCGTGTCTTCGGGACTGACCACCGCGGTGATGTGATGGAGATTGCCGCGCCCGCGCTCCCAGGCCGCCGTCAACAGCGCCACGCAGATAACGGCTACAAGGCACGGAGTGACCCATCCTGAAGTGGAGAAACTCCTGCCGCCTCTCGTGAAGCTTGGCCGGGCCCCTGGCGGTGGTGCTGCTAAGTTCATGATGGTCTACTCATTCACCCTTGTGTGTACCGTACGGCGTGCACTCTGCGCAATGCCCTAACCGATGCTGCCCCACAACCTCGGCCGAAGCCGGTCTTGTTCCCTCGTGAAGTCGGGCTCGCTTTGGCGTGCAGGATCTGACCGGCAATCTGTGGGCCGGGTCCAAGTATAGCCAGTTGCCACCTGGTTAACGCTTTTGCAGTCGGCCCGGATGGCGATCTGAGCGCTCCGCTTGCGCGGAACACAGCCCTGTGCGCGACCGTCTGGTTCGGCATCCCAGATCAGATCTGGCGGGGGATGGCCTCCACAAAAGGGCTCAATGTAATTAGACGGCGGCAGCGATAAGGAGCGCAGGCGAGGCGAATGGTCCTCCGTCCTGAAACTCCCAGAACCTCTCAGAATCCCCAGACCCGTATGATCGGGGGAGTCAGGGAGGGAAGTTTCGTGGCAGACAGGGGAGCTCGCGTCACAGCCTTCGCCGGCCCGCCAGCGGCACAATCGTTGCCTGTGCTGGAGCAGTTGTGGCAGACCATCACAGCGTGCGAGCGCTGCTCCCGGCTGCGCGAATATTGCCGGGGGATCGGCGAGACCCGCCGCAAGGCATACCGCGACCAGGAATACTGGGCTCGTCCGGTTCCGGGATTCGGCGATCCCAAGGCGCGCATTCTGGTCCTCGGGCTGGCGCCCGGCGCTCACGGCGCCAATCGCACCGGCCGGCCGTTCACCGGCGATGGCTCGGGAGACTTCATGTATCCGGTGCTGCACGAGCTGGGTCTGGCCAGCCAGCCGTCCGCTGTCCACCGGGAAGACGGGTTGAAGCTGCGCAAGCTATGGATCGGATCGGTGGTCCGGTGCGCTCCGCCCGGGGATAAGCCCAACCCGCAGGAGATTCGCAATTGCGGCTCCCACCTGGCGGCCGAGGTGGCTGGATTACGGCGCGTCCGAGTCGTGGTCTGTCTGGGTAAGATCGCCTGGGACGGCTACCTGGCCCACCTGCTGCAGCAGGGCGTAATCCAGCGGCGATCGGCATTCAAGTTCGCGCATGGAGCGCGGTACAAGCTGCCCCACGGCATTGTGCTTTTCGGCAGCTACCATCCCTCGCTGCGCAACACAAACACCGGGCGGCTGAACCGTCCGATGCTGGCGCGCGTCTTCGTCCAGGCCATGGAGGTTGCCGGCCTGGGCTGATCGGGAATGGTTCTGCAGCTGCGGTCCTGCGGCGCGCTGCTCCTGCTTTCCTGGCTAGTTTTCCTACCTCAGACCTTCCAACCCGCCGGCATAGTCTTGAATCTGAAGACTTGAAGCACGGAGGTGAAGATGCGCAATAAATCTTTTTGGCTGGCTTTAGCGGCCGGTGCGCTGGCAGGAGGGATCGCAGCCCTGCTCTACGCACCACAGACCGGCTCCTCAACCCGCAGGAAGCTGAAGAGGGGACTGGAAGACCTGGGTGAGAGCCTGGAAGATGCCAGCGATTATCTGAAGGAGCAGGCGGAGACCCTGAGCAAGGAGGCCCAGCGTCTGATTGAGGTCAGCAAGGGTCAGTTCGGCGACGCCGTCGATGTGGCCAGCGGTGTCCTCAAGTCCGCCAACAGCCGGGCGTCCAAGGTGGTCAGCAAACTGGTCTAGACTGGTGGCGCGCTGTTGCCGCGCGAGACAACCCCAGCGCGGCTCTGAGCCGCGCAACACAACCCCAGCGTGGACGCCTTTGAGCCAGATGCGAGCCAACGGTGGATGGGCTACGCAAGTCTTTTTCCCAGCACTGAACAACAATGCCCCGGCTTGAACCGGGGCATTGTTGTTTCAGATCTTCCAATGTTAAACCGTGGTGAGTGCCAGACCAGCCAACTTTTCTTCACCCTCTGAAGCGACGTGCCGGTAAAAGAGGTGGTTGCTGTCGAGGTAGACCTCAAGGAACGCGGGCCGCTCGACGATACCGCCGGCAATCAGCGCCTCCGACAGCGGATCCTCGATGTACTTCTGAAGCGCTCGGCGCAGCGGACGGGCTCCGTAACTGCGGTCCGTAAGCGTCTTTTCGAGAATCCAGCGCTTTGCATCGTCCTGTACCGAGATGGTGATGGCCTTGTGCACCAGGTTGGCGTTCAGGCTCTGCACCAGCAGCTCCAGAATCTGCATGAGATCGGAGTCGGACAACGCCGTGAAGACGATGACCTCATCCAGACGGTTCAGGAATTCGGGGTTGAAGGTTCGCTTCACCTCGCTCATGACCATCTCCTGCATCTTTTCGAGCACGACCTCGTCCTTGCTCGACTGGAAGCCTAGACCTTCGCGCTTCATCAGGTGCTTGGCGCCGATGTTCGAGGTCATGATCAGGATGGTGTTCTTGAAGTCGACCGTATTGCCAAGGCCGTCGGTCAACTGGCCGTCTTCAAAGACCTGCAGCAGCAGGTTGAAGACATCCGGATGGGCTTTTTCGATTTCATCCAGCAGGACCACCGAGTAGGGCGAACGTTTTACCCGTTCGGTAAGCTGACCGCCTTCTTCATAGCCAACGTAGCCCGGAGGTGAACCGATCAACTTCGACACCGAGTGCTTTTCCATGAACTCGGACATATCGAAGCGGATCAGCGATTTTTCGCTGCCGAAGAGGAATTGCGCGAGAGTACGCGCCATCTCCGTTTTGCCGACACCGGTGGGTCCGAGGAAGAGGAAGCTGCCGATGGGACGGCCTGGATTTTTGAGGCCGGCGCGAGAGCGGCGAATCGCCCGCGCCAGCGCCGAGATCGCTTTGTCCTGCGCGATCACCCGCTTGTGCAGCTCTTCCTCCACGCGCAGCAGCTTCTGGGTTTCTTCTTCCTTGATCGAGGTGATGGGCACGCCTGTCCAGCGCGAGACGACATCCTCGATGTCCTCCCGGGTCACAATTCCCGAGGAGCTCTCGTCCAGGTGGTACTTGTCGCGCAGGGCGCGCAGGTTCTCGCGCTCCTTGCGCTCCTCGTCGGAGTAGAAGCGCGCCTTCTCGAACTCGTGATTCGCAATGGCATTCTCCATGCGGTGCACGATGAACTTGATTCGCTTCTGAACCTCGGTCAACTCCTCGGGCAGCGTCGTCTGGCGTAGTTTCACCCGCGCCCCGGCTTCGTCGATCAGGTCGATGGCCTTGTCGGGCAGGAAGCGGTCCGGGATGTAGCGGCTGGAGTGCGACACGGAAAAGTTGATCGCGTCGTCGGTGTAGCTGACGGCGTGAAACTTCTCGTACTTCTCGCGAATGCCCATGATGATCTTGATGGCATCTTCTTCGTTGGGCGGCGGAACCTTCACGGCCTGGAAGCGCCGTTCAAGCGACCTGTCCTTCTCGATGGACTTGCGAAATTCCGCGGGGGTGGTGGCTCCGATGCACTGGATTTCGCCACGGCTGAGGGCGGGCTTGAGGATGTTGGCGGCGTCGAGGGAGCCCTCGGCCGAGCCGGCGCCGACCAGTGTATGCAATTCGTCAATGAAGACGATGCAGTTCTGGTTTTCGATCAGCTCCTTCATGATGGTTTTGAGCCGCTCTTCGAACTGTCCACGATATTTGGTTCCGGCAACGATCAGGCTGAGGTCGAGCGAAAGGACGCGCTTCTCGGCCAGAAAGCTGGGCACCTCGCCATCGGCGATCTTCTGCGCCAGGCCCTCCACGATCGCGGTCTTGCCGACTCCGGGCTCACCAATCAGCACCGGATTGTTCTTGGTGCGGCGGCAGAGGATCTGGATGACGCGCTCCACCTCGAAGTCGCGCCCCACCAGCGGATCGAGCTGCTGGTCGGCGGCGGCCTGGGTCAGGTCGCGGGAGAACTCCGCCAGCATGGACTGCTCCGGCTGGCCACCGCGCTGCTTGCTGCTGCTTTGCGCCGCGGGCTTCTCCTGGGTGGTGCGCTGCAGTTCCTCACGAATCGCCGTAAGCCGCAGGCCGCGCTCGGTCAGGATTTCAGCGGCGAAGCACTTCTCCTCGCGCAGCAGGCCGAGCAGCAGGTGTTCGGTCCCGATGTGCTTGTGCGACAGCCGCTCCGCCTCCTCGGCGGCATAGGCCAGAACGCGCTTGCACTCATTCGAGAGCGGAAGGTCTACCGAGGTCGAAACTTTCTCTCGTACCGTGGTGTGCTGCTCAATCTGTTTGCGGATGGATTCAACCGAAGCGTGCGAGCGGAGAAAGCGATTGGTGAGCGCTTTGTCTTCGCGCAGCAAGCCCAGCAAGAGATGTTCGGTTTCGATATACGGCGACCCGAACTGGCTCGCCTCGTAACGCGCAAAGAAGATTACGCGCCGCGCCTTCTCCGTGTAGCGTTCGAACATGCTTCCCCTTCGAACGACCGCCGCCCCCGCGCTTGCATCTGAGGGCGCGGTCTGCGAATGATGACTGCTTGGCCGCCGCCGCGCTCGATTGCGGCGGAGAGGACTTCTTGTAACCGCTTCCTGGAGGTCTCGGTTTGGGACTTCCTGGAGAGCTTTCATCTAGTGTATCCGGCCCGAGCAAAGAAACGAAGCCCAGGTAAGGATCTGTACATCGTTTTAGATGTTTTTGTGGGAAAACGGTCGCAAACTGTCCCATTGTGGGCTGCGGCGACTTGTTCCTCAGAGCGCGGCCAGCTGGCCTCCCCGCAGCCGCAGCACTCGGTCGCAGCGCGACGCAAACTCCAGATTGTGCGTGACCAGAACGCTGGCCAGCGTGTGCTCGCGATGGAGGTCCTGCAGCAGCGTGAAGACACGCGCGGCGGTCTCATCGTCGAGATCGCCGGTCGGTTCGTCGGCCAGCAATAACTTCGGCCGCGTAATCAGCGCCCGGGCAATGGAGAGCCTCTGCTGCTCGCCTCCGGACATTTCGCCGGAGCGGTGACGGGCGCGGCTGCCCAGCTGGACCCGGTCCAGCCACAGCGCGGCCTCCGCCAGCGCCACCGGGCGTGCGGTTCCCCGCGCCAGCAGTGGCATGGCCACGTTCTCAAGGGCCGTGAACTCCGGCAGCAGATAGTGAAACTGCCACACATAGCCGATTTCGCGGTTGCGATACTCGCCTGCCTGCTTCGGGCTGAGGCGCGTGACGTCGATTCCATTGCACCAGATCGCGCCCGCCGTGGGGCGGTCGAGCGCGGCCAGCAGATGCAGCAGCGAGCTCTTGCCGGTGCCGCTCCGGCCCACAATGGCGACCATCTCCCCAGCTGCAACCTCGAGCGAAAGATCGCGAAACAGCTGCAGGGCAGGCGGCTCGGAGGTCGGGCTGCTAGCGGTCGAGCCCCGCGCCGCCCTCCGGCGAGAGCCGGCGCCGGCCGCACTCAACGGCGGATAGGTCTTTTCCAGGGCGACGGCGCGGAGAACCGGAGCGGCCATCAATCTTCACTTACCTTTCCGCCATCGTCGCCGACCGCGGAGCGCGTCTCACCCGCTTGAGCGGTCTGAGTTTCTTCGGCTGGCTGGATCTCCGGGTCTGCACCGTTCTGCTTCGCGGCCTGCCTCTCCGCGTGATGGGCCGGATCCCAGCTGGGACGGAACGCCACCCCGAGGCGGTTCCACGCGTTCATGCTGGAGATGGCCAGAGTCAGATCGACCAGCTCCTTGTGCTTGAAGAACTCGCTGACGGCGGCGAAGTCCTGGTCGGCTATCTGCGTCTGCTGCACCTGGGTCACGCAGTCGGCCCAGGCCAGCGCCGCGCGCTCGCGCGGGGTAAATGCGTCGGTGTTCTGCCAGTGGGCGACGGCCTCGATCCGGCTCTCCGGCTCGTGATGCTTGCGCAGTTCGCTGGCATGCGTCTGCTCGCAGAAGTCGCAGCGGTTCAGCAGCGAGGTGCGCAACCGGACGAGCTCCAGCAGCACGGCGCTGAGAGAGGTGGCCGTGTTCAGGTAATGCTCAATGGAGCGCATCGCGGCGACTCCCTCAGGCGCGAGTTCGGTGTAGCGCAGTCGAGGAGCCATCGCCGCCTATTCTAGAGGGCCGCGAGCGCGATTCATACCGCGGGGCTTCTATTCATACCGCAAAGCCTCGGCCGGCAGGACGTGGGCCGCGGCGGAGGCGGGGTAGAGCGTCGCCAGCAGGCTGATGCCAAGCGAAACCGCCGCGACGATCAGAGCATCGCTCCAACGTGGAGCGAACGGAAGTGTGTCGATGGAGTAGACGCTGGCGTCCAGATGAATGAAGTGGAAGCGCGATCCGGCCAGCGAGGCGGCGTAACCCAGCACCAGGCCCAGCAGGGTTCCGACTGCCGAGATGAGCAGGCCCTGGAACAGGAAGATTCGCCGCACCTGGCTGGCGGTCACGCCGAAGCTCATCATCACAGCGATGTCCCGGGTCTTCTCCATCACCATCATGGTGAGCGCGATCAGGATATTCAGCGCGGCCACCACGACGATCAGCGCCAGGATGATGAAGGTCACATCCTGCTCGAGCTTGAGCGCGCGGAAGAGCTCGCGGTTCTGGTCCATCCAGTTGGTGGCCTGGAAGCCGGGGCCAGCGGCGCGTTCGAGTGCCTGGCCCACCTGCCGGGCGCGATACAGGTCGTCGATGCGGAAGCTCAGGACGCTGATCAGATCGGGTTCGGAGAAGAGCCGCTGCGCATCGCCGAGGCGCATGAAGGCGTAGCTGGCGTCGTACTGGTAGAACCCCGAGTTAAAGATCCCGGCGACGCGAAAGCGCTGGTAGCGCGGCACCAGGCCCAGCGGCGTGAGCTCACCCTGGGGGCTGGTGACCAGCAGGCTGTCGCCCACGGCTGCGCCCAGGGTCAGGGCGAGCTCGTCGCCGATAACGATCGGCGCCTCCGGATTGTCCGCGCCCGGCTCTCCATTCACCGCCACCAACTCCGCCGCCGAGCCCTGTTTGACCGTCTGCAGAAGGTTGCCGACTTTCAGCTCATCGGCAGGGAGGATGCCTTTAATCAGGGCGCCGCCGGAGCGTGCGCCGTTCGAGATCAGCACCTGTCCATAGAGCCCGGGTGCGGCCGCCGTCACATGGGGAACCCGGGCCAGGCGCGCCATCAACGGCCTCCAATCCCGAATGCCGTCGCCGGCGACGCGCATCAGCTCCACGTGGGCGGTGGCGCCGACCAGCCGCTGCTGCAGATCGCGCTGCATTCCGTTGGTTATGGCCAGAGCCAGGATGAGCGCCGCCACGCCCGCGGCAACCCCCGCCACCGAGATCGCGGTAACGAAGCCGATCACAGCCTGGCGGCGGCGGGCGCGCAGGTAGCGGGAGGCGATGAAGAGCTCGAAGCGCACTGGCGCTATCCTACATCCGGGTCCCCGCGCGGCCTGCCTTTGAGTCCTGGTTGGAGCCGCGTATGTGGTTCAAAAGCCGGGCACTGCACTGGACCGGCGGGTGCGGCCGGCGAGCATTTTTGCAGGATTTCAATGTTGCCCCGAGCCCGCCTCATGTGATAATCGGAGAGCGCCTCTGGTCGGGACAATCCCCCACCGGTTGCATCCCTTGATAGGAGGCGCGATATGAAAACAATGGGTCCGCTGGCACCCCCCGGCGGCCCATTGTGTTTTTGGTTCGTCCATGGGGGAGAGACAGACAAGAACAGGCTGCGCCCGCTTCCGTCCGATTTCCGTCTAATCTGGAAATGCATCTTGGGAGCACGTTTTGGTATGAGACAGCGAATCGGTTTCGGTCTGGTCTTTGCAATAGTGTTGGGTTTGCCCTGGGGTTGGGTAAGTGTTTCGCTTCTGGTCCCGGCGGTTCTGGTCTCTCACCTTCAGGCGCAGCAGACGCCCCAGACGCCTCCGCCGCCCCAGACGCCTCCGCCGCCCCCGGCCCAGAATCCCCAAGCTCCGCCGAGTACGGATGCGGGCCCTGATGTCGATAACGGCTCCATCGTGCTGCCCAAGAAGAACGAAGAGGCGCCTCCACCGCCAGCCCCGGCGGAAGAAAAGCCCAAAAACCCCAATGGTGCGATCTACTCCATGCGGGTGGACGTGCCCGTTGTCAGCCTGAACGTGGGCGTCCTGCTGGACAAGACCCATGAATTCGTTCCGGGCCTGAAGCCGGACAACTTCCTGGTGGTGGAAGATGGGGTCGAGCAGCAGGTTCAGTCGCTGCGAATGACCAAGGTCCCGATCACGGCTGTCATGCTGTTGGAGTTTGCGTCGACCTCGTGGCCGTTCATCCAGGATATGCGGAATGCCTCGGCCAGCTTCTTCCGCAGTCTGCAGCCGGACGACTATGTGGCGGTCGTCACCTACGATCTGCGCACTCACATCCTTACCGACTTTACGAACAACAAGGGTACTATTGCCGAGGCCTTGCAGAGTCTGGTGATCCCCGGTTTCCAGGAGACCGACGAGTTCGACGCTCTGTACGAGACTCTCGACCGGCTGTCACGGGTCGACGGACGCAAGTACGTCATTCTGATCTCCAGTGGGCGCGACACCATGTCGCATCTCACCCTCGACCAGATGCTGGCCAGGATCAAGGCCACATCCAATACCACGATCTTTACCATCAGTACGGGCGGCATGGTGCGGGAGAGGTCTTCCGGGATGGGCTCGCGCGGTATCGAGTATCTGCAGGCGGACAACGAGATGCGGACGTTCGCCGCAATGACGGGTGGCATGAGCTTCCAGCCGGTCTTCCAGGGAGAGTTGCCGGACATCTTCGGCCAGATCAACGAATCGATTCGCAACCAGTACGTTCTCACCTATAGGCCCAGCAACTCGAAGAATGACGGCTCGTACCGCAAGGTCAAGGTGTACCTGGTGGATAACGAAGGCAAGCCGCTCAAGATGCAGGATGAGAAAGGCAAGCCGCTGAAGTACTCCATCATCACGCGCGATGGCTACCGCGCCAAGCTGCCGGTGGAATAAGCGAAGCGCGGTCCGGCACGGCAGCGGCGCGGGCGTCCAGCGAAGCTCAGCGCAAGCTTCAAGCAAATCTCAGCGCAAGCTTCAAGCAAAGCTCAATGCAAGGAAGTGAGCAACCTTGCACACAGATGAGCCGCGCGGCTCTCGTGAAGCGAGAGCAGCTCCTCAAGAGCTGAGAGCCTGTTGCCTGGGCTGGCGCCGGATCGCATTCTCTTGCCGTCAGCCAAAGTAGTCAAAGTCGTCCCGGCTGTGC
>CAXUIM010000067.1:0-2788 GCA_964250885.1 uncultured Acidobacteriaceae bacterium | reverse complement strand
CCGGATCGCATTCTCTTGCCGTCAGCCAAAGTAGTCAAAGTCGTCCCGGCTGTGCACGGCGGCCATTGCCAGCAGCAACAAACCTTCAATCAGAACAGCGCCCTCCAGCTTCACCGAGAGCCCGTGCAGGCGGTCGAAGTCCCGGTGGGCGGGTGCGTTGGGTGGCGCTTGCGCAACGTCGCCGCCCAACGCAAGGCGGTCTCTCTCCATCTTCGGCAGCACCGAGAATTGGGAGTACGCCGTGAGGCCGAGCATGGCGACAACCAGCGCCAGTTCGGCGGCCCGCAGCGGATGGGTGTCGCCCTGTGTTCCCAGCAGCGCGACCGTGGCGAACAGGTAGACCAGACCGGCGACCAGACCGAGGTGGTGCAAGGCGATCAGTGAGCCGCGCACGATGAGCCCGGCCTGGTGAGTATCGGGCAGGGTGGTGAAGGCTACCTGGGCGACGAAGCCGAAGAAGATAAGACTTCCCACCCACGTGGCCAGGGCAATCAGGCGAAGAATCCGGAAGAACGTGGTCATTCAATCTCCGTTGCTGTCATGTGCGCCTACAGGAGAACGTTCGAAAGCAATATCAAAGCTGCTGTCCTCAGGGCCGCGAACTCCAGTGGCTCTTAACCCGGAAAAGCCACCCTGCACACTGTTCCTGGGCACGGTTACGCTGTCATTGCTCTGAGCTCGGATACGGAGAGCGCTCTCGACGGGTCCTCGTCTAAACTTTCTGGCCCTCAGCTACCTCGCTGGCTTCCTGGCTGGGCGGCAGCACAGGGCTTGTCCGGGCGAGCGCCCGTTGCAGAATCAGCAGAATCGCATCCTGCTGCTTTAAATACGTTTCCTCCGCGACGCGACCCTGCAGACGCTCCGTCTCCAGGAGGAACATCTCCTCCTTAAGCACCTGCATGAGTTGCTCGCGTGGGTTTGCAGCCGGAGCGGCGGGCCACGATGGAGAAGGGCCTGGGGGGGGAGCCGCGGCGGCGCCCGTTGCGCCTGTGGGCTTGCGCAACAAAACGCCGGCTGCGCCGGCCAGCAGCAGCGCCAGACCGCTCAGAATCCACCACTTGTACTTGCCCCAGGGATCGCGGGTTCCATTTGGATCGAGCGGGTTGTCCAGTCCTTTCCCCGGAGCCGTGTTGTCGGTCGCGGGGACCGTCTGATCGGCGCCGGCTCCATTGGCGCCCGCCTGGCCCGCTTGAGCAGGATTCTGCGTGTCGCGGGGCAACTCGCCTTTGCCGGAGAGCTGGAAGCTGGTGGGCTGCGCCGTTGTAACGCTCCGCGCCACGTAAGTCTGTGCGTCCACCTCATCGTTGACCGGGCTGTAGGGCGCGCCCGCGGCTGGCGTGAAGGTCATGCTTTTAGGCAGCATGATGGCCAGCGCGTCAGTGGTTGAGGTCACCTTTGGATCGAGCGTGAGGCTGCCGGTATACGGCACGTGGTAGCGGACCTGGAACTGGGTCTCGCCCGGGCGGATCGGAAACAGGTAGGTGAAATGGCCCTTTTCGGGCAGCGGCACGGGAGCCGCCTGCACGGGCATGCCACCGGGCGAGAGCGCCGCCGATCCTTCCACCACAGCGTCCTCTGGGAGATAGAAGTCAAAGGGCTGATTGGAGAACTGGGTCATCGGCGGCTTGGAGTCGTTCTTGACGAAGAAGTGCTCCACGACTTGCAGGCTGTTGCCGCTGGCGTCCGTCTGCAGCCGGAGGACCACGGCTTCCGTAGCGACGCCTTTGACGTGCGCCGCCGAGTTGTAGACCGTCAGATCGACGGTCTGCGTTCCCGGGGGTGCGGGCTCGAAGTAGTTCGCCTTATCGTGGGTGACGCGCACCAGGTGAATGCCGTCATCGGGCACGTCGAGCGAATAGCGCCCTTGCGCATCGGTGGTTGTGCGCGTGGTCTCCTGCATACCCTGGACCAGGCGGATGAGCACCACCGTGTCACCCGCCGAGGGGCGATTGGTGGTCTTGTTGGTGACGACACCGGTAATCGTTGTGGCGGCTTGCGCGGCCAGCGGAGCTAGAACCAGAACGAAAACGGCCAAGCAGCGGAGACTTCGTTGAATTGCGTGCACACCAAAGGATACGTCACCCGCCCGCCCCGGTGATGGCTGGCTCTCAAGCCGGCTGCGCCGCGAAAGCGCGGAGGGCCTTAAGTGCGAATGCCCCAACGCGGATCGCCCGGGCGGGAAGTGAAGGGCCGGACGGAAGTGAGCTGGCCAAGATCGGAGATCGGACGGACCGCCGCCTGGATCTGGAACCGCGTTGCGAAGACTGCGGCCGGCTCTGCTTCAATCAGCCGCCGAGAGACTCCATCTCCGTAACCACAGTTGCCGCTTCGGTTTCGAGCGAGTCGCGCTGCCGGGCGTAATCGTCCTCGGGGTACTTCCCGGCACGAAACTCGAAGTTCAGGTCGCGAAGATTGTCATAGATGACGTCTTTCCGCTCGCGCAGGTAGTCCAGGCGGGTCTTTTCGATCGGGGCGGCTACTTGGGGCTGTGGCCAGAAGATGTAGGCCAGGCAACCGGCGAGCAGAAGGAGCGGCGGGAGTACGAGTTGAGGGTCCATGGAGTCCGGCGGCGGCACGGTTTGAGGCGATGAAGCGGAGAACGCGGCAAACGAGACGCGAACGCGATTTGTTCCGCGTCGCAGATATAGTGTATCTGGGTCTGTGTATGTGGGTCCGTGTATCTGGGTCTGTGTATCTGGGTCCGTGTTTTGGGTCCCGTGTTTTGGGCCTTGTGTAGTTTGGGGCCGAAGCAGCAACCGGGCCGATTTAGAGCGGCGAGGTGCATCCG
>CAXUIM010000066.1:0-15917 GCA_964250885.1 uncultured Acidobacteriaceae bacterium | reverse complement strand
TTCGGCTGGCAGTTTGCGCTGGGCTTCACGGCCTGCCTGTTTATCCATGAGATGGGGCACTATGTGGCGGTCAAGCGCCGCGGGCTCAAGGCCGATCTGCCCATGTTTCTACCCGGGTTCGGGGCGTACGTGCGCTGGTACAACCTGGGAGTTTCACGCGAGGATCTGGCGGCGATCGCACTGGCCGGACCGCTCTACGGTCTGGTTGCGGCGCTCTCCTGCCTGGCCCTGGCCTGGGGAACGCACGCGGTCATCTTCATGGTGCTGGCATACGTGGGCGCCTGGGTCAACTTCGTAAACCTGCTGCCGCTCAACATGCTGGGTCTGGATGGTGCACAGGCGACCTTTGCGCTCTCCCGTCTGCAGCGCGGCCTGATCGCGGCGACCTGCATCGTCTTCTTTGCGCTGACCATCACCAACGGCGATGTCTTCGGACAGACCACCCAGTGGATCTTTCTGATCGTGGGTCTGGGTACGGCCTGGCGGTGCTTCACCAACGACGAGCCGGAGGTTCCCAGCACCAGAATCTTCCTGTACTTTCAGGGGCTGATCCTGACTTTGGGCTTTCTGGCCTTCAAGACGCAGTTTGCCGGGATGGGCCCGCGCTAACGCGCGGTCTTGGCTGCCACGATCCGGTGGTGGAGTGGCGCAAATAGCGGCGCCCCTGAAGTCTCCTATCCCTGCGGGCTCCTACACTCCTGAGGGCTCCTACACTCCTGAGGGCTCCTATACTGAAGCTCATGGCTCTTTCTTTTACTCGATCCGCGGCATTGGCGCAGCGCGCGGAACGGCTTCTTCCCGGTGGTGTGGACTCGCCGGTCCGGGCATTTCGCGCGGTGGGGGGTCACCCTCCTTTCGTGGAGCGCGCCGAGGGTGCGTATCTGATCGACGCCGACGGCAATCGTCTGCTGGATCTGTTCGGTTCGTGGGGTCCCATGCTGCTGGGCCATGCGTTCCCACCCGTGGTGGAGGCGATTCGCGAGGCAGCGGGGCGAAGCCCGTCGTTTGGCGCGAGCACCGCGGCGGAAGCCGAGTTAGCGCAGCTGGTACAGCGCTGCTTCCCGTCCATTGAGAAGCTGCGCTTCGCGAGTTCCGGCACCGAGGCCTGCATGTCGGCCATTCGCCTGGCGCGCGGGTTCACAGGCCGGCCGTTCGTCATCAAGTTCGAAGGCTGCTATCACGGGCACGCCGATGCGCTCCTGGTGAAGGCGGGCAGCGGCGTCGCAACCTTCGGCATTCCAGGCTCGGCGGGTGTGCCGGCCGAGACCGCCATGCACACGCTGGCGCTGCCCTATAACGATCTTGCGGCCGTGGAAGCGGCCTTCGCGGCGCATCCCGACTTGATCGCCTGCGTCATCCTGGAGCCGGTGGTGGGCAATGCGGGCACGATTGCGCCGGCCGAGGGGTACCTTGCCGGGCTGCGCGAGATCACGAAGAGGCACGGCGCCCTTCTGATCTTCGATGAGGTGATGACCGGCTTCCGGCTGGCGGCCGGGGGAGCACAGGAGCTGTTCGGGTTCAGCGCAGACCGGGCGCCCGACCTGACCACGCTGGGCAAGATCGTCGGTGGGGGGCTACCCGTCGGGGTCTTTGGCGGGCGCGCGGAGATCATGGACTTGCTGGCTCCGCTGGGGCCGGTGTACCAGGCTGGAACGCTCTCCGGCAATCCGCTGGCCATGGCCGCGGGCATCGCCATGCTGTCGGCGCTGCTGGAGCGGCGCGACTCGCTCTATCCGCGGCTGGAGAGCACGACCGCGGCCATCGCCGATGGGGTCGCGAAATTGGCGGCCCGGCAGGGAATCGGGTTGACCACGAATCGCGTAGGCAGCATGTTCACGTGGTTCTTCACGCCGCAGAAGGTAACGGACTTTGCCACCGCGAGCACCTCCGACACGGCCGCTTTCGCGCGCTTTCATCGCGGGATGCTGGAGCGGGGGGTGTGGTTGCCGCCCAGCCAGTATGAGGCGGCTTTCGTCTCCGCGGCGCATGGCGAGCGCGAGATCGATCTGGTGCTGCAGGCCGCGGGCGAGGCCCTCCGCGACGTTTCAAAATAACGTCGAGGTAGCCGGATCGCTCAACGACTTCAGGATCAATAACGCGATGGTTCCTTCGTTGAGTTTGTTGAGTTGGAGGAGGGCCCCTTTCGCGTTCCAAGTTCAGTGCGAAACTAGGGAGCAAGCTGATGGCATTCAATCCTGACATTTTGACGTGGGCGCGCAGCTCGGCAGGCTTGTCGGTCGATGAGGCCGCGCAGGTGCTCGGCTTCAAAAATGCCCGGGAGCGTTCCGCGGCCGAGCGTCTGGAGGCTCTTGAGACCGGTAAACAGGAACCCTCGCGCAGCGTCTTGCTGAAGATGGCAAAGGCATACCATCGCTCACTGCTTGTCTTCTATTTGAGAGAGCCGCCCCGCACCGGCGATCGCGGTCAGGATTTCCGCAGGGCTCCGGGAGCTGACCCGCAGCAATTTGATCCCACGCTTGACGCTCTCATCAGAGACATTCGAGGCAGGCAGAGCATCATCAGGGATCTGCAGGACCAGGACGAGAACAGCCGGGTGGACTACGTTGGCTCGGCCACCATGAACGTCCCGTATACAGAACTTGCACAACGCATAGTGGAAAGAATGGCATTTTCGCTCGCCGATTTCAGACGAAAGCCGAAAATCGAAGATGCGTTTGCCTATGTGCGAGAGCGCGTCGAAGCGTCGGGAGCCTTCGTTCTACTGCTCGGAAATCTGGGTAGTCACCATACGAGAATTCCCAGCAAGATCTTTCGGGGCTACGCGATCGCAGACCCGGCAGCGCCTTTTATCATCGTCAACGATCAGGATGCCAAAATCGCGAGGTCGTTCACAGTTTTCCATGAACTGACTCATCTGTGGCTTGGGGATACCGGGGTCAGTGGAGAGAGCCTTGCTACGCAGGTTGAAAGCTACTGCAACAGTGTGGCTGGCGAAATACTTCTTCCCGGGGCCGAGCTGAATGAGCTGCGGTTTCTCCGCCGGGCTTCCACGCAGCAAATCATTGACGCAGTCGCGCAGTTTGCTCGCATCAGGAAGATCAGTCGGGCGATGGTGGCCTACAAGCTTTTGCGGGCAGATTTAATAGGCAACACCCAATGGAGAGAACTGGACAGGCGCTATCAGCAGGAGTCGAGAGCTAACCAAGAACGACAAAACGAAGAGCGGGGCGAGGGTGGCCCTAGCTTCTACGTGGTGATGCGACACCGCTTGGGCAATGCGTTGTTGGAGACCGTCAGAAACTCACTAGCGGAGGGAACCATTACGCCGACGAAAGCCGGACAGGTGCTTGGCGTGAGGCCTCGCAATGTCGATCCGCTGCTCCAAATGGCGGCAACGCGGGCGGCCCGATAGTGCTTTATCTACTTGATGCTAACGTGCTGATCACAGCAAACAGCACCTACTACCCCATCGACCAGGTGCCTGAGTTTTGGAGCTGGATACATCATCAAGGGGTGGCGGGTCACGTCAAGCTTCCGCAAGAGATCATGGAGGAAGTGAAGGCAGGTCGAAAAGACAAAGACCCGTTGATCGACTGGCTCTCCGCGCCTGAAATAAAGGCCGGTTTATTGCTGGAAGAAGCAGTAGACATCGACCTCGTGCAGCATGTCGTTTCCGGTGGCTATGCCAACGATCTGACGGATGACGAGGTGGACAAGCTTGGCCGCGATCCCTTCCTGATCGCGTATGCACTCGCAGCTCCAGCAGACCGGACAGTCGTGACCATCGAGGTCTCGAAGCCCACTGCCACCCGACACAATCGGAAAGTTCCCGATGTGTGCCAAACGCTGGGGGTTCACAGTTGCGGGCCGTTCACCCTCAATCGGCTCCTGGGATTCAGAACCGGATGGAGAGAAGTCTAGCTTAGCTAGAGCACTATCACTGTAGGTGAACCCAAGGCTTCAGGTCTCTACGCCGTTTTTTAAAAACGGCATTCGTACACTTCAAATTCCCTTACTTTGGGTTCGCCGTCTTTGTTGCCTTGCGGAGCGCTTCTTGCCGAAGCAGTCCTCTGATCTGTGAAGCTTCCACAACGGTTTCGCCTTTGTTGTTCCAAATTGTGAGATCAGTTCCGTGCTAAATAAAATTGGGACGGCGCCCTTATCCACGCTTGAAAAGGGCGTTTCGCCACCGTTGTTCCAGGACTCTGCGACAATGAAGCGTCGCGCATGTGAGGCTGTGGCCTCCGGCTGCGCGAACGCCGAAGCCTGCTTGCGCGGATGCCGAGATCCTGATTGAATGCCGAGCCCATCTCGCCGTCCCACCCCACGCCAGGACGGCGCTGGCGCATTGCCTGGCTGCTTGGTTTCGGCGTTCTGGTGAACTACTTCGACCGCGTCAACCTTTCGGTCTCGCACGCCGCGCTGTACACCACGTTCGGTCTGTCCAACGTGACCTTCGGCTACCTGTCCGGCGCTTACAACTGGACCTACGCCCTTTGCCAGCTTCCGATCGGCGTTCTGCTGGACCGGTTCGGGGTTCGCAAGATCGGCCGCATCAGTACGTTTCTCTGGTCGATCGCTTCCTTTGCGGCAGCCATCGCACCCGGTCTAGGAACCTTCTTCTCCGCGCGCCTGCTGCTCGGGGTCGGCGAAGCGCCTACGTTTCCCTCCAATGCCAAAGCGATCGGGCGCTGGTTTCCTCCCACGGAGAGAAGCTTCGCAACGTCCATATTCGACGCAGCGGCCAAGTTTGCTTCAGCCATCGGCGTTCCGCTGATCGGTGTACTCCTGCTGAAGATAGGCTGGCGCTGGAGCTTCGCCACCACCGGCCTGATCAGCCTGTTCTACTTCGGTCTGTTCTCGAAAATTTATCGCGATCCCGAGGACGATCCGGAGCTGAGCGCGGCGGAGCAGGACTACATCGCGCAGGACACAGATAAGGAGCAGCTCGATGCGGTGCAGGCCCCGGCCCTGTCGCTGCGATACCTGCTGACGCAGCGAAAGGTGCTGGGGCTGTCGCTGGGTTTCGGATCGTACAACTATGCGTTTTACCTCTTACTGACGTGGCTTCCCAGCTACCTCACCTATGCACTGCACATCGACCTGCTGCACTCCTTTCTGTACACCGGGGTGCCCTGGCTCTTCGCCACCGCCACCGATCTTGCCGGAGGCTGGGGCACGGATGCACTGATCCGGCGGGGATGGGACGCCAGCCGTGTGCGCCGGGGCGTGCTGATCGGTGGAACGGCCCTGGGCCTGGGTTTGCTGGGCGCGGCGCACGCGCACACGCCGGCCCGGGCGCTGATCTGGATCAGTATCGCCCTCGGGGGCCTGTCCGCAGCCGCGCCGGTCGGATGGTCGGTTCCGTCCCTGATCGTGCCGCGCGGCAGTGTGGGCACGGTGGGCGGCATTCTGAACTTTTCCAACCAGATCTCGGGAATCGCGGCCCCGATTGTCACCGGGTATGTGGTCGCGGCCACGCACGAATACGCCTGGGCGTTCTTCATTGCGGCGATCTATCTGATGGTCGGGGTCGCCAGCTACGCCGTCCTGCTGGGCCGAATTGAACTCATCGGGCCCGCCAGCTCAGTCGGGCCGGAGACGTCTCGCGAACGTTAGGGCATCGCCCTATCGCGCCGCCGGGTACTGTTGCACGTAGCCGGTGCGTGAGTTTTCTACCTGGAAGCTGCCGTCGGCAGATGCCGTGAGCTCAAGATAGTGGCCCGCGTCGGTCCCCTGCGGGTTGGCGATGTATTTCTCCGCCGTGTTGTTCTGCGGGCCGCCTTCGTCCGAATAGTGGAGCTGCCAGAGCGCCACCGGACCTGGCGCCTTTTCAATCGTCTGCAGCGTCGGCGTGGATCCGCCCTTCTTCTCGCCGTTGTCCATGAGCGCCACCTGCGCGTGAATGGCATCCACCAGCGCGGGGCTGGAGCTTTGGTACCAGCCGTGATGCGAGACGATGTACACGTTCACACGGCCGAGCTTGTTGACCGGGCACATCAACTGCATCTCTTTGTCCCAGGTCAGGTCGCCCAGGTCCAGGATCTTCAGCTTGCCGAAGGTGATCTCCGTTCCCAGGGAACGGCCGTTTTCCGTCTGGTCGGCGGGACGCGTTTCGGAAGCCGCGCAGAAGGAGTTGGGCTGGCCCGCGCCGGGCAGGGGAGCAGAGATCAGGTTGCCGTCGGCGCTGATCACACGCACGTGCAGTCCTGGAATGGGGAGAAGGTCTCCGGGATGGCCTTGGATCCGCTGGGATTTGCCGGTTGCCAGGACCTTCTGGTATTCGGCGTAGCCATGCTCGGTCACGCCATGATCGAGTTCGCGATTCGGGCCGTGATCGATGAACGTACCCACCGGAATCCGTGCCACCAGCTGCGGCACGCCACCTACGTGATCGTCGTGATAGTGGGTCAACAAAACGTAATCGATTCGTTGCAGACCGGCCTGCTTCGCCACAGCCACGATGCGGTCGGCGTCGCGGCCATTGTTGTCCGGCCAGCCGGTATCGATCAGCAACGATTCTTTGGCCGGCGTGACGAACAACGTGGACTGGCCGCCCTCGACGTCGATCATGTAGACCTTGAGCTCACCCGAACCGGAGGAAGGCTGTGCTCCCAGACGCGCTGCGAGCAGACCAAGGCTGCCCAGAGCCAAACCCGCACCGATTGCCCAGCACGCGGCCGATTTCCATGTCCTGTTCATTGGATCTTCCTCAACATCTATGGCTTTTCGCGAACTTCGCGCCGGCTGCACCTGGCGCATACGAAGAACAACAGCATATACGCAGCAACAGCTAGCGCGCCGGATCGGCCGCGGAACGGCCCCCCGGTTGTACGGTCGCGCGCATCGCTCCGGTTGAGATCCCGCCATCCACCAGCAGCGTCTGTCCGGTGATGTACCGGCTGGCTTCGGAGGCCAGGAAGACGACGGCTCCATCCAGATCGTTGGGCTCGCCCGGACGCTTCAAGGGGATACGATCCACCAGGTACTCAACCCACTCCTTGTTTTCGTACAGCACCCTGTTCTGTGCCGTCTGAAACCAACCGGGCGCCAGGCAATTCACCGTAATTCCATGCTTGCCCCAGTCGTCGGCAAGACTCATGGTGAGCTGGCGGATTCCGCCGCGGCTGGCTCCGTAGGGAGCGAGGCCGGCGTATCCGAACACACTGGTGACCGAACCGATGTTGACGATGCGCCCATAGCCGTGCGGCAGCATGCGCCGGGCGATCTGCTGGGCGACGAAAAAGCTGCCGCGCAGGTTGGTGTCCAGGATCAGGTTCCAATCGTCCCAGGTCACATCCAGGGCCGGCTTGCGGACGTTGCAACCGGCATTGTTGATCAGGATGTGCACGCGGCCGAAGGCCTGCTCCGCGGCAGCGGCCATCGTTTCAATACTCTTCTGGTCCCGCACATCCAGTTCCACGGGGACGGCGCGCCGGCCCATGGCTTCGATTTCCGCGACGAACGGCGCCAGCGTTTCCTTGTGCCGGCTGGTCAGGACCAGGTCGGCGCCGGCCCCGGCGAGCGCCCGCGCCAGGTACTGTCCCAGGCCCCGGCTGGTGCCCGTCACCAGGGCGACCTGTCCGGTAAGGTCAAACAGAGGTGATGTCACCGGGTCACCGCCGCAGTCTCGGGCGTGAGGGACTCCCGCGCGGCCTCAGGCCGCGGATCCAGCACCACCTTCATCAGGTTCGGCTCGCGGGAATGCAGCCGGCTGAACCAGGAGGGCCCATCCTGGAGCGGGGCGACGGCGGTGATCAGCGGGGCGACCTGGATCCGGCCGCTGGCGATCAGTTCCATGGCCTGGACGTACTCCCCCGCCGAGGCGCAGGAGCCCTGCAGGCGGATCTGCCGGGAGACGACCTTCTGCAGCGGAATCGAAACCTGCGGAGAGAGATTGCCGACCAGGGTCACCGTTCCTCCCTTGCGCACGGCGTCGATGGCGGCGGAGATCGTCTCCTCCCGCCCAACCGCCTCCAGGACCACATCGACGCCACGGCCGCCCGTCAGACGCAGGACTTCCTCGATCAACTCGGCTCCCGAGGCCAGGATCGTGCGGTCGGCTCCGAGCTCCGCGGCCAGCTTCAGGCGCGTGCCGTCAACATCGCAGACGAACACCCGGGAGCTGCCCGCCGCTCGAGCCGCTTGCAGGAGCAGTAGACCGATCATGCCCGCGCCAATGACGAGCACCGTGGGTTCGCCCTTCATCTCCGCAACCGCGACTCCATGCAGAGCGACGGAGACCGCCTCGAGCAGCGCCGCCTCCGCAAAGGACAGGTTATCGGGAAGGTGATACGCGATCCGCGCCGGCACCACGAGGAACTCGGCGAAGGCTCCCGCGCGCCGGTACTCGCCGCAGGACACGCCGATCACCTGCCGCTGCTCGCAGAGATTTACCTCACCCTTGAGGCAGAACGCGCAGGCTCCGCAGTAGACGGTCGAATCGAACGTAACCCGGTCGCCGGGCGCAAAGCCCTGCACGGCGGAACCGATGGCGGCGACGGTGCCGGCGGCCTCATGACCCATCACCAGGGGAGGGATCCGGCGGCCGGTCGAGCCATCGTATCCGTGGACATCGCTGCCGCAGATCCCGCAGGCGGCGACCTCGATGAGAAGCTCATCCGCGCCGGGAACAGGTGCAGGCACGTCCCGGACTTCCAACTTGTTGTACTCAGGCAGCAGTAGAGCCTTCATAATCCAGAATCCTCTAGAATCTATGATAGAGAATCCATGCCGGGCGAGGGAAGTGAGCCGTGCAGCCGGCCGCGGGCGTACGAAGGCTGGGGCTGGGGCGCCACTCTCTGCTTTCGGGAGCTGCGCGGGCGCGAAGGCGGGGTGGTCCCAACTCGGCGACGATCTGGCGGCTGCAAATCAGGTAGTTGCAGGATGATCTCCGGGCTCCATCCACAGTTTGCCCGCGACGATCAGCACGGCCAGCATCGCCGTGCAGATCACGAACACGCGCCGGACGCTGGTGTGATCGGCCAGCACGCCGCTGAGAACCAGGCCCGCAATCTGCGCGGTGAAGATGGTGGACATGACCGTGGAGCCGACGCGGCCCATCAGCTCGGCCGGCGTCTCCTCCTGGATGAGAGTCTGCGACGGAACGATGATACCCGCGGCGGAGAAGCCGATGAGGAAGCAGCCAAGGATCGCCGAGGCTACGTGCGGAACGAAGCCCAGCAGGGCGGTCCCGGCGGCAATGCCGCCCAGCCCGAAGTAGACCTGGACCGTGTTCTTCACGTGCTTGGCGAAGGTATTCAGAGCGTTGACCCCGAGCAAAAGCCCAAGGCCGATCATGGCGCTGGTGACACCGAAAGTGCGGGTCGATGCATGCAGCGTGTCGCGCACGTAGATCGCGATCAGCGGCCCGAAGCAGCCCATCACGAACATGCCCGCGGCCAGGGCGACGATGACGAAAAGCAGGGCGGCGTGATGCAGGATGAAGCTGGCGCCCTCCTTCATGTCTTCGAGAATGCGGGCGATCCCGCCTGCGGGGGCTCCATCGCTTGCGGCGAACTTGCCCGCGCCGGAGGAAGCGCCGGCGGCTGGGGTCTTGGGAACGATCAGCGAGAGCGAGGCAATCAGCGAGCCCGAGGCGATGAAGCTCGCGGTGTCCAGCAGATAACAGCTCTTTGCGCCGAAAGAAGCGACCAGGAACGCGGCGGCGGAGGGGCCGATGATGCGCATGATAAACATCACCTGCTGCATCAAGGCATTGGCCGATCGCAGGCCGTGCAGCGGTACAGCCGCGCGGATCGCCACGCCCTGGGCCGGCGAGAAGAAGCTGGAGACAATGCTGATGGCCGCCAGCACGGCATAGAAGCCGTACACGTTGTGGACCAGGAGCAGCAGCAGCACCAGCCCGGCGCGCATGAAGTCGCTGGTGACCAGGGTGGTCTTCACCGGCCAGCGATCCACAAAGACGCCGCTGACGATTCCGAGCAGCGCGATGGGCAGCAGGTAGGAGATCTGAACGCCGGTGACCTGCTGGGGCGTGGCATGCAGTTTGAAGGTCATCACGGTAATGACCGCGAAGAGTGCCAGGAAGTCGCCGAAGACCGAGACGATCTGCGCGTACCAGAGGCGGCGCATGGTGACGACGCGCAGCACCGCGCCCATGGACATGGGTTCCGGCGGATTGGGAGCCGGAATCGGGATCGCCTCAGGAGTTGCGGCTGCTCGCTCGGCGTCGAGTTGAGTGACGGAGGATTGGCTCATGGTAATGTGGGTCGCTGCGGATTCGAGGTTGCCGCGGGCCCAAAAGATGCAAACTTCTCCGCATGCAAAAGCATGGGGCGGGGAAGCGGATCTTCAGACCGCGCAATCCGGTGGGTGTCAGGCCGGGAATCAGGAAGCTTCGGCGTCCGCGGCCGGCTGCCACAACTCCACCCTGTTTCCGTCGCAGTCCTTGATCCAGGCAAACCGGCCGTAGCTGTAATCTTCCCGCTTGGGATCGATCCACACCCCGGCGGCGGCCAGCGCTTGCAGTAACTCATCCAGATCGTCCACACGATAGTTCACCATGGCGGACTGGAGCGGTTGTCCCGGCTCGGCGCTCTCGGGATCGCCAAAATAGCCAGTGTCCTGCGGAAACACCGACCAGGCGGTCATGCCTGTGCCCGGCGGCACCTCATCGCTCCACTGAAACGCGGTTCCGTTGAAGTCGCTGAGCCGCAGGCCGAGATGCTGCGCGTACCATCTCGCCATGGCGTTTGGATCGCGCGAACGAAGAAACACACCGCCGATTCCGGTCACTCGCGCCATGGGGGCACCTCGTGCGCTGAGTGTACTTGATTGTGGATACGCGGCAAAAACATTTAGCGGATGATGTGAAACTGTGTTGGGCACACCTCCCGGTGATGAGTCCCCACGCTCCATTGACCGGCTTCAACTGACGTGAACGGCGTTCCTCATTCCCTGCGCGCGAACCACGGCGGTTCGCGTTGGACCTGCACCCACATCTTGAACGACAAACGGCAGCACCAGGGGCCATCCTGCAGCCCTGGAGCTTTCTGCAACTACGTTTTCCTGTGTTGTGCAAACCCTCATTGCGGAGCGGCTTGCATATTCTCCGCGCATCGAAGCAGAGCACACCGCAATGCCTCAATCTCGTCCTGACTGAGTCCCTCGGTCAGTTTTTCTTCAATCCCGATAAGCAACTTGTGCGCTTTAGACAGGAGTTCAGCCCCTTCGCGCGTAAGCTCACTTTGCCGTATCCGGCCATGTGCCGGGTGTGGAACCCGGCGGAGCAAGCCCTGCTTCTCCATGTTGGCGACAATGCCTTGCATACTCTGCGCCGTCACAAACGCCATGCGTGCAAGGGCAGCATTGGAAATTCCCGGCTCCAACGCAACCGCGGAGAGCAGATTGTACTGAGCCGTGGTCAGCCCCAGAGGGCTGAGTTGAACGTCCATGCTCGCGCGCAACGCATGCTGTGCCCGTTTGAGCACATAGCCCAACCGTTCTGACATCGGGTGTTCCGTCAGCTGTTTGCGTCGCATCAATCCCTTCTCTCTTGATATAAGGAGCCTTACATGATTATATAAGGGTCATGACATCTTCTCGCAACGACACCATCCCCGTGGAATGGATCGGTCCTAGTTTCCTTGCTCTCCAGGTGCGTGATCTTGAGGCATCGAGGGCGTTTTACGTCGAAAAGCTCGGGCTGATGCCGTTGCCGCGGAACCCTCCAGGGGCAATCGTCTTTTCCACTCGCCCGATACCGTTTGCAATCCGCACCCCGATGGTCGACCTGGATGCTACCAGCAGACTCGGTTGGGGTGTCTCGCTGTGGATAGCCGTGACCGATGCAGATGGCGTGCACGACCAGTTGGTGAAGACTGGCGTGCCGGTTGTGCTTGCCCCGGCCGACGGGCCATTCGGAAGGTTCTTTGCGTTCCGCGATCCGGACGGATACACGATTACGGTTCACACGGAAAGGCCCAGATAGCCGACCGCTCCAGATTAGCCTATCCAGCTTGTGAACGCAGCGGAGGATGCAAGCCTCAACTGAGGCAGGTGCTCTGCATCGGTCAAGAGCACCTGCCCACGGGATCGACGCCCGCCAGATTGGTGCTTGCAAGTCGCACAGGGTGGAGTTGCCGCCCGGACGCCGTTTCGGGCAGGAGCGGCTCGCTGACCGGCTCGAAAAGCGTTTGTGAGGACTCATCTCGCCTGGTTCGCGGACAGGCGCGGGCGCGCCGGTGAGAGTCGTCGCGCTTCCACCACCTGTGCCGTTCAGCTTGCAAGAGTGAAGAGCTCGACGAGCGCCCTCACGCGCTCTTTCTGACGGTTGCGCGGCAATCGCTTGGTTCTCGTTAGCTCGGCGACACCATGGAGGCTCGACCAAAACACTTCCGATAGAACCTCTGACTTCGAGCTCTGTTCCTGAAACAAGTCCAGGAATTGGGAAAATGCGAATCGCAACTCCGCAGGAGTAGCCGCGTCATCGAAGGGTACGCTCAGGCTGAGCGAAAACATCACCTCATACAGTGCTGGTGAAGACGCGGCGAACTCCAGATATGCGGCCGCGACCGATTCGATCGTCCGTCCGCGCTTGACCCGCTTCCGTGCCTTCTCCAAAGCCTGGCCCAACTCCTCAAAACCCTCGATAGCAACCGCGGCGAGAATCCCTTCGCGGCTTCCAAAATGAGCGTACAGGACGGGTTGGCTGTACGAAATTTCATCGGATAGCCGCCGAACGGTTACGTTGGACCACCCTTCGAGCTCCGCGATGCGTCGTGCGGCACTGATAATCTGTGCCCGGCGGGCCTGCTTATCGCGCGATTTTCGTTCCGCAATCCGGTTCCGTGCCAGCGTCGTTTCCATCGATAGTAAGTATAGCGCCGCTAGGGGCGCCGGTTTGCGAGGTAGACACAACATTGCTGTCACCGGGGGCAATCCGTGGCAGCGCCGGTGAGAGAGTGCAGGAGCGGGCCGGGACTGCCTCTCTTGCGCGCCTAAACCCCGGAAATCAAGGTAGTGCCTGCGTTATCGGGACAGGGGGCCATCATTTGACTGCACACCGCAGCCCGTAATGGGCGGTGATCCTTTTACGATTGTCGCGCATCTTATACGTCACGCAGCTTATATAGCGTTGCTAGTTATTCTACTGTAAAGGACATCTCATGCATACTGCTATCCCGTTTTATCTGGCTGCTCTCCTGGCTGTGGCGATCATCGTCATCGGCTCTATCTACGTTATATCTCCTGAACGAATGACAGGAACATTCGGCCTCAAGTTGCCTGCACCCGATGCTGACACTCGTGCCTGGCTACGCCTTAAAGGAATTCGGGACATCGTATCTGGATTGGTCGTGCTGACGTTGATGGTGACCACGGACACGCGGACGGTAGGCATAGCTCTACTCGTTCTTGCCGTCACTCCTTTGGGCGACATGTTAAACATTCTGGGATCGGGCGGCTCGAAGTCGACAGCGTTCTCAGTTCATGGCGTAACCTGCGCGGTGATGCTCGTCGTCGGCCTATTCCTGATCCATGTCATTTGAAAGAGAGATGCCTCTGGCCGTACTTGTTTCGCAATACCGAGTTTCTTCTCTTTGTGGAATCTCACCCTCGGCGACTTTTAGCGATCAGCGCGGTCGTCTGTGAAGCGCAAAACACGAAACGCAAAACATGAAACGCAAAACATGAAAACGGAGAAGCATTTCCCGGTTCCAAGGAGATCGCTTCACGCTGAGGCAGGTAGCGGAAGCGCGAGGAAGATGTCCTTTGCGCCGTGAGCGGACCATACCTTGCACCGGGGATAAGGGCTCAAGCACGGCTCTGAGCGAAGGGTTCACTAGCCTGGGGGGAACATTCCGTCTGCCTGCTACTGCCGGTAGGGTCCCATGGTCGTAAGACCCCCCTCCACCAGGGCTGGCGGCCGTCGTAAATTTGTCGCCTGCTCAAAAGCGTACGCCCATCCCAGCAGATCGCCATCGCGCCACGGCCGTGCGCTGATCTCCAGCCCAAACGGCAGACCATTGGGATAGAAGCCCGCCGGCACAGTGATGGCCGGGACCCCGATCTTGTTCACCCAGGCCGTTTCCGAGTGCGGTCCGCCTGAGATCTTGCCATCCTGGGGCATGGTCTCGTCCGGCGGCGGCATCTGTGCACTCGGATAGATGAGCCCATCCAGATGGAATCGGTCCAGCATCGCTGTGTACTCGGCCAACATGGCGTCCCGCGGCCCGAAGTAGTTCTTTTCCGCATTGGGATCGCCCTTAAGCGTCACCTGAGGCGGAAGATCATGCCACCGGTTGGCTCCATGCCGGCCGCCGGGTGCGGCCGGAAGAACGCCGGGCGCCGTCGCAGCCGCTGCGCCCGCGGCACCCGCTTCGGCCGCCGAGATAGTCTCGCCGGTTGTGGCCTCCACCAGATCATCCAGCGATCCCGGTACGCCTGTGAAGACGGGTGGCAGGCTATTTCCGGTGGCCGATTTGTACTGCTCCGCTGTGTGGTACTGTGCCGGGCCAAACTTCCCAAGCCACTGCATGGCGCCATCGCGCCGGTACGGTCCGGTGTCGACCTTCTTCTCCAGCGCTAGAAAGCTGCCGGGCAGCAGAGTATCGTCGACCACGACCTCCGCTCCGGCCGCCCGCACCCGCTCGATCGTCTTCAAGAGCATCGCCCGGGTCTCCGGTTGCAACGGCGTGCCCGTGGTCGTGAAGATAAACGCCGGCACCCCGAAGCGCTTGCCCTTCAGCGCATCGCGCTTGAGGTATTGCGTGTACGGCGCCGGCTGAGCTTTGGAGGCCTGGCCCTTCGTCCTGAAGTCCAGCGGATCTTCTCCGGCCATCGCGCCCAGCGCAATAGCCACATCCGTCACGTCCCGCGCAATGGGCCCGGTGTTGTCCAGCAGCCAATCCAGCGGCGCGATGCCGGCGATGGACACCATGCCACGGGTGGGAAACAGCCCCACGACCGCACTGGTGCCGGCCGGCATCCGTATGCTGTTGCCGGTGTCCGTGCCGTTGCCCAGCATGGCCTCGTTCGAGGTCACGGCCGTCACCGTGCCGCCAGAGGACCCGCCCGGCGAGAAGCGTACATCGTAGGCATCGCCCGTCCGTCCAAAGGCAGACGAGCGGTTTGTATCGCTGGCGGCAAAGTCCGGCATGTTGGTGATGCCCAGAAGGACCGCTCCGGCCACGCGGAGCCGGGCCACTACCGTGGCGTCCCTGGGCGCGATGAACTCATGCCCGGGAATGGCAAACCCCGCCCATCCATCGGTATCCAGCAAACCCTGCACCGCGGTGTTCGCCTTGATCACGATCGGCACGCCCCAAAGCGGGCCGTGTGGCAGCCTGCTTTCTGTGTCTTCACGCTGTGCCGTGCCGAGCGCCCCTTGCACATCCACGGTCTGCACGTCGCGGTACACGCCGTTGTAGCGCGCGATGCGGCCCAGGCACCAGCGCGTTACCTGCTCCACGGTGTACGTCTTGCTGGCGTAGAGCGCTTGCAGCCGCGGTATCGTGATTTCCATCAGGTCCCGATCCATGGAGGTCTGCTGGTCAACCGGCAGCCTGGGCAGACCCGCCGGTAGCGGAACGGGAAATGCAGCAGGTGCGGGCGCCTGCTGTGCCTGCATTTGAACGGTATGCGCAAGCAGAAAAAGCGCAAACAGCTTCGCAAGAGGAGCGAACCGGACCATAGCCCACCTATAGGGAGAGATGTCTCCCTTGTATCACGCGGGTTCAGCCAGAGGGAGTGTCCCAGGTTCGTCTATCGGAAATATCCATGCCAAGCCTTCAGCTACATCTGGCCGGCCGCGACGGTGGGGCTGTGGCGGGGAAGAAAGAGAGTCCGCTTTGAATCAGCACTAGATTCCGGGTATGTCGATTTCTCCGGTTCGGTGCTTTCGGGTCGCCGCGGTAGCGAGTGTCCTGGGTAGAACACCGATCAGGCGGTCCGGCCCGTGCCCGGCGGCGTCTCATTGCTGCACTGGAATCCGG
>CAXUIM010000065.1:0-15923 GCA_964250885.1 uncultured Acidobacteriaceae bacterium | reverse complement strand
GGCCGCGAAGCTCAGGTGCCGGATATTGGTGCGCTCAGCGGAGCCGCGTCCGTGCTGTTTACGTTGCCCAACGGTGGTATCTCTGGGCCGGTGAGTGAAGGAGCAAATGGGGCGGTTCTGCAATTGGTCGATAAGCAGGAGCCGACTCCGCAGGATGTGGCGAAGAACTTCGCCGCGACTAAAGACAAACTGCTTGATCAGCAGCGGCAGGAAGCCTTCAGCATCTTTGTTGGTTCCTTGATGCAACGATACGAGAAAGCCGGTGCGATCGTTTACAGCAGGAAGCAAACAGGGCTGCCATTCTCCGGAAGCTAGCAGGAGAACCACATTGGGTCCAGGTGGTCCGACTTTTGGCGCCTGTTCGGCATCTCCAGAGCGTCGCTCGCCGTCCTAAAGTTCACGGAGATGAACCATGGCTGAACGCGTTTCGGGAGTCCTCTTGCACATTACGTCGCTGCCGTCCTACGGCGGTGTGGGGGACTTTGGACCCGCAGCATATGGGTTCGTCGATTTCCTTGCGGCTGCCAAGCAGCGCCTTTGGCAGGTGCTTCCGTTAAGCCCGACCGGTTACGGAAGCTCGCCGTACTCGGCCCTCTCGGCGTTTGCAGGCAATCCTCTGCTGATCAGCCTTGAGTTCCTGGCGCGCGACGGTTGGATTGCGTGGGACCGGATCCAAGGGATGGCCGGCCATGATGGTCCATGCGACTTCGATTCTGTCTTCGAGCAGAAGCGGCCACTGGTCGAAGAGGCTGCGGCAAGCTTTCTGGATCATGCCAGCGACGCGGATCGCATGCGGTTCCAACGATTTATCCAGGACAACATATCCTGGCTGACGGACTACGCCATGTTCAGTGTTCTGCGGCGCCGATTCGGCTACGCCGCCTGGAACGACTGGCCGGTCGAGTATGCCTGTCGCCAGGGCGACGCCATGGCCCGGTTGCTCACTGAGAGCGGCCGCGAGCTGGCCACCGAGCAGGTGGTGCAGTTCTTCTTCAATGAGCAGTGGGCCGCACTGCGTGCCTACTGCAGCGAACGCAATATCAGAATACTTGGCGACATCGCTATCTTCGTCAGCTATGACAGTGCGGACGTTTGGACTCACCCTGAGATCTTCGAACTCGATGAGAAGCGCCACCCCATCCGGGTCTCGGGGGTGCCCCCGGATTACTTCTCCAAGACGGGTCAGCGCTGGGGCAATCCACTGTACAAGTGGTCTTTGCTTGAAGAGCACGGCTTCGACTGGTGGGTGGCTCGCATACGGCGCGCTCTAGCCCTCTACGATCAGATTCGTCTCGATCACTTCCGTGGCTTTGAGGCGTACTGGTCCATTGCTGCGGACGAAGAGACAGCAATGAACGGTCAATGGGTCAAGGCGCCGGGTCACGCCCTGTTTAATCGCCTTCGGGAAATCTTCGGAACTCTCCCCTTCATTGCCGAGGATCTGGGCCTGATCACGAAAGAGGTGGATGAGCTGCGAGAGTTCTTCGGCATGCCGGGAATGCGGATTCTGCAGTTCGGCTTTGCAGATCGCGGGGGCCATCTGTATCTGCCCCACCGCTTCATCGAGAACACGGTGGTGTACACCGGAACGCACGACAACAACACGACCCTGGGTTGGTGGCGAGAGGATGTCGCCAGCGACGAACGCGCCAACATCCAGACGTATTTGCATCCGATTGATCACGATGGCGAGATTGTCTGGGCCATGATCAAAGCCGCGGCGTGCTCCGTGGCTGCGACCTGTGTCTTCCCGCTGCAGGACATTCTGCATCTGGGCAGCGAGGCGCGCATGAACAGGCCGGCAGCGGCAGCCGGGAACTGGAGCTGGCGCTACGGTATCGATGCACTGCATCCGGACTTCGCAACCAAGCTGGCGGCGCTGATGGAGATGACGGATCGGGATGGCTATGAGAAGCCGATCGAAGGTGAAGAAGCGGGCGGTCCGACGGACAAGGCGTATCTGCGTGTCGAAGAGGGTGCGACGCGCTGAGCGCGCCTTTCGTCCGAACCGGATTTCCTTTTGCTCAACGCGCGTAAACTAAAGCGATAAGGAGACGTCTGTGCCACTTTCCGGAGAAGCGATCCGCACCATGAATTACGTTGATGATATTTCCGTTACCCTGCGCCGCATCCTCACGGTGCTGCCGGTGCTAACGCCAGAAGAGCGCGAACGCGTTTCGGCGCACATCCGCCAGTCGGACCCGAGTTACGAGTCGGTCGTTAGCGCGATCGCGGCGAAGTAGATGGCCGGACCGGCGCCTGCCGTGCAAAACGTTGCCGTAATTGGGGCAGGGCCGGCGGGCCGGTCTGTTGCTCTGCGATGCGCGCAAGCCGGTCTAAACGTCGTGCTGGAGGATGTCATGCCCGCAAGACTGCGCCGTGCTCAGGATGAGTACGGTGAGCTGGGTGGGATCGCGTGGCCCGGGGCGGCCGCAGGCTCTGCAGACGCCGCGAACTCCCGAGGTTCGCTACGGTTCTCACTGACGGTGGAAGAGGCGGTCCACGACGCCGATCTGGCTATCGATTTTGTCCCAGACGAACTCGAGTCGAAGCTCGAGATCTTCAGCCTGTTGGACCGCATGTCGCCGCCGCGCACCATTCTGTGCACGCCTACGCAGACGCTCAGCCTCACCGATCTGGCCTCATGCACGTACCGGCCTGGGCTCTGCGTCGGCCTGAGCGGAAGCGCGGATAACCTGCTGCAGGGCCAGATCGCCATCCTCCGCAGCCGATTCGCACAGGAGTCGGCACTCGCTGCTGTGCAGGGACTGCTTCGCCGCATTGGTATCGACGCGGAGATCATGTGGGACCGCGAGCAGCCCACGCTGGTGAAGAACCTCACCCGCCAGCAGGGTTGAGCGACCGCGCGCCGCGAGAACTCTTACGCGCGAAATATCCTAGCTGCCGCTTGCCTGATCCGGTTTGTACGGATGCTGCATCAGGGAGCGAGCTTCATTGATGGCGCCCTGGGTGTTGTCGTTGGTCTGGATGGCGAGGCGGTACTCATTGACGGCGCGCTGGCGTTGTCCAGTGATATCGAAGATGCGGCCCAGGTTAACGTGACACCAGACTTCAGTCCACTTCGGATCGTCATCGCCGCGCAAAGCATCGCGGAAGCTGTTGGCTGCCGACTGGTAGTTCTTCTGCATCATGAAGATCTCCGCCAGCCGGTAGTTGGCCAGCGAACTGCCGCGATCGGAATCAAGTGCCTTTTGGTACTCCGCGATGGCGCCCAGCAGGTCACCCTGCGCGACGTCCTCCTGTCCGCGCAGCACGGAGACGCGCACTGCGAGATCGGGGGTGCTCTTGAGCAGCCAGTTGTCCGGATCGATCGTGATGTGGCGTGGGCGGCCGAAGGTTTCGATCGTATAGTGGGACTCGGTTCCGGAGAGATCGACGCGGCGATCTTCGGTCTTGCCTTCCGTTTCCACCCGCAGCTCCACGGGCATGCTGAAGAGATCGAGATCCTGGGAGACAGAGCCCACCGTGCGGAAGCCCTTGCCCTTACCCAGGCGGAAGACGCTGTAGTTGTCGGTAAATTCGGGCGCGCCCGTGCCATTGAGCCATTGGGAGAAAAAGGCGGTGAGCTGCAGATTGGACTGAGCCTCCGCGACGGTCTGGACGTTGGAGCTGCGAATGGACTTGTCGGTGTACTGCGACAGCATGGCGCGCAGGAACTTCAGGAAGACATCATCGCCCATCTCCCAGCGAAGCATATGGAAAATCATGGCCCCTTTTTCCAATGTCATGGACTGGAATTGCGGCGAGAACGGGTCCAGACGGCTCAGAGTTGTGAGGGGCTCGGTGTCGTAGGCCAGAGCTCCGGCTTCCACATCGGTGATGGCGGCCTGGAAGGCGGTTCTTCCGGAAGTATCCTCCAGGTACATCAACTCGGCATAGCGGCTCATGCCATTGGTAATCCAGGCGTCATTCAGCGTAGCCGGTGAAATCTCCGATCCCCACCACTGATGGGCGACCGTGTTGGCCAGTAGGCGTGCATTGCCGTGACTGGGTTTGACGGCGACGATCTCGGGCGCCCACGCTGCCGAAACCGTGGCGTCCGGCAGCTCGACTACATTCAGCAGACTCGATTCCGCGCCGCCGAAATCGTTGGTCATGAATTCGAACGCTTTGTCCACTGTCGCGGCGAAGCCCCGGGCTTTGTCCTTGTTGGCTTCTGTGACGTACACGCGAATATTTGGAACGCCTGGTTCACTGATCGCCGGCAGGAACTTACCCGCGATGATGGTGCCGGGAAAGCCCGGCTTGGTCCAGTTGAAGTCGAACTGCGTCCGGTTGTTTGCCAACGCATGCTGACCGGCGATTCCGGAGCCGATGACGTGCTCTCCGGTGGGAACGGTTACGTGCACCTCGGCCGTAAACCGGTCGGTGAACAGGCCGGGCATGGCAATGGGAAACCAGCGGCCGGGGTAGAGGAGGAACGAAACCGGATCCGAAATCTGAGCGAAATCAATGCCATCGACGGGACTGGTTTCGACCGAGGGCCGGCCTTGATAGGTGAACGTCCAGGTGGCGTTGCTCCCCTTGGGCAGAATCGCCGCGGGTGTCACGCGGACCGTGGAGTCGCTGACATTGCGTTCGTACGTGAGGCTGGGATGAGCCCCGTCGCTGATCGCGGTGAGCTGCAAGCCGTTATTCAAGCCGAAGACAGCCAGGTTCAGGTCTTCAAGTGCTGTAAAGGTGACGGTGGCCGTAGCGCTGAGATTTCCGGTCGCCGGGTCCAGGTCGGCATGGATGACGTAGCCGGTAACGTCGATCTGTGGCCGGGTGGGGATGGCCGCCTGCGCGGAGGCGGCGATGGCGAAGACGATGAGGGTGAGGCGCTTCAACATTCGGTACAACCTCGGAGCGGGTGACGGCCGTTAGATTTCAGGGCACACTCTTTGACGTGTATTTTACGAGTTCGGAGATCCGTTCGTGCCGGACCCGCTCAACAACGAAAGAACGATCTGGGCAACCTGGCGGATGGGAGAGGGTGAGGCAAGCGCTCCCGGCTCGCCTGCTGGTGGGGGCAGGAGCTGGCGGCGGACCTCGGCGAGAGCGGCCCTCTGAGCTTCGCGCTGGGGACTGTCGGCAAGCAGAGGCGCGAGCGCGGAGGCGACGTTGGCCGCCGTGAACTGCTCCTGCAGCAGCTCGGGAACAATGCGGCGGCCGGCGACCAGGTTGACCATGGCGACCGGCACGTTGCCTTGAGCGTCACGCATGTCGGGAAACTCTTCGGGATAGCGGATCAGACGTTTGGCGAGCGCAAAGGTTACGGGCGAGACGCGATAGACCACCACGAAGGGATTGCCCACCACGGCGGCCAGAACGGTGGCCGTTCCGCTGGCCACGACCGAGGCGCGGGCGTGAAGCAGCGCCTCACGCGCATCGGGAACCAGGGTCAGGCGCAGGGTGGAGGCCTCAGGGCCGAAGTACTTGAGGTGTTCGCGGTTCAACTCGCCGATATAGTGCTGGAGGTCTGCAGCCTGAATGGTGGAGGCCACGGGCAGCAGGAACTCGTAACGCGCATGCGCCGCCGGATCCCGCGGCTGTTCCAGTACCTCTCCATCGAAGGTGGTGTAGGCTGCGGCGCTGGCGATCAGGTCGCTCATGGCCAGTTCGTGGAGGGCGGGAAGGTTGGCGCGGATCTCCTTCCAGCGGCTCCCGGGAAGCAGCGCAATCCAGGTCCGCGCGGGATCCAGGTTGTGCTCCCGGGCGTATGCGTCGCGGCGGGCGTAAACGTCGACTTCGCGAACGGTTTGGATCTCTTGCTGGGGTTCCTGGTGCTGGTTGCCGACATTCGGGAGAACCGGCAGGGTGGCCAGCGGATGGCCTACGAAGAGGGCATCCACACCGCGCTCTCGATAAAAGGTCTCCTCAAAGGGGAAGATGACCAGCATCTTACCGCCGTTTTGCGAGACCCGCTCCTGAACCCAGCGCAGGCGGCGCCGCTTCCACGCCCAGAGCTGTGGGCTCACGAACCAAAGCACGGGAACGCCCGCGTTCGCCAGATGCCGGGCCAGGCGGAAGTTCACGTCAGGAAAATCGATGAGAACCGCAATATCGGGGCGATCGCGGCGGATGCAGGTGACCAGCTTGCGGTACTGGGCATAGATGAATGGGGCGTGTCGAACCACCTCCGTGATGCCCATGTGTGCCACGTCTTCGGCGCGTACGATCCGCAGCTGGCCCGCCTGTTCCATCTGCAGACCCCCCAGGCCGGTAAACAGTGCGCCGGGCAGGTGCTGGCGCAGATCCGTAATCAGGGCCGCGCCGTAGGCATCGCCGGACGCTTCACCGGCGGAGAGGAAGACGCGCGGATTGGCTTCGATCGCAATGCTTCAAGTCTAGAGCCTGTGGCTTGGGAGCGGCCCTGATGATCGGGGCCGCGATCCGTGAATACCTGATTGGCGTGGAAGCCGCCGGTAAAAGCCTGGAGTCTGTTTCAAAGCCCTTGCAGAGCCAGTGAAAGGCAACGGAGCACGCACGCTCCACTTCAAGAGACCCGAATGCCGCGGAGACCGAGCACTCACCGCAGCAGGAACATGGTGGCTGTTCCGAAGACAGCCAGACCCACGGTAAGCCAGAGGACGTAGTCTCCAGGATGACCGCTCTGCATCGCGCGCAGTGGTTTGATGCCGCCCTCCAGAGCCGCACCCACGCGGAGCGGGCGGCGCAATTTGCTGCGGAAGACCGAGCTGCCGGCCAGGAAGATAGCCAGAAGCAGAGCGATAACGCCATGCAGCGCCGCTGCGGGGAAGGCCTGCCGCCAGGACGGTTGGGTGAGAGGAACAGCCTGCCCCGTGTAGACGGTATGTGCATACGCCGTCTGGTTGGCCATCTGAGCGGCTCCATTGCGAAGAATCGGGAGCCAATCCGGCGTGAACGTGAGGGCGATAGCGCCCAGGATGCACACGGCCGGCGGGAAAAATAGGTACCAGAAGATCTTCTGGTCTTCGCTGTGGGTTTCGGGCAACTCACCTACCTCGGCGGCGTCATCGGTAAGCGGCACATCTCCCCAGCCGAAGAAGGTGTGGGCGCCGACCCGAAGCACGGCGGCAGCGGTGATGCCGCCCCCGAAAACGAAAAGAGGCCAGACTCCGTGAACTCCGGCGAGCTCGGCCGCGCGAGAAGCGCCGGCCTCACCGAACATCAGGCTGAACGGCGGAGCCGCTGCAAGACCGGCTGCACCAAGGAACCACAGGACGGCGGTCCAGTGCAGCTCGCGGCCCTTTCCGAACAGACCCTTCTCGTTGATGGAACGCAGCCGATGCAGCACGATCCCGCTGGTGAAGAACAGGCCCGACTTGATCAGCGCGTGGGCTAGCAAATACGTGAGCATGGCAGCTATGGCCAGTGGTCCCTGGATGGCAAAGGCCAGCAGCATGAGACCGGCATGGCAGATGGTGGAGAAGGCAAGCAGACGCTTCAGGTGATGCTCCGCATAGCACATCAGCCCAGCGATTACGATGCTCGCGGCTGCAAAGGCGATGAAGATGGCTCGAAGGCTTTGCAGATGGAAAGCGAAGCTTTGCGCGAAAACAACCGTATGCAGGCGGACCACGGCATACAGGCCAAGCTCCACCATCAGGCCGGAAAACAGGACGCAGACAGGGGTGGGCGCCACCGCGTGCGCGTCAGGAAGCCAGAGATGAAAAGGTGCGATGGCCCCTTTGATCATGAATCCGCAGGCCAGCAGTGTGAAGGCGAAGATGACGGTAGGATCGTGGCGCCCTGCAATCGAGCGTCCGATCTGTGCCATGTTGAGCGCGCCGGTCATTGCGTATAGCAGCGCGATGCCGGTAAGCACAAGAAAGGCCGCGATGGTATTGGTGACCGCGAAGTTGAAGGATCCCTGCAGGGGCGCGGGTTCAGCAGTCTTCAAACCGCACAGGGCGAAAGCGGCTGTGCTCATCAGCTCAAAGAAAACGAACAGATTGAATACATCGCCGGTGAGCGAAAAGCCGCACATGGCGGCGAGAAAGATCAACATGAGCGGCTGGTAGTGCCGTTCACCCGACTCCACAAAGCGCCACGAGAAAAGTAGCGCGAGAAAGGTGAGCAGCGCGGCCAGCGTCGCCAATCCCGCGCCCACGATGTCGACGACAAAAGTGATGCCGAGCACCATGGCGCCGCGGGGACGCCAGTTGCCGAACCAGTAGACGATGGTGCCGTGAGTTGCATGCACGAGCAGCAGTGAAGTGATCCCCAGGACCGCCAGCGCAATCAGGATGCTTACGCTGTCCACTACGGCGCGGGACAGCCACTTCCGCAGCGCTGCCAGCACCGCCGCCCCAAGCAGCGGAACAACTACAGGTAACGGTGTAATCCAGGCTGGATAGGGCATAGGAGCTGGGCGTTGTTCCTGTTTGCTGTGAGGCCGCTAAGTAGGTCAGTGGCGTGTTTCCTGAGCATCGACGTGGATTCCTGGTGCACCGTGCACCATCAGGAAAACCCTAGCCTCGCATCGTTCTAAGGTCGGACGGCGACACGCAGCCTGACTTCTCATATGCCTTGACCACCATGGCCAGCAGAAGGGCGACCCCCACAGCCTCGACTACCACATCGGTAAGCATGAGAGCCTGCACTACGGGATCTACAACTAATTTGGTCGTTGGTATATCTGCAAATATTGGCGCCGCACCGCCCATCCGATACCCGATGCCCAGTAGCAGAACATAGGTCGACGTCTGCAGGATGGCAAGGCAGATCACCGAGTGGACCAGGTGCCGGCTGGTGACCAGGCCGTACAGCCCGCAGAAAAACAGCCACGCGGAAACGAAGTAGGGAAGTGAGTTGAGAACGTGCGGCATGCGCGTCAATCCTCCGGAATCTGACCGGTGATGATTTCTTCGAGATAGGTGTAGATGACCAGCAGGAAAGCGGCGGTCACTTCAACGCCAACGCACGCGCTGATCAAGGCGATGCTGCCAGATGAGAAGACGTCGCCGGTCTGTCCCAGGGGAATGATATTGGTGAGAAGTGGAACGCCCAACAACAAGGGAGAGATCCCGATCAGAGCGTAGGATCCGGCGCCAACAGACTCAATAACCTCCACTACGGCATGTGACGTAATCCTGCGAAAAGCCTCTGTGTTATGGCAGATGTAGATCAGGAATGGAGCGCCGGCCAGGATGACTCCTGCCTGGAAGCCGCCGCCCGGGGTCAATTGCCCGTGCAGAGCGATGTAGAAGCCAAAGATCACCATCACCAGAAGCGCGGGCATGCATACCGCACGTACGGTCATACTGAGGCCAGAGGTGTCTTCGACCTTGCCGGCGGAGCGAGTCGGCACACCCTCCTCGCGGCGCAACAGCATGGTCACACCTAATGCGGCAGTGAACAGAATGAACTCTTCACCAAGCGTATCGAAGCCGCGGTAATCGTAGTTGATGGCATTGACTACGTCTGTGGCATGGCGCTCATAGACCGCGACACGCGCAATCGCGTCGCCGTAGGGGCCGCGATAAGTTCCCCACGGCGGAAGGTTGAGCGCCGCATAACAGTAGAGGCCGAGAAAGATGGGACCGGCGATCAGGAAGATGCGCTTCCGCACCGGATCAGTCATGCTGGTCTCCCTTCCCGGAGCCGGACTTCCGCTGTGACTCCCGAAACTTCATACGCGAGAGGGCCAGCATGACCATGAGCGGGAGCGCCACCGCCCCGACCGTGATCTGCGAGAGCGCCACGTCGGGAGCCTGAAAGTAGAAGAAGACCAGCGCCATCAAAAGGCCATAAAACCCCAGCGAGATCACCTGTGCGGTTACGTCGCGAGTGAGCACGATCGCGAGGCCGGAGACGGCCACCAGAAGCAGGAGCGCTGCACCAAACCAGGTCATTTCGCCTCCGTGTCGCGAACAAATTCCATGGGATCACCGTTCTGAGGTTCCCAGTGTCCTAGCTGCCGGGCGCGGAAGGAGCGTCCCGTGGCATGGGTCACGACCGAGTTGATGGCGAGCAGGATGAAGGCAATGACCAGGGTCTTCCAGAAGGCTTCATTGGCTCCATCCGCAAGCCAGACGGCGACTACGAGAGCAAAGGCGCCCACGGTACCGGGAACGGAAAGATAGTGCAGCGCTTGCATGGGCTCCCGCATGCGCCACATGCCAATCACTCCTACCCAGCAGGAGAGCACCACGATGCCAAGAAACACCTCCTGCAAGGTCCAGTGCGCGCTCATAGGTGTTTCTCGAGGAAGCGGGCGAAGATCAGGCCACCGCCAAAGGACATAATCGCAAGGCTAAGCGGGAGATCGATGAAAGGCGTACGTCCAAATGCAATCGTAAACATCACCAGGGCTACGGTCACTATAATGCTCGTCATCTCGAGACCGACGAGCCGGCGTTCGGGCGTTCCGCGCAACGACATGTCTGCGCAGGGAATCAGGGCAGCGCTGACGGCGGCTCCGGCAACGAGCCAAAGGTTCACGATTGCGCTCCGAGTGATTTGGTCATCTTGGGGACACTGCTGCGCTTCAGTTGATGAAACAGCATCCGGCTCTGCGTATAGTCGATGCCGATCACAATAAAGTTCGGTGCGGCGGTGGTGTACGCAATAGCCAAGACCCGGTGGGCGACCAGGATCGGATCGTCTTTGCTCGTCTTGAATCCTGAAACGCGATAGAACGAGTCGGCCTTCTTCATTCCTAGAAGGTCTTTCAACAGAACAACGGTGATCTCGGCGACGCCGCTGACGACATACCAGGGAATCCGCCAGCAGGCGGCCAGGTCTGTCACGCGAAAGCGTAGGTTAAGCGGGCTCTTCTGATGGACCGCGAGAAGAAATGCACCCGAAGCGAGAACCGAAGCCGCGCCGACGATCATCTCGTCTAGCTTAGTGCCCGCAACCAGCAGGATCCACCCCGCCGCCAGAGCGACCAACGCGAGAGCCGCAACGAGAATCGCTCGCGGGCTGGCGGGAATCGTCTCGCGCACTGCCATGCGACCAAGGACGCCGGAAGTGCTTGAAAAGATGCCTGAAAATCATTGATCCTATCGATAAGATCTGGTTCGCCGGAGGGAAACTTGTGCACAGGCTTCCTTCTGTACCAGGCCTGCAATCGAGCTTCTGGAGCCCGCCCCTGGAGTGGGACAATGACATCATGATCACGCCGGAAGAACTGCAACAACTACCCATCTTCGCCTGTTTGACGGACGCGGAGCGCCAGAGACTTGCCGAGCGCGCCGCCGACGTGCGCCTGCAAAAAGACGAGTGGCTGATCCGCGACGGGGAGCTGCCATGGTTCTTTGTGCTTTTGGAAGGTCGGCTGGAGCTTACCAAGGATGTCTATGGAAAGGCGCGGCAGCTCCACGAATACCGGACCCCCGGAGAGTTCTTCGGCGAAGTTCCGATTTTGCTCGGAGCCCCTTCCTTTGCCTCTGTCCGCGCGCGAGCGGCGACCCGCCTGGCGCGCTTCGATACCCAGCAGTTGCTCGAGTTGATTCAGACTTCTGCGCCGTGCAGCGCCCTGATCCTGAGAACCATGACCGATCGCCTGATGAGCGTGCAGCAATTTGCGAAAGAAGTGCCGAGCGCGCGAGTGCGTCTGATCGGAACGCAGTACGACCAGGAGTGTGGTGAGATCCGGCGTTTTCTCTCGGCGAACCGAATCTCCTACGAGTGGATCGACCGCGACCGCGACCGGGATCGCGTGCCTGCGTGCCTGGGCCCGGAGCACACCGGCGCCTCGGTCGTGGTGGATCGCGACTTCTGCATCCATTCGCCGACAGTTCGGGAGGTGGCCCAGGCACTCGGGATCCGCACGACGCCCCGCTATCAGAGCTACGACGTCGTCATTGCGGGAGCGGGTCCGGCGGGCCTTGCGGCGGGGGTCTACGGCGCCTCCGAGGGATTGAAGGTGCTGATGGTGGAGCGTTCCGCAGCGGGTGGACAGGCCGGAACCTCCTCGCGCATTGAGAATTATCTTGGCTTTCCCGGCGGCATCTCAGGGGATGACCTCAGCGAACGGGCGTTGAAGCAGGCCGGCCGCTTCGGCGCGGAGATTGCCATGACCCGCTGCATCGAGGCCCTGTATCCGCTCGACAACGGCTACTGCATGGAGCTCGACGGCGGCGAGCGTATTTCAGCCACAGTCGTGGTGCTCGCCACCGGCGTGGAGTGGCGCATGCTGGAGGCCGAGGGTGTGGATCGACTGCAGGGCCGCGGCGTCCTCTACGGAGCGTCACGCGATGAGGCCAGCAACGTCATCGGTAAGAGCGTCTTCATTGTGGGCGGCGGCAACTCGGCGGGGCAGGCCGCGGTCTTCTTTGCCAACTATGCGGCTGAGGTCACCGTGCTGGTACGCGGCAGCGGCCTGGAGCTCACCATGTCTCAGTACCTCATCGCGCAGATCGCGAGCAAGACCAACATTCACATCGAGCCCTACACCCAGGTGATCGCCGCCGAGGGAGATGACCACCTGGAGCGTATCGTCACCCGCACCCGGCCGCCGCAGGAAGAGGAATCGGTCCAGACGCGCGAGGCCAATGCGCTGTTCGTCATGATCGGAGCTGTCGCCTGTACCGGGTGGTTGCCGCGCGAGATCGAGCGCGACGCCAAGGGCTACATCTGCACCGGCCGGTCGATGTCCACATGGCCTCTGCAGCGTGCGCCCTTTGCCCTGGAGACCAGTATGCCCGGGGTCTTCTGTGCCGGCGATGTTCGGCACAACTCCATCAAGCGCGTCTCGAGCGGTGTGGGCGAAGGCAGTATGGCCATCGCATTCATCCATCAGTATCTGGCGCTCTCCAATTTTTAAGATATCCAGAACGAATCCCCTCTTACACCTGCAGGAGAAATGCGTTCGCTGACGAGGCGTACAGCAATCTCAGGGTTGCTGTACCCAGGGCCGCGGAGTTCAAGTGACTTTGCCCCGGGAAAAGCCACCCTTCACCCTCCGATGGCACGGAACCCCTTTTACTGATCGAGAGCAGTATGGCTGTAGGTGTACCCAGGGCTCCAGGTCTGAGTGCCGTTTCACAAGAAATACGGCTCTCCTACACTTCGAATTGGCGCAATCATGGCAATACTGACTAAGATCAGGGAATGGCTGATCTCGTACTGGTTTATGGAATGCGGTTATTGCCGGCAGATGAGGTCGCGGCCGTGGATGCGGCGCCGGTCGCGTTGAAGAATGGCAATCACGCCCAGGTGACCATGCACATCCTGGAGGGCAGCCGCGAGCAGATCGAGGCGCAACTGCGGCATAGTATCGACGCCTTCTTCGACTTCTATCCTGAGATCTGAGCGCCGCTGAGAGTTCCGGCTGCATCGGCGAAGGATTGACCTGCAGCTCAAGACTCAACCGGCTTCGACGGGGACCAGCAAGTCGGTGGCTTCCGGACGTCGAATGGCCGCGATTCCAAAGCCGGTGATGTAGACGTAACAGAGAGCCGGGATAAGGAACGCAACATGTAGCCCGATCTGGTCGGCGAGCTTGCCGGTGGCCAGGGGTATCAGCGCGCCGCCCAGAATCGCCGCAATCATCAGGCTGGAACCTCTGCTGGTCAACGCACCCAGATCCTGAATGCCCAGCGTGAAGATGGACGGAAACATGATGGAATTGAACAGGCCCACGAACAGCAGCGCGAACATGGCGAGGTGCCCGTGGGAGAGGATCGAAAGAATCACCAGGATGAGTGCCAGTATGCCGTTGAAGCCCAGCAGCTTGCCGGTTTTGACCCGTTGCAGAACCGCTGAGCCGACGAAACGTCCCACCATGGCGCCGCCCCAGTAGACCATCAGGTACTTGGCTGCCGTGGCTTCGCTCAATCCTGCGATCTGGGGCAGGCCCATGTAGTTGACCAGCAGGCTGCCGATGGAGACTTCGGCTCCGACATAGGTGAAGATGCCGATGGCGCCGGCGATCAGCCAGGGATGATGCCAGATGGAGTCGGGTCGGGCAAAAGCCTCCGAAAATGCGCCGGGACGGAAGTCCTGAGTGCGCTCGGCCACCGAGGTGCGTGGCTGCAGCTTGATGCTGGCCAGGGCGATGGCCAGCAGCAGCAGAACCAGCGCCATACCAAGATAGGGAAGAATGACGCTGTGGGCCTGCAGTTCGCGATACGCCTGCAGGCGCACCGTGCTGAGAGAGTGCATGTGCTGCGGTGTGAGTTGGGTGGCGCCCCCGAGGATAAGCAGGCCTCCCAGGAACGGAGCGATGAACGTACCGAGCGAGTTGAACGCCTGCGCCAGATTGAGCCGGCTGGACGCCGTTGCGGCTGGACCGATGACGGTAACGTACGGGTTCACTGCGACCTGGACCACCGTCATGCCGGCAGCGAGGATGATGAGCGCGGTGAGGAAGACGCCGAAGACCGCGAGTTTTGCGGCGGGGATGAAGCCGGCTGCTCCGACGGCCATCACGATCAAACCGCACACCATGGTCTTCTTGTAGCCGAACCGCGCCACCAGCGCGCCTGCCGGGAAGCTGAAAACAGCATAGGAAGTGAAAAAGGCGAACTGAACCAGCATGGCCTCGGCGTAGTTGAGCTCGAAGATGCCTTTCAGGTGCGGGATGATGATGTCGTTAAGGCAGGTGAGGAAGCCCACCATGAAAAACAGTCCGGTGGCGACGGACATGGCCCGTGTATCTGTTTTAAGTTGCAGCTCGTCGGCATAGCCGGGGGCACTGATGTTGCGAACGGGAACAGCCACGATGAAACTCCTTCAGACTGGGAACGCGCGAGGCGCGAAAAACTTCCGTTCACAAGACTACCTGCTGGGTCGCTGGACGAGAAGAGGCGGCGACCGAACCGGAACCAGCCAGGCTGGCAATGACCGTGCGGCGTGCGCCGGCTGTGGAGGCTATAGTAGCCTACCCGTGTCTGCAATGAGAAGACGGCAAATCCGGCAGCAGCAAAGGAGCATGAATCCATGGCGGCAGAGGCGGCGCGGGGAGCTGGCGCAACACTGGGGAGCGCACAGCTCAAGCAGGAGCATATGGGGCCGGTGCGGCTGCGGCCCATCTTCAGCGAGCGAATCTGGGGAGTTGAGAGGCTGCCGGAGTGGTACACCCAGCCGCCCGAAGGACAGCGCATCGGAGAGGCCTGGTTGACTGCCGACACCTGCGTGGCGGAATTTGGAGCGCAGGCGGGCGGCACGTTCGGCGATCTGGTGCGGGGCCGTCCCGGATCGTTCGCAGCGACCCCCGAGGGCGACTTTCCTCTACTGGTCAAGGTGCTGCTGCCGCGTGAAAAGCTCTCCGTTCAGGTGCATCCCAACGATGCTCAGGCGCAGGCGGCCGGCCACCCCCGCGGTAAGACGGAGTGCTGGTACGTCCTATCCGCCGAAAAGGGAGCTCAGATTGCCCTGGGGTTTCGGGAGCCTCTCTCGGCGGAGCAGATTCGGGCATCGATAGAGAGCCAAACGCTCGAAGAGAAGCTGCAGTATGTGCCCGTAAAGGCCGGCGACATGGTCTATGTCGATGCCAACACAGTGCATGCGATCGGGCCGGGGATGGTGGTGCTCGAAACCCAGGAATACAGCGACGTCACCTACCGGCTCTACGACTACGGGCGGCCCCGCGAGCTGCATGTGGATGCCGGCCTGGCGGTTTCGCGCTCCGCTACGCAAGCCGGTATCGTTGCCCGCACGGCTATGGGTGAGTTCGACCGCCTCATCCAGTCGCCGTACTTCGTCGTAGATCGCTTTCCCTTACAAAACGACGTTGCAGTCCCGTTAGGTGGAGCAGAACGAATGCAGATGCTGGTGGCCCTCGGGGAGGGTTGTGCCGTCACCTGGGGGACGACGCAAACTCTTCCGCTGCCGCCGGGTTGGGTGGTGGTGCTGCCGGCCGAGGGAGTGGCGTACAATCTGCGCGGAGCCGGCGAGGTGATTCGAATCGCGCAGCCCTGATTTCTGCAGTTTAGAGCATTTTTGCTTTTACTGTGAACTGGAATCAGGCGTGCAGTGTCGTTTTT
>CAXUIM010000064.1:0-15979 GCA_964250885.1 uncultured Acidobacteriaceae bacterium | reverse complement strand
AAGAGGATGCAGGGTGTGGTTTCGGTGAGGCAAAAGCCCCTCGGGGCCGTTCGGCCTGGCGTCGCAACCCGGGTAGTGCCTTGCTCTGCTTCCGGGTAGTGCCTTGCTCTGCTTCAATGATGCCCGCCCGGCCGCGCTGGCGCAATGGCGACCGGCAGCTTTCCCGGCCTCGTTTGCTCTGCGGAAGACCGAGAAGCTCGCTTCCCCTGGGGACGCGAGCCCAGCACGCCGAAAGCTGCGACGGCCGGTATGACCGTCACGATCGAAGGATCGTGGTCCAGCTTAGCTCGAATCTGGGGATCTTCTTCTCTCCCCGGCTAGTGCATTTTGCTTTAGGTGTAGACCGAAGCACGCCTGATTCCAGTTCACAGTAAAAGCAAAAACGCTCTAGTGCTTCAGCTGCACGCTGCTGGGCTGCTGGCCGGCCCGGGTCAGCACGCGTCGGCGGGGAGGAGGCCCTGACTTCGATGAATTCATAGAGGGGGTCGGCGCAACGGCGTCCAGGCGGTAAAGGATCAGCAGGTTGCGGTCCGGATCATCCATGGCGGGAAAGGCCGCTATCCGCTTCAGCTGATAAAACGGCGAGAGCGCATCCGCCTTGTCGTCCTCGACCTTGTTCCAGCTCACGAACCAGCCGGGGCGGTACTGCTCCACGCGGTTGCCCAGTTCCAGCGTGCCGTAGTCGTCATCGATCGAGGGTAGACCGGTCATCAACGTGAGGTCCGAGCCGGAGATGCTGAGGATCAGGTTCGAGTGCGTCTTGTCGGCGAGAACGAGGCGCTTGATGGCCTGCGCCGCGGCCTCGAAGTCGTAGGTGGGATGGCGGATGAAATCCAGCTCCAGCAGGGCATCCGGAATGGCAATCGCCAGAACGGCGGCCGCGGCCACTCCGACGGCGAGGCCCGTGAGGAGGCGCGAGGCCCGGGACGAGACCCGCGACAGCTGATATGCCCGATCCGGCGTCGCGGTCCGCGTAACGCCCGTGGCCTGCGTAACGCCCGTGGCCTGCGCAACGCCCGTGGCCTGCGGAACGCCTGTGGCCTGCGCAACCCCCGTGGCCAGGGAAAACTCCTTGGCCTGCGAAACGCGGGCCGAGGCTCTAAAAAGCTCCAGGCTTCGCGGAACCTCCAGGCTTCGCGGAGCCGGCGCCTGAGCCTCGTGAACCCGGTCCCCGTCCCGGAGACCTCCCGGCCTGGGCAGAAAGTCCAGTCCCAGGGCCACCACCGCCGTGACCGGAATCGCGAGGACCAGGTAGTACCGGGGCTGCGGACTGTTGTGATAGATCAGGAAGGCCGTGTAGCCGCCGATCCATAGCAGAAATGCCGGGACCAACGGATTGGCGAAGAGCCGCGGACGCCAGAAGATCGCCAGCGCCAGGATGGCGAAGAAGCAGGTGTAGAGGGCGGCGCCTATCCAGGCGCCCCCGGCCAGGATCTCGAGAAGCGTCGAGGCGAACGGCTGGTCGATTCCCGTATGCGCATTGGCATAGAACAGGTAGCGGAAATCTTCCATGTAGTGGGGGCGCACGAACAGGAAGAAGTAGGCGCACCACAGAGCGGCTCCCAGGACAGCCGGAACCGAGGCCAGACGGAGCGCCGGGCGCAGGCGGTACCCGGCGCGCGCCCACACCATGTAACCAATCGCCGGGAGCAGGAACACGGCCGTGGTCTTGGTCAGCACCATTGCCGGCAGAAGCAGTGTGAGCCAGAGCGCCGGCAGGGCAGCCTGCATACGCTCGCGCGCGCTGCGGCCATGCGGCGAAGCCAGCGGGCGCAGGTGCGAGGCCGCCAGCATGGCCAGGATTCCGAGAGCGATCAACAGCGGCTCAAGGACCGCCATGCGCTCGAAGACATAGACGAAGGGATTGAGGCAGAGCAGAAAGACAGCCAGTGGCGCAGCCAGCGGCGGAATGGCAACGCAAGGGAACTGCTGCGTGTGACGCGCCAGCAGGCGGTACAGCGCAATCAGGGTCAGCGCGAAGACACAGAGCGCCAGGGAACGGGCTGCAACCGGGGAGACCCCTGTAAACCGGAAGACGATCCACTCCAGCGCGGGCCATAGCGGCAGCGCCACCGCGGGGTTGAAGTCGCCCTTCCAGTACCAGTGGCCCGTGAAGTAGTGGCGGATGGCCGCATCGCCGTACCAGCCTTCGTCGGTGTACTTGGCCCAGTCGACCCAGGGGGAGTTGTTGGGAAAGTCGGCGGTCAGGTGCAGGAAATGGAGCAAGAAGAAGACGGCCGCGCATCCAAGCAGACCGAGTATCGCTGCCCGCGCAAGCCAGGATGGGGCGACCGCCAAGTCCGGGGCAAGGCCGGCGCGCCTCTGGCCGTTGACCGGGAGGAGATACGCACCGCGGGACGGCCCAGCGATTGGATCGTGAGACAGCTCAGGGAGCGGATTCTCCGGACTGGCCGCGGCGGCAGCGGGAGTGAAAGACGGCTCCTTCATGAGTTCCCCGGGCGCGGAGGGTGGGGCAGCATCCCCTCTGGCGCCTATCTTATCTTTCGCACGGTTCGCCGTCTGCACCCGCGTCGTTCACGGGCACGCCGCATGAAAGCACTGATGTCAGCGAACCTCTTGATCTCCGCGTTTGAAAGTACGGTGTATGGCTCCCGCGTCCTGGTGGAGGTTCAACAAAGTATTGATTTCGCCAAAGTGTCCCCCCGATGACGATGGGCGAGAGCAGCGTCGACAAGAGTGGGTTCGCCTCTCTGGAAAAGTGCGTTCGCCTCTCTGGGTAGAATACCCGTCTGGGTAGAATACCCGCCGGCCGAGATGAAGTTGCGTTGAACGACGGCCTTTCCTGCTGAAGGCTCTCCAGCGAGCGTTCCGTTCCGCCTTTCAGGTAACGCGCCGGGCGCTCCCAGGGCAGCCATGCACTCTTGGCAGGATCAGCTCCCATGCCGCTCAAATAGCAGAAGTGGACACGGGAGGCTCTACTCCTTGGCTCTCCGCTCGAGCGTTGCCGGGCGCTTCACCTCAGGATGGATCGCTTCCACGTTTTCGACCGCATCCGAGTGCACGCCGAAGTCCCATACATTCAGGTTCACCTCGTGTCCACTGACTACTTCGATCAGAGCATATTCGCCGAATTCCAGGGGCTGCTCCGGCGTGAGCTTCATCCAATGGCCGCCCGGCAGCGTCTCTTCCTTGAACTCGATGAGGTCGGGCTGTTTGCGGTCGCTGCCCAGCAGATTCAGTCGAAAGCTATCCACCACGCGTAGATCCTGCCGCACGTCGAGGCGCTCGAGAACGTAATCGCTGTTCGCGGCGCCGCCGGAGGGATCGGGCCGGCCGGAGGCCCCATGGGTATCCACGGTAAGGGCTCCGCCTCCTCCTGAGCCCGAGTCGTCGTCCGCTCCCACACGAACGTAGAACACCGGATCGGGCACGTGCAGTTGAATGTCCGACCCATACCCCGGAATCGAGAGGATGCGGTGTGGGCTGGAGGCTGGATTGATCGCGAGCTTATCGACGGCATGCGCCGTCTCCTTATTGAGGTCGCTGCCCCGCTGCGGCAGTGGAACCAGCTCGGGAGTGGCGCGGAAGGTGTCCAGGGCCAGCAGACTGTCCTGCTCGGGCAGGCGCAGATCGGGCGCGATCTCGGGCGTGAGCGCCGCACGCTCGGCCTCCTCGTGGGCCAACTCCGGGCTGAGCACCTCGGCCCGCTGGTTCTGCGCGTCAGGCCCGTGCTCCCGCTTCCAGCGCTCGGTCGCCGGCAGGTCCACCAGCTTCAGGGGAATGTCCTCCTCCTCGCCGTCGCGCTCCGCACTGCGATAGCGAACGCGGTCGCCGACCACCTGGTAGCGGAGCACCACCTGGTAGCTGCCGTCCTTGAGGATGAGCCGCATGTGCTCGGCCGGTTGCGCGGCGCCGGGGACATCCATGGGATGGCGATCCTGTGCCCGCGGCGCGTTGGGGGCCAGCAGCAGGAATGCCAGAACCCACAGCGGCAGCGGAGCGGCCGCGGCTCCGCGGTTTTGCCTGTTCCTGCCCTGCGGTATGGCGGCGGCTGCACCCATGGCTCTATTAGACCCCATGGCGGCCGTGTGTAAAGCCTGCCTGCGATCAGAGCATCAGAAGCTTTGCTGCTGCAGCCACTCACGGAACGGCGGACCGAGATCGTCGCGCTTAAGCGCGTACTCCACGGTGGCCTTCAGGAAGCCCAGCTTGTCCCCGGCATCGTGACGGCGGCCCGTGTAGCTGAAGCCGTAGACTTTCTCGTATTGCAGCAGCGCCTTGATGCCGTCGGTCAGCTGCAGCTCACCGCCGCTGCCGGGCGTGATCTTTTCCAGCATGTCGAAGATGCGCGGCGTCAGGATGTAGCGCCCGATGATCGCATGCTGGCTCGGGGCGTCCTCCGGCTTCGGCTTTTCCACCATGTCCGTCACGTCCAGAATCCGTTCATCCTCCGGGTCTGTCGTGCAGGCCAGGCAGCCGTAGGAGGAGATGGCAGGGCCATCCACGACCTCCGAGCCGAGAATCGAGGCCTGCATCTTGTCGAAGGCTCCCATCATCTGCTTCAGGCAGGCGGGTTCGGCGTCGACAATGTCGTCCGGCAGAATCACGGCGAAGGGCTCTTCGCCGACCAGTTCCCGGGACATCAGCACGGCGTGGCCGAGACCGAGGGCCTCCGGCTGCCGCACATAGGTGATCTTGGCCAGCTCGGTAACCGAGACAATGCACTCCAGCAGCCCCAGCTTGCCGCGCTTCAGCAGAGCGGACTCCAGCTCCGGCACGCGGTCGAAGTAGTCTTCCAGGGTACCCTTGCCGCGCCCCGTGACAACGATGACCTCGGTGCACCCGGCCGCGACCGCCTCTTCCACTCCATATTGGATCAGCGGCTTATCAACGAGGGGAAGCATCTCCTTGGGCGTTGTCTTTGTGGCCGGAAGAAAGCGGGTACCCATTCCGGCGGCGGGGATCACAGCCTTGCGAACTTTCATAGAACCCATTCGTCCTGAAACCTCGTTGTGTCCGGCATCGGCCATTCCCAAATGAAAACATGACCGTAGAGGTGTCCCACGGCGCAAAACCGCAGTGAATCCTTCCGCTGGAGCAAATTACCTGATGGTGTACCGCGAGCCACGGCCATGTGCTTTTTTTCCGAAGAAAACGGCACATTCAAACTCCGCTCCCCGGCAACAGGGAATTCGTTCATAGACTACAGCACCGGACTATCGTCGTGCAGCATGGCCTTGCGTATGACTTTAATCGGCGCAAAGCCCTGGCGCATGAAGTCGTCGTGAAACTGCTGGAGATTGAAGGCCGCGCCTTGCTTTTTCTGGAGATCCGCGCGCAGCTTCAGTATCTCCAGCTTGCCCAGGGTGTAGTAGAGATACAGCGCGTCCGAGGTCCCGCGTTTGGTCTCGACCTCGGCAATGGGCCGCGCCTGATAGCCTTCCTGGACGAAGAAGTTCTCCGCATCGGCCACGCTCATCGGTCCGCCCACGCCGGTATGCATCCGAATGGCGACAACGAAACGAGCGTCGCGCAGCAGTGCGTCCTGCAACTGGCCAAGCCGGATCAGCCTGGCTTGCCGCTCAGCGGCGGGCCCGGTCCCTTCGATCCCCGCTCCGGGCTGGCCGTAGCCCTCATCGAGCATCATCTGCTCACAATAGTGAGCCCAGCCCTCGATGTTGGTATTGGCTCCGATGACCTTGCGGATGGTGGAGGGAAATTGCGGCTGCCACAGAAATTGCACGTAGTGACCCGGATACGCTTCATGCACGCTGGTCGAGACAATGGTCCCGATGTTGAACGCCGCCATGTACTCCGCGGTCTTGGCCGCCGGCCACGACGTCTCCGGCAGGGTCACGTTGAAGTAGGCCCTGGTGGAGTGCGTTTCGAACGGCCCAGGCGGGTCCATGGACGCCTGGGTCGTGGCGCGCATGAAGGGAGGCGTCTCCTCCAGCACCGGCTGAACCTCGCTGGGAATATCGATGATGTGGTGGGTGTGGATGAACGCGATCTCCGAGTCGAAGCGGGCATGGAAAGCCTGCAGCAACTGGTCCGGCGGTGGATGCATCGTGGCCAGTTCGGCCAGCTCCTGCTGCGGAGTCCTGGCCGGATCGATCTGTTGGGCTACGCGGGCAAACTCCGCCTGATTTTTGTGCAGGTCCGCCAGCCCGATGGCCAGCAGCCGGTCCAGCGGGATGTCCACCATCTCGTTGCAGGCGAGCGCCTTTTGGAAGGTATCGGCGCCGTAGCGGAAGTCTCCGTTGGATCGGGGCAGAAGGTCGCTCCGCAACCAGGCGCCGTAGCTCTTCAAAGCAGCGATCACAGCCGCGTTGGTCTGGCCGAACTCCGCCTTGGCCTGGGCGTCGCCGGCCGCCGCAAAGGCGCTGGGCACATCGTTTTGAAAGAAGCTCACCAGACCGTCAATCTGTTCGATCGCGATCTCGGTATAGATGTGGGGAGGGTTTTTGAGGTTCTGGCGCGCCGCCCGCAGCGCCTGCGGAATCTGCTTTTCGCGTGACACCGCGGACCGCAGCCGCAGGTTCACCGGAGCGTACGGCCGTTCCATGATGACGAAGATGGAGTTGGTCACACCGCTGGAATAGCTGTCGGGGTTCTTCTCCCAGCCGCGAATCACCTCCAGCTGCAGCAGCGTGCCCCGGATATTGTTGAGCAGGATCTGGTAGTCCGCTGCCGGCTCGGCATCGAGCGCGCTGGGATCGATGGCCTGCAGCTTCTTCTCGAACTCGTGCAGCGCCGCGACCTGCTGCCGCACGCCGGCGGCGCTGTAGTCCTCCAGCTGCGTATCGTACTGATGCAGCCCGGCCGCGGTGCCCGCGGTGGGGGAAAACTTGAAGTAGACCTGCTGGAAGTACTGACCGGTGAGATAGCTGAAGGTCTGTCCGGCGCCATCAACGGAGACCCGCTGCGCCAAGGCGGCGGTGCAGATCAGCACAGCCGCAGCGCAAACACTTACAGCGCGTAATGACAATTTCATTGATACTCCAACATTGGGATAAACAAGATCAGTGACGACTGAAGGAAACCCTTATGAACAACTTTACGGGGATTGGCTGACGATCACTCGTTGCAGGTGCAAAACGATAACGAGTGACCGCGGCTATGGCACTCGCATCGCATGCCGGTCCGCCGGAGGTTACCACGTGGACTCCGCTCGGCTTTCCGTCGACCTCAACAGTCAATCCGAGGAGCACGGTTACGTTGCTGTCCGGAAAAGGAGTGGGCTCGGTTGGAACTGGTTGATACATGAGAACCGGAGCCGTTACCTTCGGCTTGTGTGGCTTGGGAGCATCCTGAGCGGCCAGGGACGCAGCTACCACCAGCGGGATCAGCGCGGCTCTGGCGAACATGAATCCTACTGTACCGCGCAAGGCCTGGGCTCGCTAGAGCCGTATTACTGTCCTTGTGCCCGATTCGAAGTGGCTGAGCTCAATATTCAAGTGCAACATTTTCCAGGAAGGAAAATGTTGCATGGGCAAATTCCACAAGCACCTGTCTTTGGCGGAACGCAGCATGATCGAGGCACAGTTGAAGCTGGGTTTGAGACCGGGGGCCATTGCCGCTCCAGCAGTGGACGAACATCAGTGGTTAAAGGAGACCTTCAGGATCAGATCCTTGGACACAGGCTGATGATCGATCGTTGCCGGTCTAAATCGATATTGAGCCAATGCGGCTAAAGCGCTCGCGTCGCACGCCGGTCCGCCGGAGGTCACCACGTGCAGACCGCTCGTCCGTCCATCGACCCCCACAGTGAAACCCAGAACCACGTTTACGGTGCTGTGCGGAAGGGGCATAGGTTCGATCGGATCTACCTGATACACAAGCACCGGCGCCGTTACCTTTGGCTGGTGCGGCTTGGCGGCATCCTGTGCGGCCGACGGGGCGGCCAGGGACGCTGCAACAACGAGCGGGATCAGCGCGGCTCTCGCGAACATGCGTTCTACTGTACCGCGCAGGGTTTGCGCTCGCATCGTAGATGTCGGGTTAGAGCAGTATTACTGTAGGTGTACCAAGGCTCCAGGTCTCAACGCCGTTTTTCCCCGAGAAAAACGGCACTCGTACACTTCGAATCGGGCACAAGGACAGTAATACTGCTCTAGAGGCCCAGCGCCGGCACGCGGGTTCCATTTCGGACAAAAGAAGACGCGGGTTGATTGCAGCCGATTGCACGACGCGCGGGAAAACCACAGCTACGCCTGCTGCACGTCCAGCGCCGCCAGCAGGTCACGTGTCTCACGCAGGACGACCTCCGCCTGCGCGCTCGAGAGCGGCCACTTCAGCACTCCCTGCGGCGTGAACTGCGCTCCCTGCCTGGCGTTGCGCGCCACGAGCTTCATCAACAGACCCGCGTTGATGCCCTGGCCGTCGGCGGCCGGGGCCGAGTGCAGCTTGTCGCTGAAGGTGACATACAGCATCTCCCGCATGGCCCTCATCTTGCCGGCCTGGGCGGCCGGCGCCTGGGCCGGCCGCACCGCCGCCGTCTCCCGCAACGCCACCGTTGCATTGGTCACGGGCCGATTGGCCGCCGCCCGGGCGCCCCACTGCAGGTGGGCCGTCTGCGGCGCCTGCCCATGCCGGCCGGCCAGCGGGGGGCGCGGCGGCGTGCTGGCCCAGCTTCCGGAGCCCGGCCGTGGGGGAGTCTTCGCGGGTGGAGGCGCGGGCTTCTTCGGCTCTTCCACGGCGGTGCGCTTGCGCTCAATCTGCGCGATTCCCAGATGCTCGCACGCCAGCCGGATCTCGCCCGCGGCCAGCAGATGCAGCACGCTTTCGGGCGGCTTGCCGTAGCGGTCTTCCAGCTCCGCGCGCACCTCGGTCAGCACGGCGTCGGACTCCGCGCCCGCGATGCGCTTGTACATGCGCAGCCGCTGATTCTCTTCGGGGATATAGCCCTCGTCGATGCGCAGCGAGATGCCGAGGTTGACGGTGACCTGCGGCCGCTCCTGGCGGCCTTCGCCCTTCAGCCGGCTCACCGCCTCTTCCAGCATCGTGGTGTACATCTCAAAGCCGATGGCTTCGATATGCCCGGACTGCTCGCCGCCCAACATATTGCCGGCGCCGCGCAGCTCCAAATCCAGCGCCGCGATCTTGAAGCCCGCTCCCAGGTCGGAGAACTCCTTGAGAGCCGCCAGCCGGCGGCGCGCGATCTCCGTAAGCTGCTGCTCCGGGGGAATCAACAGATAGGCGTAGGCTCGCCGATTGGATCGGCCCACGCGCCCGCGCAGCTGATACAGCTCGCTCAAACCGTGGCGGTCCGCGCGGTTGATGATGATGGTGTTGGCGCGTGGAATATCGAGGCCGTTCTCGATGATGGAGGTGGCGCACAGCACGTCGTATTCGCCGTTCATGAAGGCCAGCATCACCCGCTCCAGCTCCGCTTCGGGCATCTGCCCGTGGCCCACGATGACCCGCGCGTGGGGAACCATCTCGCGAATCTTCGCGGCCAGCTCATAGATGGTCTCCACGCGGTTATGCACGAAGTAGGTCTGGCCGCCGCGCTCCAGTTCCACCTCCACGGCGGTGCGGATCAGCTTCTCATCGAACTTCGCGACGATGGTCTGAATCGCCATGCGATCCTTGGGCGGCGTTTCAATCACGCTCATATCGCGCAGCCCGACCAGCGACATGTGCAGCGTGCGCGGAATGGGCGTCGCCGACATGCTCAGAACGTCGATGGCCGCGCGCATCTGCTTCAAACGCTCCTTATGACGCACGCCGAAGCGCTGCTCTTCGTCCACCACCAGCAGGCCCAGATCCTGAAATTTGAGACCCTGGCTCAGCAGGGCATGCGTGCCGATCAGGATGTCCACCCTGCCCTGTTCGGTGCGTTCGAGCACGTCCTTCTTCTCCTTGGCCGTGCGGAAGCGCGAGATCATCTCCACCGTCACGGGAAACTTCGCGAACCGCCTCTTGAAGCTCTCGAAATGCTGGAAGCACAACACGGTGGTGGGCGTCAGCACCGCGACCTGCTTGCTGTCCTGCACGGCCTTGAAGGCCGCGCGCATAGCCACTTCCGTCTTGCCGTAGCCCACATCTCCGCACAACAGGCGATCCATGGGACGCGGGGACTCCATATCACGCTTGATGTCGGCGATGGAAGTGAGCTGATCCTCCGTCTCGTTGAAGTCGAACTCGTCCTCGAACTCGCGCTGCAGGTTGTTGTCCGGGGAGAAGGTGGTGCCCTGGGCGGCTTCGCGCTGCGCATACAACTTCAGCAGCTCCTCGGCCATATCCTCCATGGCCTTCTTGACCCGCGCCTTGGTCTTGGACCACGCCTGGCTGCCCAGCCGGTTCAGCTGCGGCGCCGGGCCGGTCTCGGTGGAACGGTACTTCTGGATCAGATCCAGCCGGGTGAGGGGAACGTACAGCTTGGCCTCATCCGCGAAGGTGAGGATCATCAGCTCGAGGTCGGCGCTGTCCGGCTGCTCCAGGATGCGCAGCCCGTCATAGCGCGCGATCCCATGTTCGACATGGACCACGTAATCGCCCACGGCCAGATCGCGAAAGTCCGAGACGAACGCCGCTGTCTTGGATCTCCGCGGCGCGGGGCGAGCATACACATCCGCCTCGTCGGAGAGGTCGTTGGCCCCGATCACGACCAGCTGCCGGGCAGCGACTTCCTCCCCGGGACGTTCCGTCCCCACCACCTGGACGCCGTTGGCGATGGCGGCGCGGACGATCACCGGCGTGCGCAGATCGCCGGCGAGGTAGCTGGACTCCGAGTACACATTGGCCGAGGCGGCCTGCTCGGTGCGCGAGCCGATGCGGTAGGCGACGCCATACTCCTGCATCAGCCCGGCGAGCCGCTCCACCTCACCCTGGTTGGGCGCGGCAATCAACACCCGCGCCTCGGTCTCCATCAGCGCCTTGATCTGATCGATCAAGGCCGGAATGGAGCCGTGGAAGCGCATGGTCGGGCGGGTGGAGAACTCGATCTCGCTGGCATCGCTGCGGTCGCCCTCGAGCACATCCACCGCGCCCAGCTGGTCCAGCTCGCAGCCGCAGAATCCGCGCACGCGGTCCTCCAGCTCCCAGGGCGAGAGATACAGATCCCCAGGACGCACCAGGTTCCCGATCCCCGCCCGTTCATGCCGCTGCTCGACCTTGTTCCACCAGCGCTCGCCCTGGTTGGCCAGCATGGCGGGCTCTTCCACGAACACCCGGGCATGCGGTCCCATCAGCTCCAGCAGCGACGACCTGGCGCCCGCGACCGCGGCGTAAAACTCCCAGCCGGGAAAAATCGTTGCATCGCGCAGACGGGTCGAATCGCGCGGGCCGGTCTGGCCCGCCGCCGGACCGGGCCGCACCACAGGGTCCACCAGCTCCGCGGCCCGCTCGCCGCCTTCGAGCAAAGCGCCCGCCGTTCCGCTGCGCGTTAAACGCGCGTTGATGGCGTCCAGCACGGCGGCGCTGGCCGGAGTTTCGGTCAACGGCAGCAGCAGCACCTCATCGACGGCCGAGCTGGAGCGCTGCGTGTCGGGATCGAAGCGGCGGATGGATTCGATTTCATCGCCGAAGAAATCGATACGCACGGGCCGCTCGGCTTCGGGCGAGTACACATCCAGGATTCCGCCCCGCACCGTCACCTGTCCCGGCATCTCCACCACGTCCACGCGCGTGTACCCCACCGAGAGCAGGTGCTCCACCAGCATCTCGGGCAGGTGTTCTTCTCCCCGGCGCAGCCGCAGTGCGAGCGCGGCATAATGGTCGCGCGTGAACAGGCGCATGCAGGCGGCCTCCACGGGCGCAATGACCAGCCGGGCCGCGCCGGTCGAGAGCTTCCAGAGCGCCGCCGCGCGCTGCTCCTGAATCTCCGGATGCGGGGAGACGTTCTCAAACGGCAGTACATCGTGGGCCGGAAGCCGCAGCACATCGCCGGGATGCAGCGCTCCGGTCAGCTCGCAGGCCGCCACCACACTGGCATACAGGGTCTCAGCCGCCTTGTTATCCGCAACCAGCACCAGCGCCGGCGCTGCACTGGTGGTCTGTCCGGAACCGGGGGTTTGCGCGGCGCGAACGAAGCTGGGAAGATACAGCGCCCTCGCGGTTCCGGTCAATCCGGACACACGCCGGCGCCCCGTGCCGCCGGCCAGGTGGCGACGCACACGCTCAAAGGCGGCGGAGTGCTCCAGGTCCGCCATCAACTCGCGGACGAAAGGCAGAATCATTCATCTTCCATTCTAGTCTGGTGGCGGGAAAGTATCTGTAAAGTATCTGGGTTGGATGCGCAGGGAACGAGGCCATTCCGAAATTTTGAAGGTAGCTTCCGGTACCCGAAGAAGGTGCTCCACCTGCCCGAGATCCTCAGCCAGGCGGAAGTTGCGCGGTCACCGACCCGGTCCTGCGGGAGCGACTGTATGAGCTTGGCAAAAAACGACCGGTCTCCGCGGAGAAGGCCAAACGCGAGCTCGGCTGGGCACCGCGGAGCAACGACGAAACGATCGCCGCCACAGCGCAGAGTCTGCTCGCGGAGGGCATCGTGAACCGCACCACGGCTTGGATGCCAGTGTTGCCGCGCGTGAAGGAAAAGTTACCATGGGGCATCCAACTCCTTGACGGCCTTCGAGCAGCACAACCGGACAATGCAGAACGATGTATGCGATGAGTGCCACCGAGTGAAGATCACCACACGAGCGACCGCCCGTGTGCAGCGGAAGCTGACAGCGGCTCTCTCACAATGGCGGATCGGTGAGGCGAGCCAGCCACTCAAGCAGGAGTGACGTTTCCGCCCTGGTGAAGAGCTTTGATGCGGGTAGGTGCTGTGCGCCTGCGTCCACCATCCGGGACCGTAGCATGTTCGCCGCGGCGGCGGCGGTGGGGTCCGCGGTAACCGGAGGGTCAGTGGAAATCGACGCCAGAGCTGCTTCGCATGCTAGCTGGGAAAGGGCCAAGTCGCGTTCCTTTTCCGATGCGGCGAGTAGGGTCATGACAACGCCGCAAGCCGCTGCGTGGAACAGGTCAGCGGCTCGCTCTTCGGGTATCCGCAATCTGCCTGCGACCGCGACGTTATGCATGTGCGCCCGCAAGCCAGGCTGGGCGTGCGGGGCAAAGCGTCCGGTTACCATAGGTCGGGGATCGGCGTACATGAGCAGGTACAACTCCGGGTGTGAAAGACCGAATTGGATGTGCCGGGCCCATCCGCCGCGAAGGAACTGGATCGGGTCCTCGGTAGGGTGCGGTTGGCGCTTATCGGAGAGGTACAGTGCAAAACCGTAGTCGGTCATTGCATCAAGCAAACCTCGTTTGTCGTGAAAGAGGCGGTACAGAACGGGAGGCTGTACGCCGGCAGCCTCCGCCACGGCGCGCGTGGTGACGGCATCCCGGCCTCCTGTCGTAAGCAGCGCAAGCGCGGCCTCAAGGATACGTTCTCGGTGGGGCGAAGCCGAGGCCTGGCTCGGATTTTCATCCCCTTGCGGCGGTATCGTGTTCTTTTCTGCCGTTCTGGTCACTGAACCATTTTAGAAGCTGGTTCCAAAGGAAACAATATTGTGATACCAATGGAAACAATCTGTGGCGCCACGTGAGCGCTCAGGAGCTCAGGAGCTCAGGGGCTCAGAAGCTCAGAAGGAGAAAGCAAATGATACTTGTGACTGGAGCGACGGGGAATTTTGGACGGCAGGTCGTGGAAGGGTTGTTAGAGAAGCTGCCAGCAGACCAGGTCGGAGTGAGTACGCGGGACCCGAGCAAGGCTGAGGACCTGAAACAGCGCGGTGTGCGTGTGTGCAAGGGTGACTTTGCGGAACCTGAAAGCCTGCGGGAGGCGTTTGACGGGGCCGAGCAGGTGCTGATCGTTTCAGGCACGGCGATGGGCGGGGACGGTGTACGGCAGCATGGAAATGCCATCCAGGCGGCGAAGACCGCTGGGGCCAAGCGCATTCTTTACACCAGTCACCAAGGCAAGGGATCGGCTTCCATCTTCATTCCAACAAAGGAAAACCATGTGCCAACGGACGCTCTGCTGGCGAAATGTGGAATTTCCTATGTATCTCTTCAGAACGGGTTCTATGCGGAGTCGGCCCTCTTTCAACTAAGGGGCATGCGAGAGACAGGCAGAATCGCACTGCCGGAAGATGGGCCAGTCTGCTGGACCGCGCGGGCTGATCTCGCGGAAGCTGCGGTTGCGGTCTTGCTGGAGCCGGGCCTGCTGGCGGATGGGCCATCACCGGCCCTCACAGGCTCCGAGATGCTCGATTTCAGCGGTTTGGCGCAGCTCGCTTCGGAGATCCTGAAGAAGCCAGTCGAACACGAGCTGGTGAGCGACGAGACGTACCGGGCAATGCTTGTAAAGCAGGGCATGCCCGATATCTTCGCCGGCTTGCTGCTGAGCTTGTATCAGGCGGCGCGCGTGGGTGAGTTCGCAGTAGTTGACCCGACGTTGGAGCGACTCATCGGGCGTAAGCCGACGACGATGCGACATGTATTGGAGGAGTTCTTGAGCAAGACGGAGGTTTGACTGTTTCAGGGCCGTTGACGTTTTTCGGATAAGTCCTGGGAACGTCCTCTGTGGGAAGTGGAGTTCGCGCCCGGCCCAAAGGTCCGCCAAGGCCTGATTATTTCCGCTAATTCGACTTGTTGATGAAGCCGCTTCGCGGCGGACGCGTGCGCTTGGCGGGGGGTTGCGGCGATGATCTAACGTTTGTCGCAGAGAAGGAGGACTCTTTGTGACCCATCTGCGTCGGATCATGTTGGAAGAGTTGGAGCGCCGCAACTACGCTCCGGGGACCATTCGCGCTTACAACCGCACTGTCGAGCATTTCGCTCAGCACTTCCGTTGTTCGCCGGACAAGCCTGGCACGGATCACGTTCGGCAGTATCAAGCTGCGATGTTCCGCAGTTGGAAGGTGGCTCCGAACACGGTCACGCAACGGCTTGCTGCGTTGCGCTTCTTCTATATCCGGGTCCTGAAGCGGGCTGGAGTGCAGCCGAGACACCGTATCCGAAGAAGGTCCTGCAGCTTCCGGAGGTTCTCAGTCAGCAGGAAGTCGCATGGTGGGAACAAATGGGAACGATACTACAATTCCCGGGCGCTCGACGCCATGCGAGCGACAGGCGATCTCTACCATGCGGCTCGTGGTTACGGCAAAGTTACGGCGGAGGTCTTCTGGAAGTTTGAGTTGCAGCTTCACCCTCTTCAACTGCTCCCCTGCCCCGGCGTAGGTGTGCTCATGGCTTTCAGGTCGGCTATGAAAGTCAGACTCAATTCAGTCGCGAGGACTCCCGCATGTTCGGCTTGCCTCCTCGGCAGGACATCGTCAATCTCAGGAACGCTACGTCTTGGAAAGATCAGTGCCGTTCCACGCTCAGAGAGATTGGGAGGGGTGATACTTGCCTTCGCAGCACCGATCGCCGGTCGAGGAGATATCTGGCTTGATGTCAATCGTTCCGGGCAGATCTAAATAAAGGCCGGACAGCGGGCATCGGTGGCGATGTTTGCGTTGACCTCGGGTGTTCGTCGCATTCGTTAGCGACTCGCCTCGTGCATCGCCCTCACAAATCGACGCTGAGTGAAGGTGCCGGTTCCACTATCAGTGACTCCGGCACTCACGAATTTCGCGGCGCAACCAGCAGTATGGAAGTTCTCTCCAACAGTCTCGCTTCTGAAGCGGAGGGCTAAATCGCGACTCCGCCTGAGACCTCAATACGCTGCGCATTGATCCAATGATTCTCTTCCGAGAGAAGCGACGCGATCATAGGACCGAGATCTTCTGGGAGACCTGCCCGGCCAAGGGCTGTATTTTCAGCAATCATTTTGTTGACAGCAGGATTATCGCGAACGATACCGCCACTGAAATCGGTTTCAACGGGTCCTGGTGCAACCACATTGACGGCGATCCTCCGCGGCCCCAACTCCTTTGCCAGATGCCTCGACAGCACTTCGATCGCTCCTTTCATCGAGGCGTAGACCGTTCCTCCAACCGAGGCGGTGCGCGTCCGCTTTGGCAGCCCCTCTAAGTTGTTGATTTGATGGTGGGCACAGCAGGATTCGAACCTACGACTTCCACCG